>CAMAQB010000008.1 GCA_945860285.1 Akkermansia muciniphila | reverse complement strand
GATGGCGCGATCATCGGCAGCAAAGCGTTTGTGAACGAAGCCTTTGCAAGTGCGCGGGAGCGCTTCAGCGAGCGACGCAAAGACGGAGCGCGGCGCATGAAAGGCAACGCGGCAGGAGCAGCCGACACCCTGTGGAGCGCGCGGGACCTGCGCCTGCCATGAAAATTCCCGCAAAGATAGAAAAGAGCCTCACTGCTGCAATGAATTTCCTAACTGGATGGGGGCAACAACAACCTCCTCACAGCGGACTGCATCCTACGGTGCTGTCCCAAGGGCTGAAATTTTAAACCGATCAGATGATGACGGCGAGTGGCGGCGGTCAACTGCGGATTTCGGGTCAGTCGCAAAATCAGCCTTTCCATCGTGGTTCGTTTGCTCTTGAATCCGCCGGTGCCATTTACCTTGTTAAAAACCGCCACGGATTCCCGCGCCCGACTCGGCAGATTGGAATTGCCACACGGCTGGGTGGAGACCCCGATTTTCATGCCCGTCGGTACACAGGGTTCGGTGAAAACGTTGCATCCTGATGAATTGGAACTACTCGGCGCGCAAATCATTCTCGCCAATACCTATCACCTTTGGCTGCGACCGGGCCATGAATTGATCAGGGAATTCGGCGGACTGCACGAATTCGCCTGCTGGAAAAAACCGATTCTCACCGACTCCGGGGGCTTTCAAGTCTGGTCGCTGGCGAAATTGCGCAAGATCACCGAGGAGGGCGTGCGGTTTCAAAACCATCTCGATGGTTCGAAGATGCTGCTCACCCCCGAGTTGAGCATGGAAATCCAGGCATCGATCGGTTCCGATGTCGCGATGCTTTTCGACGAGTGCCCGCCGTATCCCTGCGATGAGAAATACGCCGCCAACTCTCTGGCCCTGACCACCCGTTGGGCGCGGCGCTGCAAGGACTGGGTTGCCGCCAACGAGCCGCGCTCCGGCACAGGCCGGCAACATCATTTCGGGATTGTCCAGGGCTCGGTCTATCCAGAACTGCGCGCGCAATCGGCCACCGAACTCGCGCAAATGGACTTCGATGGTTACGCGATCGGCGGTGTCAGCGTTGGCGAACCCGAAGAGGAGATGTTCCGGGCCATCGACCATGCCGTGCCGTATCTGCCCGAAAACAAACCGCGTTATGCCATGGGGCTGGGCACACCGCCGCAGATTCTGGAAATGATCGGTCGGGGTGTCGACATGTTCGACTGCGTCATGCCCACCCGGGTGGCGCGCCACGGCACGGCCTTCACGCTCGACGGACCGATCCAGATCAAGAACCTGGCCTTTGAACGCGATCCGCGACCGCTGTGCGAAACGACCCACCCCCACGTGGCGCGGTTTTCCCGTTCCTACATCCGCCATTTGTTCCGGGCAGGAGAAATTCTTTCTTTACGGTTGCTTTCTTTCCATAATCTGCATTTCTATTTGCGTCTCGTGAGCGACGCCCGGCGGGCGATCGCAGACGGGACATTCCTGTCTTTCCAACAAGCCTTCATCCAACGCTACCAACAACAAACATGAACATCCCGATTATCCCCATTCTTGCCGAAGCGGCCGGCACCACCGGCGCCTCAAGCTTTCAGCCTTTCATCATGATGGGACTGATGGTGGTGATGTTTTACTTCCTGCTGATCCGTCCGCAGCAAAAGCAACGCAAGGAACTGCAACAGCGCATCGATTCGATGCAGACCGGCGACCGGGTGATCACCAGCGCCGGGATTCATGGCCTGGTCCACAACATCAAGGAAAAAACCGTCGTGGTGAAAATCGCCGACAACACTATGGTCGAATTCGACAAAGCCGCGATGGCCATCGTGGTGAAAAAGGACGCCTGATTCCCTTCGCAAAGCAACCAACCCGACAACTTCCGATGCTGCCGCAACTCCAAACACTCGCCGCCATGCCCGCATGGCTTTCCAACACCATCTCATGGCTCGAGAATTTCACCGCCAACCCGCTGCTGTTGTTCTGCTACGGCATGATCTTGCTGGTGCTGTTCGGCTGGTATTTCGCCACCGAGAGTGAGAAACGCAAACGCGATGTGGGCACGGTGCTGTTGGTAGCGGTCGGCATGCTCTGCGCGATGGCCCTCACGCCGCTCGATAAAAAACTCAAGGGTGCGATTGACATCGTGGGCGGATCCTCGTTCACGATGCGCGTACAGCCAAGGGAGGACGAGGAAGGGAAAAAAGTCGCGGTGACCGTTCAGGACACAGACAACGCGATCACGATCATTGAAAAACGTCTCAACGCATCGGGCGTTGCCGAACCGGTGATTTTCCGTCAGGGCGTTGACCGCTTCGTGGTGCAGATGCCGGGAATCAAGCCGGAGGATGCCGCGAAAATCAAGGACACCCTTGGCAAAGCCGCGAAACTGGAACTTCGCGAGGTTCATCCGCAGTCATCCCAACTTGCCGAACAAGTGGCCAAGGGCGAACACATCGAACCAGGTTACAAGGTTTTTTCCTACAAACATGCCGTCGCGGAAGGCACGCCGGAGGAATCGGAAATCTCCACCAACATCCTGCTCAACCGCCGTGTCGCCATTGAGGGGCGCGACATCGTCGCCGCTTTCCCGCAGATGGGCGGCGTCGTTTCCATCACTCTCAACAGCAAGGGCGAAGACAAGATGATCGCACTGACAACACCGATGACCAGCCGTCGCGGCAGCATCGCGATCGTGCTCGACGGCACCTGCATCAGCGCACCCGTGGTGAACAGCGAGCAGCCGCTAGGCAAAAATTTCGTCATCGAGGGTCTCAACGCCAAGGATGAAGCGACACAACTGGCGCAAAACCTGATGAACCCGATCAACAACCCGCTGGCGTTCGACGAGGAACGCATCGTCGCCCCGACGCTCGGAGCCAACGTCGTCCGGCAGGGTATCACCGCGGGCATTTTCGCCCTGCTCGCCACCTTCGTTTTCATTCTCGTTTACTATCGCTTCGCCGGTCTGGTGGCGTTGATCGGTCTGATCATCAACACCGTGATGCTGTTCGGCATCATGGCGATGTTCGGCTTCGCTTTCTCCCTACCCGGCATCGCAGGTATCATTCTGACCATCGGCATGGCGGTGGACGCCAACGTACTCATCTACGAACGTCTGCGCGAGGAAATGGAAGCGGGCAAATCGGTGAAAAATGCTCTGCAACTTGCCTACGAAAAGGCATTCACCGCGATTTTCGATTCGAACTTCACCTCCTTGATCACTGCGCTGGTGCTGTTCTGGCGCGCCACCGGAACTGTCAAGGGCTTCGCGATTACCCTGACCATCGGCCTGGTGTCCTCGCTGTTCGCCTCGATCCTGGTCACCCGGGTTTTGTTCCGCTGGTGTGTCGACATGAACGCGATCAAGAAATTCACCTTCCTCAATCTGATCAAAAGTGCCAATTTTGATTTCCTCGGCAAAAGCAAAATTGCCGCATTGGTTTCTTCGATTCTGGTTGCGGCTTCGATCGGAGTCTACGCCATCAAAGGCGAAAAAAGCCTGGGCATCGACTTCACCGGCGGCACAATCATTTCCTACGCCATCGGGGATAAAGCAGCGTTGCCTTTCACCGAAGTCGAGAAGACTATCAATGGTCTGACTTTGCAAAAAGCAGCCTTCCCTCAGGAGGAAAAGAACCTCGTCACTGGTCGCCTGCTCACCATCCGCTGCGACGCGAAGGATGCGCCCATCATCGAAAGCAAACTATCCGAAACATTTCCCGACATCAAGACCATGAACCTCACTCCCAGCCGCGACGGGGTATCCTCCTTGCTGGGTAAAGAATTCATGCAAGACTCCGCTGTCGCCCTGGTCATTGGCATGGTGCTGATCTTCTTCTATGTGTCGTTCCGCTACCGCCTTTCGTTCGCCGTGGGTGCGATCATCGCGCTGTTCCACGACGTGATCATCAGTTGCGGTCTGGTTGTTTTGCTGGGCAATCAATTGTCGCTGATTCACATTGGCGCGATTCTAACAATTGCGGGTTATTCGATCAACGACACCGTGATTATTTTCGACCGGATCCGCGAAAACCTGCGCTATAGCAGCGGCACGTTGAAAGACATCATGAACGAGGCCATCAACGCCACCTTGTCGCGAACGATTCTAACTTCGGGCGCAACGCTGTTCGCCGTGCTTTCGCTCTACGTTTTCGGCGGACCGGCCATGCGCGATTTCTCGCTGATGATCATTATCGGCATCATCGTGGGAACCTATTCCTCGATCTTCGTTGCCTCCGCACTAGTACTGTGGTGGTCGAAAGTCACCGGCGCCGACTATCGCGAAGCGGAGCAGACCGAAGCTGCGCACGTGGAGGTTGTGGGTTGATTTCGTTCACTTTGAATGCTTCCGCAATCGACCGGTGATGGCGGCCACAACGGCATTGTCGGTTTTGCGCTCGGCGGTGATCACATAGAACGAAGTGGTCACCTCCATCGTTTTTCCTACCAACTTCAATCCATACCGTTTCATGGTATCCGCGGCAACCTCCGTGGGGATCACGATGTAACCCATGCCATCCGACGCGCAGATTTTCGCCAGTGCCGGGTCTTCGAACTCCGCGACCACCCTCGGGCGGATGCCGAGACCATGGTACCATTTCTCCAACTCGCGACGCAAAATGCAGTTTTGCGTCGGCAGCAAGACTGGGGCGTTGCGAATGTTGCCGGGGAACGAGCCCTTGCATGTGCGCGCCAATTCCGGAGCGGCACAAAAGCTCATGCCACAGCCGCCCAGTTCATGATTGAAAAATCGCGTCGCCTCCCCCGATGACGCCGGTTCATCGGCAATGACCAGATCCAATCTGTGGGTCTGCAACATGGCCAAAAGGTCGGGCAACTTCCCTTCCTGACAACTGACCCGCACCTCCGGTCGATGACGAAACGCGGGTTTCAACAATTCATAACTCATCAGTTTGGGAAAGGCATCGACGATTCCCACGTGCAACTGCGGACGTCGCGATGTCGTTGCCGTCCTGGCCGCCGAAGCGATCTCCGCCCCCAATTCAAAAATCTCCGCGGCATGTCCGAGGATCGATTGGCCCAATTCACTCAGTTGCAGAGATCGCCCGCTCTGCCGGAACAACTTGCCACCGAGGGTTTCCTCCAACAGACGGATTTGCGTGCAGATCGACGACTGGGATACATGCAATTTCGCAGCTGCCTGACGCAGACCACCTTCGCTTGCCACGGCGTAAAAGTAGCGCAGGTGTCCATAGTTCAAATCATAGGCGTACTTTTGTTCCATTTTTTGGAAACGTTTATCATTCAATTTGAAATAGTCAAATTGTAATTCCGGGTCAGAATGTCGTCGATGCAACTGATTTCTGCAAACATCATGACGGGCGGCGGACCATGGCCGTGGATTCTGTTCAATTTATTCGTTCTGTGCATGCTCGCACTGGACCTGGGTGTCTTTCATCGCAAGGCCCACATTGTCAGTTTCAAGGAATCCATCGCATGGACGATTGTCTGGGTGGTGATGGCAATGATTTTCAATCTTGGCATTGCCCACTTCATGGGTGGGGAAAAAGGCGTGGAGTTCCTGACAGGATACGTCATCGAAAAATCGCTGAGTGTTGACAACATCTTCGTGTTCGCGCTGCTGTTCTCCGCATTCGCAGTACCGACGCTTTACCAGCACAAGATTCTGTTTTGGGGCATCATCGGCGCCCTGCTCATGCGTGCTGCCATGATCGCGGTCGGGGCAAGTCTGGTCAGCAATTTCACCTGGATCATCTATGTGTTTGGTGCGTTTTTGATCATCACCGGCATCAAAATGCTGATCAAAAAAGAGGAGCCATACGATCCCGGCAAAAGCAGGATCCTGGCGATGTTCCGAAAAATCATGCCGGTGACCGATGGCTACAGGGAGGGACGATTTTTTGTTAGGGAGAATGGAATCCGTCACGCAACCCCGCTGTTCATGGTGCTGATCCTGGTTGAATTCACCGACGTGATTTTCGCGGTGGATTCGATTCCCGCGATCTTCGCGGTCACCACGGATCCGTTCATCGTTTACACGTCGAATGTATTCGCGATCCTGGGCCTGCGTTCCCTTTACTTCGCCCTCGCCGGAGTGATGGACAAATTCCACCACCTCAAGACCGGCCTGGCACTGGTGCTCGGATTTGTCGGAGTCAAGATGCTGCTGTCACACAGTGCGTGGAAAATCGACACCCATGTTTCGTTAGGAGTGATTGTCGTGGTCCTTGCCGGTTCCGTGGTTGCCTCACTGGTGTGGACCAAAAAGACCACCGATCCTGCCAAGCTGACGACAGGGTGAAGTGAGGTTTCTGCTGGTCCGGTTGCAACCGACCGGACTGAGCAAACAATGGCCCCCTTGGCATGGAACCTAGCGGAGTGCGAGATGGAAAGCTGACAGAGTTCATTGATCAAGCGGACATCCGAGCATGATGTGTCACGCTCCGTCTTCGAGCCGGATCGAAACCGATTTTCCATGCGCGTCAAGTCCTTCAATGCGGGCGAACTCCTCCACAAAGGGCAGCGATTTTTTCAGCGCAGCACGATTCATTTTCACAATGCTGGTGCGACGTTGGAATTGGTCCGCACGGAGTCCGGAAAACGATCTTCCCGCTCCGCCGGTGGGCAGGGTGTGGCTCGGGCCGGCCAGAAAATCACCGACCGCCACCGGGGAAAAATTGCCGACATACACGGCACCCGCGTTGCGCACCTTGGACAACCAAAAGTCTTCCTTGTCAGTTACCAACGTCAAGTGCTCGGGAGCGAAATCATTGACCAAGCGCATGCCTTCGGCCATGTTTTTCACGTGCAACAGAAAGGTGCCCTGACGCAACACCTCGTTGATGATTTTCGCGCGGGAGAGCGAACTGACCTGCACCTGGATCGCCTCCACGACCTTTTCGAGCAGGGCGCTGGAATCCGTGAGCAATCCCACCACGCTGTCGCCGCCGTGCTCCGCCTGGGCCAGCATGTCCGCGGCAATGCATCCGGCATCGCCGGTTTTGTCCGCCAGAATCAATAGCTCACTCGGACCCGGCAACAGATCGATCGACACAGCACCGACAAGCTGGCGTTTTGCCTCGACCACAAAACGATTGCCGGGGCCAAAAATCCGATCCACGGGTCGCACGGATTTCGTTCCCAATGCCATGGCTGCAATTGCCTGCGCGCCGCCGACCTTCAGAATCTCGGTCACGCCGCAAACTTTCAAGGCATAGAGCAATGCGGGATTCACGATGCCATCCGGACCGACGGGGGTCGCGGCAAAAATTTCAGGAACGCCGGCGGCTTGAGCAAAACCCGCGGTCATCAACGCGGTCGAAACCAGCGGCGCTTTGCCACCGGGAACGTAAACGCCCACGCGGTCGAAGGGAGTGAACCGCTCCCCCACCAGCGCGCCCTGGGCGTTTCTGCGGCTCCAGTCCTTGCGCAGGCTCCGTTTGGCAAACTCATGGATGTTTTCCAGGCTCGCCGCGACAGCATCGCGCGTGGCAGAAGTCACGGCTTTGTGGGAAGCCGTCAATTCCTTGCGGGTGACGAACAGATTCCTGGGCGAAAGTTCGATGCCATCGAATCGCTTGGTATAGGCAACCAAAGCAGCGTCGCCGGCGGATGCGACATCAGCGATGATCGATGCCACGGTGTCTCGCAGTTCTACAGTCGGAACCGCCCGACGTTTCATCTTGGCGGCGACGGTCGCAAACCCCGCATCCTTGTAACTGGCGATTTTCATGGGAAATTCAATAGTACGGACGAAGCATGAGATAGCAAAGCGGACCGGTCACGGCGACATACAGCCAGATGGGAAAGGTCAATTTCGCTAGTTTTTTGTGGGCCTCGATGCGATTCGCCCAGCCCGCCAGATAGGTGAAAAGGATCATCGGGAAGCTGATCGCCGCAAAGGTGATGTGGCTGATCAGCAGATAAAAATACAGGTGCCGCACAGCACCCGTGCCGCCAAACCGGGTTTCGTAGCTGGTGAAATGATACGCGACGTAACAAAGTAAAAAGAGCACGGAAAGCATCATTGCAACCGTCATCATTCTTTTGTGCGCCGCCACATCCCCCTTTTTGATGAAAACCAGCGCGGAGACCAAGGAAACTGCGACCAGTGAATTCAAACAGGCATGCACCAGCGGCAGAAACGAAAGACTCACACCTTCGGGCAGGTTGATGTGCATTTCCGGCCTGCGCATAAGTCCAACCAGGATCAGGACCAATGCGGTGACGATCCATGCGGCAACGCGGAGTTTTTTCTCGGACTGCGCGGACAATTTGTTCGATTCATTCATGATTGCTTATTGTTTCATTTCGCCAGTTCCTCGCGGATTTTGGCATACATTTCCTGTTTGTATTTTTCATACAACACCGGGTCGGCCTTGCGCGCCTCCGCAAGCGGCCATTTTCCCACGACTTCAAACTTGCGGTTGACCACAGCCAGTCCGAGGTCATGGGCAAACCTGCCATTGCTTTCGATGTCCGCCTTGTCGGTTCTTTCCCTAACGGAAAAAAACTTCAGCGTGCCGTCCATGTAATCGTGCGCCACTTTGGTGTTGCCGGTGGTCAGAAACCACCAGTTTTTCGCATCGGCATTCAACACCGAGGCATATTCCTTCAGTCGCTCCACATTGTCGGTCTCGGGATCGATGGAGATGCAGGTCAGGTGAAAATCCGGATTCGTGGAAAATGTATCAATCAACTCGCGCAGTTCCTGGCCGTTGCGAAGCGCACAATGGGGGCAAACGGCGAAGAACTCGCCCACCACCCATACTTTGCCCTTGAGGTCCGAAAGTTTGACTTTTTCGCCCGACTGATTGGTCGCCCCGAGGTCCGCGCCGATAGGAAAAAACACGGGTACCTTTTTCACGCCCTGATTGATGGCCAGCGGTTTTTCGCGTTCGATCAGCCCGCCGCGCACCCAAAAAGCCACAGCGAGTATGAGGGCCGATACAACCGCCGTCATGGCATAGATGCCGATGATTTTCGTTTTATTCGTCATGATTTCCCGGAGTTCACGGTTTCATTCAACAACTGATCGATGGTTTTTTCCAACAACAATTGCATTTCCTCGACATGGTTGCGCGGGGTGCCCGTTTTGATTCGCTTGGCATCCCAGCCCGCAGCCTGGTCAAAATCAAAGCCCGTCACATACGGCGGACCACCGCGTTGCTGGGGAACCACGGCGCGACGAATCTTAAGCCCCCGGTCCACCAATACAAGGGAGCTGTCATAAACCCATTTCCCCTCCTCCCGATGGGGCAGGCTGCCGAGTCGGAATTTGTCCTTGAGATACTTGTGCAAAATCGCCGGTTCGGTGGTGGCATACCACCAGCGCGGCAACACAGCCCCGTGTTTGGCAGCTTCATCGGCCAGAATTTTCGCCGCGTTTTCCGGCGGCCCGGGGTCGATCACCATGCAGACAAACGCAACATCGGGATTGTCGCGGTACTTTTCCGCGAGCGACTTCAATACTCCCATACTGCGGGCGCAACTCTCCGGCTGGCTCACGCTGACTGCTGTCATGATCCACACCTTTCCTTTCAACTCATCCAAGCCATTGCGCTGGGCATCCTGTCTGACCAAGGCGAGATTCTGAAATAACTGCCCGACATACGCGGGCCGGTTGTCATTCCGGCTGTCGTTGGCCTTGATCACATAGGCCGAGAAAATCATCACGCCGCCGACGATCGCAAACGCCGCCAGAATCCATGCAGTCCTGCGGATCTTTTTTTCATCGCGCACTGCTGGCACCAACTCACCTGTGAATTTTCCCATCGGCACGCGGAAAATACCCGCTTCGCGGAACAACGCAAGCTCCCACGCCAAAAAAAATTACAAATCAACATATCGCGATTTGTTGATATATGCTTGTCAAAATGCGGATCGACCCGTAGCATCCGGGCATGCCGCAAGCCGATGCCACTGCTGAATTGACTGCCGCTCTCGGGGAACGCATTTTCGTTCTCGACGGAGCCATGGGCACCACGATCCGCACGTATGGACTATCCGAGTCCCAGGCGCGGGGACAAAAATTCGCCGACAGCAAAAAGGACATTCTGAACAACGGCGACATTCTCACGCTGACCAATCCGGATGTTATCGGCGACATCCACCGGCGTTTTTTGGAAGCGGGATCCGACATCGTGGAAACGAACAATTTTTCGGCGACCTCGATTTCGCAATCGGAATTCTTTGTCGACGACCCACGCGAGCACGGCGGAAAAAAGGATCCGGAATTTTTTCAAGGCATCATCGAAGATCCATTCCTGCGCGATCTCGCTTATGAAATCAATCTGGAATCGGCGCGTCTCGCCCGCAAATGGGCCGATGAAGTCGGCAGCAACAGCGGTCGCAAACGCTATGTTGCCGGTGCGATCGGTCCGCTCACGGTTTCTCTAACCAATTCGCCCGATGCCAGCGATCCGGGTTTCCGTGTGATCACCTTCGATCAGGTGGTGCATGCCTATCGGGAACAGGTGCGGGCCTTGATCGAAGGTGGTTCCGACTTGTTGATGGTGGAAACGATCTTCGACTCCCTGAATGCCAAAGCTGCGCTGGTGGCGATTCAGGACGTGTTTGATCAGGACCGCATCACCCTGCCGATCATCATCTCCGCAGCCGTGGGACGCGGCGGCGAAACGATGATTTCAGCGCAGACATCCGAGGCGCTGTGGAATGCCGTGGCCCACGTCAAGCCGCTGGCGATCGGGCTCAATTGCTCGTTGGGCCCGGACCTGATGAAGCCGTTTCTGGAAGAGCTTTCCAGCGCGGCGACGACCCACATTTCCTGCTACCCGAACGCGGGATTGCCGAATCCGCTGACACCCACGGGCTTCGACATGACCCCTGCGGACATGAACCGCTGGCTGGGCGATTTCGCGAACTCAGGCCTGCTCAATTTCGCCGGCGGCTGCTGCGGCAATACGCCGGAACACATCGCCGCGATCGCCGAAGCGGTGAAAAACGCCCCGCCGCGCCAGGTGCCCTTGCTTGCCTGAAATGTCAATATTTCTCCTCCACACCGCTGATGAATACAATTCCCCGTCTCCTGCGCCTGTCCGGTTCACAACCGTACAACCACACGCCGGACAAAAATTTCCTGATGATCGGCGAACGCACGAACGTGGCGGGCTCGCCGCAGTTCGCCAAGCTCATCCGCGCCGGCAAGCTTGAGGACGCGCTCGAAGTCGCCCGCCAGCAGGTGGAGAACGGCGCGAACGTGATCGACATTTGTTTCGACGACGGACTGATCGACGGCCGGGCGATGATGGCCCGGTTCCTGCAGTTGGTGCAAAGCGAGCCCGACATCGCCAAGGTGCCGATCATGATCGATTCCTCCAAGTGGGAAATCCTCGAAGAGGGGCTGAAATACCTTCAGGGCAAAGGAATCGTCAATTCGATCTCGCTCAAGGAGGGCGAGGAAAAATTCCGTCAATGTGCCGGCCACATCAAGAAATTCGGTGCCGCCGTGGTGGTGATGGCCTTCGATGAAAAGGGCCAGGCCGCGACTTATGAGGAAAAAATCCGCATCTGCAAGCGCGCCTACGACATCCTGGTCAACGATGTCGGTTTCCCGCCTGAGGACATCATTTTCGACCCGAACATCCTCACGGTCGCCACCGGCATTGAGGAACATAACAGTTACGCCCTCGATTTCATCAACGCCACACGGTGGATCAAGGAGAACCTCCCCCACGCGAGTGTCAGCGGCGGCGTTTCCAACATTTCCTTCTCCTTCCGCGGCAACAACGTCATGCGCGAGGCGATGCATTCGGTCTTTCTCTATCACGCCTGCAAGGCCGGAATGGACATGGGCATTGTCAATGCGGGCATGCTCGAGGTGTACGACCAGATCAATCCCGAGTTGTTGGAAAAAGTCGAGGACGTGATCCTCAACCGTCGCGCCGATGCCACCGAGCGTCTGCTGGAACTGGCGGAGTCTTACAAGAATGTCAGTGGTCGCAAAATCGAGGAGGATCTCTCGTGGCGCGAAGAAAGCGTCGAAAAGCGCCTGGAATACGCTTTGTTGAAAGGCATCGACCGCTTCATCGAGGAGGACACGGAAGCCGCGCGTTTGAAATACGGTGTTCCGCTCAAGGTGATTGAAGGCCCGCTGATGGACGGCATGGGCGTGGTAGGTGATCTGTTCGGCGCCGGAAAAATGTTCCTCCCGCAGGTCGTCAAATCCGCGCGGGTCATGAAAAAATCGGTCGCCTGGTTGGAACCGTTCATGGAGGAGGAAAAAATCGCCAAGGCCAAGGCGAACCCGGGGGAAGTGCAGGAATCCACCTCGGCGGGGAAATTCCTCATCGCGACCGTCAAGGGCGACGTGCACGACATCGGCAAGAACATCGTCGGTGTGGTCTTGTCCTGCAACGGCTTCGAAGTCACCGACATGGGCGTGATGGTTTCGTGCGACAAGATTCTCGCCAAAGCCCGGGAGATCGGCGCCGATGTCATCGGCCTGTCCGGATTGATCACGCCGTCGCTCGACGAAATGGTTCATGTCGCCAAGGAAATGGAAAAAGCCGGCATGTCGCTGCCCTTGCTGATTGGCGGTGCCACGACCTCCGCCGCGCACACGGCCATCAAGATCGCGCAACATTATTCCGGACCCGTCGTGCATGTGCTCGATGCCTCCCGTTCGGTGCCGGTCACCACTTCGTTGTTGTCCGCCGAGCAGCGCGAAACGTTCGCTCTGGCCAACCGCGAGAGGCAGGAAAAAATCCGCATCGATTTCGAGAAGGGCGCGAACAAAAAACCGACGATCACTCTCGACAAGGCCCGGGCTAACAGATTCACCTGCGATTGGGAAAACTACCGCCCCGCCGTGCCGGAATTTCTCGGCACCCGGATGATCGAAAACCAATCGCTGCGCGAACTCGCCAACTACATCGACTGGACGCCTTTTTTCCATGCTTGGGAAATCCGCGGCGTCTGGCAGGCGGAAACGCAGACACTCAAGACCCAAAACGCCGCCGGTGCCGCCGAGGCGCTGAAAATCCACGCCGACGCCCTGGAATTGATCGAACGCATCATTGCGGAGAAACGTTTCAACGCCCGCGGCATCTATGGATTTTTCCCCGCCAATACCGAGGGCGACGACATCATCGTCTGGTCCGACGAATCGCGCGGCAACGAACGTGGCCGACTGCATACCTTGCGTCAGCAAATCGACAAAACCAGCGGCAAACCAAACGTCGCGCTGGCGGATTTCGTCAAACCCGTAGCGGAGGCGTCGCGCCTCCCAGCCTCTCCATCATTCAAGCCCACATACCAGGCAGATCATCAAAAAATTTCAAAAGACCATACCCGATCGCTTCCTCATTGGACCCAAGCAGGACGAACGTATGCCGTTACGTTTTGTTTGCACAACTCCATTCCACCCACCGCACAAAAGCAATATCTTCAGGAAAAAATACGTCTCCAGTCAGTGCTGGAAAACGCCGAAGCCAACAATCAACAAACCGTCATCAGGTCAACCAAACGCTCCATTGAAGAACTCTACAGCACTCATATCGAAGAGATTCTCGATCAGGGAAATGGCGAAGCATGGATGAAGCAGCCAATCATCGCTGACATCGTCGCGCGCAGCATCACTCATTTCGATGGCGATCGTTATGATCTCGCAGCTTGGTGTGTGATGCCCAACCACGTGCATTTGTTGATACAACCCAAAGGCGATCACCAACTCGATTCAATTCTGCAAAGCATTAAAAGTTTTTCTTCCAAAGAAGCGAACAAAGCGATCGGAAGAACAGGAACTTTCTGGCAAGAAGATTCTTACGATCATTTGATTCGGGATGAAGATGATTTTTGGAATCAGCTTCATTACATCAAAAACAATCCCATAAAGGCGGGCCTGATTGATTGGAAATGGTCGGGTGAAAAGGAAATCAAGTCAGAATTAGCCGGGAGGCGGGACGCCTCCGCTACGGACTACGTGGGCGGATTCGTGCTGGGCATTCATGGCGCAGATGAATTCGCCGCCGAGTTGGAACAACAAAACGACCCCTACGGCGCCATCATGGTCAAGGCACTCGCCGACCGCTTCGCCGAGGCTTTCGCCGAACTGCTTCACCATCGCGCCCGGGTGGACTGGGGATACGAACGACCTAACGAATTCAACCACAACGAATTGATCAAGGAACTTTATCGCGGCATCCGCCCGGCTCCCGGCTATCCCGCCCAGCCGGATCACACCGAGAAACAATTTCTCTTCGAACTGCTCGATGCCCAAAACAAAACCGGCGTGACACTGACGGAATCATACGCCATGCATCCGGCATCGGCCGTGAGCGGCATCTACTTTTCCCATCCGGACAGCCATTATTTCGCGCTCAGCGACCTCCAGCGCGACCAGGTGGAGGACTACGCGCGCCGGAAAAACATGAGCATCGAGGACACCGAACGATGGCTCGGCCCTTGGCTCGGCTATTGAGAAAAAACACTCCTCTTTTTCACAGGCATCGGCTAGTCTGTCCGCCCACGCACAGCCCATGGACTACTCCGCGCTCATCGCACAAAGAAAAAACCGCTTCACCGAGCTGGAACACGCCATCGGTGACCCCGACCTCTTTGCCGATCCCAAACGAGCCACCGAGACCCTGCGCGAACACCGGCGCTTGAAGGATACTCTCGTCATCGCCGAGCAGCTCGCCGCAACAAAACGCCAACTGGAGGAAAATCTGGAACTGGCGAAAAGTGACGAGCCCGAATTCGCGGAGATGGCCCATGCCGAAATCCCGTTTCTGGAAAAGGAAATCCCCCGGCTCACCAGCGACCTGCAATATGCCCTGCTTCCCGCCGATCCGAATGAAGACCGCGATGCATTGATCGAAATCCGCGCCGGTGCCGGTGGCGACGAGGCTTCGCTGTTCGCCGCCGAACTGATGCGCATGTATCAACGCTACGCCGAGCGCCGCGGTTGGAAATCGGAACACCTGGAATCATCTCCTTCCGAGGTCGGCGGTTTCAAGGAAGTGATCCTGCGCGTCAGTGGCGACGAGGTGTTTCGCTATCTGAAATACGAATCAGGTGTCCATCGTGTGCAGCGGGTTCCCGCAACCGAGGCACAGGGCCGGGTGCATACTTCGACCGTCACTGTCGCGGTGTTGCCCGAGGCGGAGGAGGTCGACGTGCAACTCAACCCCAACGACCTGCGCATCGAAGTCTGCCGCTCGGGCGGTGCCGGTGGCCAGCACGTCAACCGCACCGAATCCGCCGTGCAGGTCTTTCACCTGCCCACGGGACTGTATGTGCGTTGTGAGGAAGGCCGGTCGCAGGGCAAAAACAAGGAGAAGGCGTTGCAGATCATGCGCACCAAACTTTACGAAATGAAACAGCGCGAGGCATCGGAGCAGTATTCCGAACACCGTCGATCGCTGATCGGTTCGGGCGACCGCTCGGAAAAAATCCGCACCTACAATTTTCCGCAGTCGCGGGTGACCGACCACCGCATCGGCTACACCGCCCACAATCTCGCCGCGCTGATGGACGGCGATCTTTTTGACGTTAGTGCCGCCCTGCAAAAGGAGGAAATGGCCGCACTGCTGGCGGAAGCGACATCCACATCCCGATGAGATGGATGAAAAATATCGGCGCGGCAACTTCGATCGTCCGTCGCGAAGGACAAACTACCTGCCTCAAAGGCAAACTCATGCAGTGGCAGCTTGATGCCCTCACGGAATTGTTCCATATCGAAAATCTAACGAATGCGGAAATCCTGGTCTCCCATGCGGGCCTTGCGACATTTTCCACCAACATTCCCCCATCACTCCACCAACGAATCCGCAACATCCTCGCGGGATGAATCACCGCGACACCTCGGTGCCGATGCCCTTCTCGGTGAAAATTTCTAACAAAAGCGCGTGAGCCAACCGGCCATCGATGAAGTGGACTTTCCTCACACCGGCGTTCAAGGCATCGAGGGCGCTTTTGATCTTGGGAATCATGCCGCCCGAGATCGTGCCATCGGCGATCATCGCATCGGCCTCGGCGCGATTCACCGATTTGATCAAGGTCGAGGGATCGCTCGGATCGCGCATCAACCCCGGGACATCCGAGAGATACACCAGCTTGGCGACACGCAATTCCTTTGCCAGGGCCGCGGCCGCAAGGTCGGCATTGATGTTGAGGGGCTTGCCAGTCGAAAGTTCGGCAGCCAGTGGCGAAATGACGGGCACGATTCCCGCATTGTGCGCCGACTCCATGCGACCGAGTTGGCAGCCAACCACCTCGCCGACGCGACCGATGTCAACGCGATTGCCTTCCTTGTCAATGACCTTCATTTTTTCACCGAGAAACACATCGGTGCCGGGAATGCCGACCGCCTTGCCGCCGAAATCCCGGATCATCCGCACCAACGCCGGATTGATTTCCTCCGTTAGAACATTTTCCACAATCGAGATCGCCTCGTCGCTGGTCACCCGGTAACCGCCGACAAACGTCGCCTCCTGACCAGCCGCCGCCATCGCCGCGGAGATTGCCTTGCCGCCGCCGTGAACCACGATGGGATTGATGCCCGCGACTTCGAGAAACACGATGTCGCGCATCACTTTCGCCACCAATTCGGGATCCTCCATCGCCGCACCGCCCAGTTTCACCAAAACGGTTTTGCCACGAAAAGCCTGCAAATACGGCAACGCCTCGATCAATGCCTCGGCCTTCGCGGTGGGATGGGTCAAACTCATGCGCGCCAAGTGAAACATAATTCCCGGAAAAAACCACACAAAATCAACGCCCCCTGCCCTTGCGTTTTTCCGGTTGATCTCCTTGGGTTATTACGGAGTCGAGCCCAAGACTTCGCTTGAGTCAGTTCCGACATGAGAAAAAATCAATCTCCAGCTGTGACTATTCGATTGACACTCTTCCGCACTATGAGCGTTATGTAATTGTAACTCGGTTAGAACCATTGGCTTGTTTTTAAACGACTCTTCCGCTAGAGATTCACAAGCCTGCTGACAATCACCACGATGAGCACTCCCGATAGCAAGTCGATCATAGGACCGCTTATTCCGAAGCTGTTCATTCTGCTCGCGATTTCCACGGGGATCGTGATGACCGAACCACCCTTGGCCACCGACCGGGTGCTGCGCAGTTCATCGGACATCATCGCGGAGGGTCAGAACGGCTATCCGTCCTACTTTTGGGAGGACCCCTTCAAACCCACCGGAGTCCTGAGCACACCCGCCATCCCGTTTGTAAAGGAAACCCCGGAAGAGCAGAGCCTAGATCTGGGGAAGCGGGCAGCGCCTGACCAATCCGTCAAAGCTACAAAGAAACCCGCGGCACTCCTGTCCGCGTTCATTAAGGATCTCACCAAGGATGACACCAAGGATGACACCATTCTCGTGCTTTTTGTCGGTCTCGACGGAGATAATGATGCCGGCAGCATCGAACGCCGCATCCGCACCCGAACCACAATTGCTTCGGCTTTGTCAGGTCGGGCGGAGATGCTCAGTTACACAGGCAAAGGCCGCCTCAGACCATGCGTGCTTCCGCTCGGCGATAAACTTTTTGCCGCTGCGTGTGAGACATTCGAGCGGATGCCGATCGCCGACGCCCGCTGGTTCAAGGTTTCCCGGCCCAAAGTTTGCGTCGTGTATGTGAATGAAAACACCATCGACCCGACCCTGGCGCACATGGCGGCACTGGCTGCTTCGGTGAATGTTTCCGCCTCGCCCAACAAAAAAAGCGACACAATTCCCAAATGCAGCCTGGCCTACATCGGTCTCAATCGCAGCGAACGACTCTGGAAATTTCTCGGCGACGCAGCCAAACGGCGCACAAAAGGCAACACTGGCACGGATGCTTCTCCCGACATCCCGCAAATCACCGTCTACTCCCCTTACGCAACGGCGGAGGATTCCATGCTTTGGAGACACTTGCACAAATCCCACGGCATCAACCTAACAACCGGACCGGGAAGCCTAGCGCCGCCCTCCACGGATGCGCCGATCTCCTTCGCGAAGAGCTTTGACATTTCCAGTTCGGTAATGCGCGGTCGGCTGCACCGCATCGGTGCCGATGACGGCGAACTCTGCCAGGCGCTGATCAAGGAACTCGAAATCCGCGGCATTTCTCCTCCGGCGTTTGTGGAAAACAATCCCGATGCCTACACCCGCCAGGACGCGATCCTGCTGCTATCGGATCTCGACCGCTACCACTCGCGACTGCTCGTCGATTCTTTTCGTTCGGCGTGGGTGCAGCGAAGCAGTTCTCAGGAATACAAGAGTTGGAATGCCACCGCCCTGGCGAATGATACGGACGGTTCGCAACGACCGCAGAATCCGCCGTTTTATGGACTGAGCCAGCAACTAACCCGCGAAGTCCGCTCGATCAACTATTTGGAAGCACTCGATGGCATGGCATCGGGACCTGAAGCGGGCAAGGATGCCAAGGCAGCGGGCAGTGCGCCGTCAGCCAACAAATCCAATCTCGGCGGCTCCCACCCGGCGGAGGGCTTCAGCCAGTACGATGCCCTGCGTCGATTGCCCACACGCCTGCGCGAACTCCAGCGCCACGACAAAGTCCGCTTCCGCGCCATCGGCCTGTTAGGATCGGATGTGCACGACAAACTCCTGCTGCTGCGGGCCCTGCGTCCGGTTTTTCCCGAAGCGGTTTTTTTCACCAATGATCTCGACGCCCGACTGTGGCAGGGCAGCGAGCGCGACTCCAGCACCAACCTCGTCGTCGCCGGTGCTTTTGGATTGTCGTTGGACAGCATGCTGCAAGGTGATATTTCGCCATTCCGGTCGAGTTATCAAACCTCCACCTACCTCTCCTGCCTGCACGCGGTGGGATTCGGCCACAAGAAAGATTGCCCCTGCATCAACGCAGGTGGTGAGATCAAAAAAAATTGTGCAGACGCGTTTGCATGGCCGGACCGCGCAGTGGAAATTCACGAAGTAGGCCGCACGGGGGACCAACTGCTCTCCTACACCGCGATGAACTCATCTGGCACTCTTATGAAAAAAATCGTCCCGGGCAGACCTCTTGCGCGGGCACCCGCTCCCGACGATCCCTATTCAAAACCGCTCTATCGGTTTCTGATTCTGGTGCTCGCCTTCGCACTCGTCGCCAGCATCTGGCAACCTCCCGACCATGCGTTTTGTGTAAGGCCCGGCAAGGTTCGCAACAACTGGGCCCGGACGATTTCCCTGATCATTCTCGGTCTGCTCACCGTTGCCTACTTTCTTCCGGAACTCATTTTTCGCGACGCGGCCATGGCCGAACCGAGCCCCCTCTTCGCGGGCATCAACTCGCTACCGGCCGTCGCCGGCAATCTTATTGTCGTCGCCGTCGGAATCTCACTGATGTGGCGCAGCATGGTTTCGGTGGCCATCAATGTCGGCGACTCCCGGAAAATCTATCCGTTTCAGGTCCGCCCTGGGCAACACGTTTTGCCATGCCTCGCCGGAGCGCGCGAAAAACTGCGGGAGTTCGATTCCTTGACGCCGTCACCCCTCGACATTCGCGGACAGCTATCACATTTCTGCATCGCAGTGATTCTGGCTTGCAAAACGAAAACATTTTCTAACAAAATATGGAACGAAGCACGCGATGTCGCGATCAACAATCATTGCAGGAGACTGATCGGTGTCATCGGCAGGGAACCCGAGAGCCGGTTGATCTCGCGCTATGGTCGCGAGAAACTCGCTTCAGACCCCGGCAACCGTGCGTTGAGGGTCATCGGCTACACCCTCATCACCGCATTGCTGCTGGCGCTGTTCACTCACGGCACCGACCTCGGCGCGCCCCCTTCGGTGCGCGGTCCGTTTTTCCGCGAACTGTATTCCTGGAGCGACGTGGCAGCGAAAGCAACACTGGCCTTGATCGCGCTGTTCGCCATGGATACCCAGATTCTCATTCTCCACGGCCTGCTGCAACTCAATCGCTACATGCTTTCGCGCAACGACGATGAGGACACCTTCATCAAAAGCTCGGCGATTGCCCTGGTTGCCACGACCGATGTCGGCATAAACGACGAGCATGCGCAGACCATCCCGGTTTACACCGACGATCCGCTGATCAATTCGCTCTCGCCAGCCGATGCCTTGGCCGCGACGGAAGCCCCTTACGACTGGTCCGACCGACCCGATGTGCCCGAATCATTTTTTGTGGAACAGAAGGCGCAGAAAAGCCCATCGATCGGACTCTGGGAAATCCCGCTGCTTCGGCTTGCCGCATCACGGTTCCGCATTGTCACCCCTGTGGCGGTCACACCGTTTGTGCTGCTCTTCATCATTCTGATTTCGCGGCACTCGGTTTTTGAAAACATCAGCTTTGCAAAAAATGAAATCATCCTCTATTCCACCATCCTGGCCTTTGTCATTCTCTGGGGATGCATTTCACAACTCCACATGTCCAAGTCTTTCCAGATTGTCGCAAGCCGCCTGCGAACCGCATCCCAACTGGTGCCGGACGACGAAGCCCAGGCCAAACGCCGCAAGGAGTTCTTCGACCGCCAGCAAGCCGTTCTGACTGACCTGGAGTCGCGCACCCGTTATGGCATCATCGAAAACCCGCTGGTCGGCGCGATCCTCCTGCCCTTGGGTGGGCTCGGCGCGCTCGAGCTTTCCAGCCTGCTGGCCCCTTATCTGAAATGACCCGAAACCTTGCATCGCTTCAAATTTTGTTAGAAAAATCAAAACATATCCAAACACCAGTCCACCATGTCAGCTAAAAAATCCGCAAGAAAAACCATTACCAAGACCAACACTTCTACTTTGAAAAAATCGCGCGCGACCGGCAAAGGCACCCGCTCCGCCGGTGCCGAAGTCGAACAATTTCCGCCCGACATCTATTCCGCCGAGGAAATCCAGTGGCTAACGGAAAAAACCAAGGCGGCTTCGAGCGTGCGCACGCGCTCGGGCAGCGGACCGGTCGCGGTGCTGCTCCCGGGCATCCTCGGTTCCTCACTCGGCGACAAGAATCGCGACATCTGGCTGGACCTGCTCTCCCTGCCCACGGGAGGCATCGCCAAACTTCGACTCCCCGACGCTGGCAAATACGGTGCGACCGGTGTCAAGGGCATGCTCTATGATGTGTATCGACCGCTGGAAGTGGCGCTCAAGGCCGCGGGGTACGAAACATATCTTTACGCCTACGATTGGCGCAAATCGATCCCCGACCTGGGCAAGAGCCTCGCCGCATGGCTCAAGGCGAATTTTCCCAATCGACCCGTCAACCTCATCGCCCACAGCATGGGCGGTCTGGTCAGCCGCGCTTCGTTTCCGCATCTCGGCGGGTCGGTAGACCTCAAGGCGTTTGTCACCGTTGGCACGCCGCTTGCCGGGGCGCTCAGTCCCTTGCTGGTGATGCGCGGACTACACGACACCGCGATGATGATTTCCAAGTTCGATCTTTGCCACAACGACAAGGAATTGTCGGAAACATTCTCCACGTTCCCCGGACTGCTCGGCATGCTTCCGCGTTTCAGTCAGGACCCCGACTGGTTTGATTTGAAAAACTGGCCGCAGGACAATGGCCACCCGGTTTCATCGATGAAGGAGGTTCTCAAAACCGCGGCCCAGGTGACCACCTCGCTCGGCAACCCTCCGCAGGGCTGCCCGTATCATGCGATCTTCGGCGACGGCCTCGCAACCTTTGCGGGACTGAAAGTGGACAAGGGAAAATTCCTGTTCACGGTTTCGTTCAATGGCGACGGCACATTCCCCCATAAACCGGCCATTCCCTCACAGGCGAAAACCGTTCATTATGTTCCTCAGGCGGCAATCCCCGGACTTTTTGGCGGGAATGGCAACGTCGCGGAACACGGCAAACTCTGCCAGCGCCCGATCGTCGCCGATGCTGTGGTCGCGTTGCTCAAAACCGGCACTTGCAATCTGCCGACCAAGGCAAACTCGCCCACCAACACCTGGCAGCTCACCGAAAAACAACTGCGCGATCAAAGCGGTGCCATCCGCAGCGCGCGGGCTGCGCGGGGCATCGACACCACTCCCGCGACCGAACAGGAGAGACGCGAGTTCGGTTTCAACCTGTTGCGCATCTCCTCATCGATTCCCGGCGATCCGTCTAACGAAAACAACAACCCCGCGATTGTTCCCCCCAATGCAAGCGGTGCTCCCGAGGGCGCGATTGACTTTCCCCGCGTGGTCATCTCGCGCGGCGAAGAGATTGCCATCGACATCGAACTGGCCCACGGCGACATTCGCGACACTCAGTCGCGTGTCATTCTTCTCGGCCAGATCCAGGGCTTGAATCCGGCCACTGCCGTCACCAGTCTCGACGAGGGAATGAGCGGCGCACTCTGCCGCATCCTCGAACAAAGGAGCAGCGCACGTGGCGCGGGAGAAGTAACGATCATCCCCACCGGCCGCCATCCGGTGATGGCGGAACTCATTGCCGTGCTCGATCTCGGCCAGTGGGATCTGCTCAATCAAAACGCCTTGTCCGCCGCCACCGGCTCGGCCATGCGCCACATCCTCGCCTCGCGCTTCGATGAATTTTCCACCGTTCTTCTCGGTGGTGCAAGACCGGATCGACCCGAAATCGACATCCCATTCGCCATCAAACACAGCTTTGTCGGTTTCATCCAGGCGCTGCGCGACGATCCGGATCGCGACCGTTTCCGACGCATCATTTTGGTGGAAACAAACGAATCACGCATCCGCGAAATCCGTCATGAGCTGCAAGGACTTTTGACCAGCGACCCCGCATTCGCCGGGGTTCGCGTCACGCTATCGGGATCAAAACTTCCCGCCGTGCGCGATCCGCGCGAGCAGGATACCCGCGGGGCAACCGCCAAGGCAGGTGAATCGTCCATGCTGCTTCTCACCTCACGCGCGAAGGAAGGCGGCGAAAGCATTGAACTCGATGGCATTCTGAAACCGCGCGCCGATTCCGCCGCCGCAATCTGCCGGTCATCGGTGCAGTTCTCCCGCGAACAGTTGCAGTCCCTCTATCAACACGCCGGTGTCACCACCAAGTCAGGTGTCACCACGATTCCACAACTCAAGCAAGTCACCGACGATGTCACCAGCCTCATCCCGCCGGAGTTGCTTGCCGAACTCGCGAAAGCCGCAGACTCGCGCATCGAACTGGTGCACGACGCGGAAGCATCGCGCATTCCGTGGGAGGCAATGATGCTTCCCAATGGAACTTACCCGGCGCTCAAGGGCGGCTTCAGCAGGCGCTTTGTCAGTGCCAACGCACGCATCGTTTGGTCGTCGCCGCAGGCGGACAAATTGCGCGTGCTGCTGGTCATCGATCCCACTTCCAATCTTCCCGGTGCCCGCAAGGAAGGAAACAAGCTCAAGACATTGCTCGAAGAGAACCGTAAAGTGGACGTTACTTACCTCGAAGGACCCGCAGCGAATGCCAAAGACCTGAAGGATCTTCTCGAAAAACAGGTCTTCGACATCTTCCACTACGCAGGCCACAGCGCCTTCAACCGGAACAACGCCGCCCAGTCGGGATTGTTGCTCACCGGCGATGTGTTCTTCACCAGCGAGGATGTGATGAAACTTTCGCGCTTCCCCGGCGTGACGATTTTCAATTCCTGCGAATCCGCAGGCATCCGCAGCAGCAGTCCGAAACCGCAAGGTGCGAATGATGCGGAAATCAAAGCGCAGGAACGACGCGATGCCGCGCGCTCGGCGCTCTCGGTGGCCGAAGCATTTCTCATCGCCGGCGTGCGCCACTATGTCGGCACCTTCTGGCCGGTCTGTGACGATGCCGCCACGTTGTTCACCTCGACCCTTTACGGCCAGCTTGCCAACGGCATACCGATCGGCAATGCCGTCCGCAGCGCGCGAATCGCGCTGGAAAAAGAAAAGCAACCGGACTGGGCGAACTACATTCACTTCGGCAGCCCGGATTCCGTGATCTTCTCCAAAAATGGCGCGGCCACATGAATGACCACTGTCGACCGGTTCTCAACTGAGCCGGTCGAGCAGTTTGATGGAAACGTTGATGGTCTCATTGAGCATCTGCAGGTCCAGCGCGCTTGCCATCTTCGGGGCCGTGGTTTCAATTTCCACTGCTTCGGCCGCCCTTGTGTGCGGCGCTCCGAGCAGCGGCGAGCCTAACCGATCTTTGGCACAGTCGAGCTGGGGAATCTGATCCGCCACATGCCCGGGAAATGCCTTTCGCACCACCGCGATGAACTGCGCATGAGTGAGCTTGCCGACACTCTTGGCGAGCAACGGAACAGCTGTTAGAGTGAAGTAACCGTGCCCACCACTCTCCTTTGCTTCCTGCTTGGGAGAGCATGCGGCATAAAGCACCTCGGGTTTGCCTTCATAAGCTCCCCGAGTCGCCTTGACAGGAAGGGCGCGCCGGTTTTTCACATGCTGGATCATGATCTCCGCTGGCACGGGCAGATAACGGCTCGTTTCACCACTGGCAACGCTGGAGGACGAGCCAAAACCAAATGCACGGGTGTTGCTGCCCGAGTGACAACAGTCCATGAAACAGGTAAGGGATACACCCGCCGGAAGATCGTCCATGATTTCCCCGATGTCGTCATCGATCAAAAAACGTCCGCTGGAAAAGTCAAACGGCACCAGCGCCTCATCCTGGGTATCGCCCGGAGTGGCGAGCGCTTCGTCGCCATTCACGTCATCGACATGCGTGCCGTGTCCGGCATATTGAAAGACGAGTTGATCGCCGGGACGGCTGCCCTTGATCAGCTTGCGCAGGCTGCTCACTATGCCGTCATAGGTGGCCTCCCCGTCCGCGAGAAAACTGGTGGCAAAACCCAGGCCTTCGAGGGCTTTCCGCCACTGCCGGGCATCGTTCACACATCCTGAAAGCGGCTTGATCGAATACTGATCAATGCCGACGCACAGGGCGATCTTGCGTCCACCTCCGGCGGATTCCATCTTGCGCGAAACCATTGCCGCAAAGGGTTTGCTGTCGCGCCTGGTCATGCGTTTGACCATGCTGTGCAGCGTGGCGACATCGTTGTCGAATCCTCCATGCGAAGTGCTGTTGCTGGTCTCTCCATTCGGCGACCAGACGATGTCACCGGCAGCCTTGCTGTCGGTGCTGCCGACACCGAAAATTTTTCGCAAATCGGCATCCTTGTAAATGTCCTCCTGGAGTCCGAGGATGGGAGTATTGTCGGCCTCCTCGCAGGCATTGCTGACGAAATAGAGCAGGCTTTTCCGATAGATGCTGATGACATTGTCGTCCCGCTCGGCCTTCTCGGTCATGGTGAACATCGAGCAGTGATCAATGCCCCGGCTTGCACCGACGTAATTGAAGAGCCTGCTTTTGAAATCGCCGACGGTGATTGCAGGAGCGAGCAGGAAAAGTTCCTTGAAGCTCTTGACGCCTTCGGCCACAGCGCAGGGAAGAAACCACGAATGAAAAATGGATCCGGCGCTGTGACCCATGGCGTACAGTTCGACATAGGCGCCCGCGGTCTTGGTGAATGCGGCGAGTTGACGGGCGGCAAAAAGCGCGCCGCCATCCGGCTTCTTCACGGAATTCTGCGCGTATTCTTTGATCTGTCGCCAGATCGGTCGACCAACGGTCTGCAAGGTGAACTCCAGACTGGCATCGGTGATGTCGGTAACCCAGCCGCGCCCTGCATCAGCCGCCGGTGCGCCGAGAAAGATGTCGTGCAGCGAAGTGCCGTGATCGGTTTCCCAGATGAAATAAATCGGATAGACACCGGCATTCAACCAGCCCTGGTGATAATCGAGGACATGCTGCAAGGTTTGCGTTTCTCCACAAAGCCCGCCGTGGGCCCAGAACAACACGCGCAACGGTTCGCCTTTCGCCTTCGCAGCAGCATGCGCGGCGGGCAACAGTTCGGTGAAGATCGACTTCACATCTTCCCGGGTGGTCGAGAAGTTTCCGCTCTCGATGAATCTGCCATCGCGCAAATTGATGCAGTGTTTTTTCAAGGTATCGACCTGGGAGGCGGTCCACGGACTGATGGTGCGCGTGGCGGCGGCAACCGGGCGCGATGCCTTCTTTCCTGAGGATGCTGCGCGTTTCTGGGTCGGTTTGATCTTTGATTTGCGATTGTTCATGGGATTGAATGGGTTGGAATTTAAAAGGGAAATGGAATAATCTTTCTGAGAAACTCAACTCCATACACCCTGAAGGATCAGCGTCAGGGAGCAAGACAATTTTTTCATCCTGTCGGCGAGTGTTCAAAACTGGTTTTTTTATGCCTGCACAAAACCAGACAGATGACAACGTAAAAGGGCCGCGGTTCGGCGACCATTTTCACGTTGGTGAAGGATCGATGATCCATAGCCACGGTTTTGGTTGGGATGGTGTGCCGACCAACATTGTTTGAAATCATTGGACGCATCGGGCGCCGAGCGAATCTTCAATGACAGATCGGATTTCCTGCGCTTGCCCCTCAAGTTGCATGTGAGTCGGATTTGGCTTGCATGCCAATCTCTAACAATACACTCGCAGCCCAACGTCTGGCCTGATTTTCCAGGCCACCTCATTTGAGAATCGACTAGCTGACGTAGGAGGATTCCACCCGCTGGGCGACATCGCGATAACCGTAGTCCACTTCGTAGATTTGTTTGAAGCAATCGAGCGCGGAGGACTTGTCGCCCATTTCCTCGTGGATCAGGCCCTTTTCATAAAGCACTTCCTTCTTGGTGTTGTCCATGGCGTGCAGGTCGGCGATGGCATCGCTCAATTGCTTGAGTCCAAGGTCGAACATCGACTTGGCCTTGAAGGTCCGGCCCAGCAGCAGCAGCACCTTGGTGCGGATGTGCGGATTGCTTTTCGCCTGCTGCAAATGGGGAATGGCGGCACTGAGATCCCCCGCGTTGAACAAGGCCGCGCCGAGTTCGAAGCGCAATTGCGGGTCGGTGGGGTTTTCATCAACGCGTTGTTTGGCGTTGGCCACCATTTCCGCGGCGCGGGCGCGAAGGATTTCATCGAGCTGCGCCCGCAACTCGGTGTTGTTCGGATCCGCCTCCACACCGGCCTGCAATACCTTCATTTGTTGCGCGATGAACTTGTCGGACATCTGCCGACCTTTGGATTTCAATGCGACGTCGCCATTGCTGAGGCTGTGCGCCCAGTCGTAGAAGGTGGCGGCATTTTCCCAGTCTTCCAGATTTTCGAAAACCAGCGCCAGTTCCTTGGCGTTGCCGAGATGATTCGGATCCTCATTGTAGCGGGCGATCAGGCGGTCGCGTTTTTCGAACATCTGGTCCTTGGTCATGCCCGCGCGGGAGGCCGACTCCAAGTCCTGGAACTCCTGCTGGTCTTTCATCAGGTCGCGCACGCTGGCGTTCTCATCCCATTTCTGCCGCTGCATCGAGTGCTGGGCGGCACAGTCCTTCGATCCCTTGATCGCCGCTGCATCGGTGGGCTCGGCTTTGATGATGTCATTGTAAACATCTCCCGCAAGATCGGGTTTGCCGCGTTCGATGTAGAACAACGCGAGTTTGTGCATCATTTTTGTGTTGTCGGGATGGCCTTTGCGCAACGTTTCCAATGCGAAAGCCGCGCTGTCAAACAGCTCCATCTTGACAAAACAATCGTGGAGAAGTTCGTTCAGCCCATCGTTGAAAGGGTCCTTTTCCAACTCTTTTTCAATCAAGGGCAGTGCGGCTGCGGGATCCTTTTTCGCCACACCTTGGATTTTCATGCCGGGGCCTCCGGATTCCATACCGAAAATCTTCTGCTTTTTCTTCGGTCCGCCGGTGAGGTTGCTTTCGCATTTCCGGAGCATTTCACGACCGGTGAGGAATCCGGGATGATCCTTCAAAATCGCCTGCAGCAGACTCACAGCATAACCGAAGTTCTTTACCTCGACGGCGCTGAGGGCTTTGAGCCAAAATGATTTCACACTTTGTGGCAGTTCTTTATCGCTGATTTCCGGCATAAGGAATGATGGTATGGTTTTGGACAAAAACAAGGAGCAATGAAACGACGTTTCCATTCAGCGGGATCGCTCGCCGAAGGGGGGCAAAGTGTGCAAGGCGCGGAGCTTCTTGGCAAGCCCGGGTGAAAAAAAATACTACGCCCGCAGTTCCGATGGCAAAACCCAAACTAAAAAACGTTCTCCACCCGATTGACACGGGGCAGCCTGCCTTCCTCGACAATCACCTCGATGACATCAAATCTCCAAGGAATGTTGCGGGTCTTCAGCAACTTCAACCATGAGTTGGCGCCGCGTTCGATCAGTTCCTGTTTGGCCTGATCGACGGCATCGAGCGGTCGACCCACGCCTCCGGCACGGCGGGTTTTCACCTCGATGAACAGCAACAATTTCCCGCGTCGGGCGACAATGTCAACCTCACCTCCCTGGGGCGCGCGGTAGTTCCGATAGAGGACTTTTTCGCCACGGCTGCGCAACCAGTCGCGGGCCACGCGTTCGCCGAATTCACCGATTTGATTGCGACTCCACGCCTCGCCGTTGTCATGATTCAAACGACAGGGTGAGTTGAGATACCGGCTGAAACGAGCGACGATGAATGCGGCAAGGCCCATGTTTTTGGAGTGCTTCGAGGTGCTGTTTGGTACCATATCCCATGTGCTTTTCAAAGCCATATTGCGGAAACTCCTCGGCGAACCGGCGCATCAGGCGGTCGCGGCACACCTTCGCGATGATGCTGGCGACAGCAATGGAAATCACCTTGCCATCGCCCTTGACGATTCCTTCATGGGAATGGGGAAAACCCGGCACCCGCAGTCCGTCGATCAGGCAATGGTCCACTTGCCGTGAATATTTTTCCTGCAACACCGCAACAGCGGCAGCCATGGCATCGTGCGTGGCGCGAAGGATGTTTTTGCGATCGATCTCCTCCGCATCTGCAAAAACCTGGGCCCAGAGCACGCCGCGGTGCTCGATAATTTTCTCGAAAAGGACTTCTCGTCGTTTTTCCGATATTTTCTTGGAATCATCGATCCCGTCGCTGCGGAAACGATCCGGCAAAACCACCGCCGCCACCGACACCGGACCCGCGAGCGGCCCGCGACCGGCCTCATCGATCCCGCAAAGCACCCGCATGCCTCTTTTTCGCGCAGCTCTTTCGTAACTCCAGTCAGGCATGGGCTTCAGGGTTCCCATGGAGCCGCTGGTCGGAATTGAACCGACGACCTATTCATTACGAATGAATTGCTCTACCCCTGAGCTACAGCGGCATCGATCAGGATGCGGACGAAACTTTGCACAACTGGAGCCGGACAGGCAAGTCACAAAATCATCAAATCGCGGCACCCGGGGAGATTTTCGCGCGACCCATCTCGCGACTGGATTGGCGCAAGCGCAACGCACGATCCGCTAACGCGATGTCGCGATAGGCGTGATCAAGGGTGAAGGGCAATCGGAAACGCCAGTTTTCCCCACCCACAGTGCCCGGCTTGTTGAATCGATCCGACATCCCATAAAGGTCGGTGATCATCAACGCCGCGTATTTGGAACGACTCGCCAACAATCCATCGATCAACTTCCACTGGATCCGCTCATTGTACACCAGCGACTCTTCCTTTTCCCAGTCAATGCCGCCGAACTCCGCCATCATCCGCAGATTCCAGCGTCCCGCCTCTTGTTCGCCGGGATCGCCCGATGGTTCGAGAGCTGCCAGTCGGAAACCCTCCCACATCGCCGCCAGGGCATCGTGATCATGCGTTGCATAGGTGACAAAAGAACAGGGTGGCAGTTCCGAACCGGTAAGCACCCTGCCATCGCGCGAATCCCAGTGTGGAATGCGGAACCCCGCAATGCCGAGCGATTCCAGATGGGGTCGCACGTACTCAGGAACGCAGCCGAGGTCCTCGCCCACGACTTCGGCCGAGCCCGCCGCCGCGAGGATTGCCTTCAGGCGGCGGTCGCCATCGGCGCAGTTGGCCGCCTTGTTTTCCGCCGTGTCATCCGCCCGCCAGGCCCACTGGGGAAGCCGGCCACCCGTGCGCTCCGCGGCCTCGGCTTCGGTCAGGTCGAGAAATTCAGCATTGTGTCGCGGGTGCCATGGGAAGGCATAAATCCGATAGAAGCCGAGAATGTGATCGATCCGGAAAATGTGGAAAATTTCCGTGAGTTTGCGGATCCGCTGTTTCCACCAGGCGAAATCCTGTTTTTCCATCAACTCCCAATCATAGAGCGGGATGCCCCAGTTCTGACCCCAGCGCTGGATGAAGCGATCGTGTTTGAACATGGTCTCCGGAGGGGCGCCGCCATACCAGTCGAGATGAAACTGCCCGGGCTGGAAAAAGACATCCGCCGAATGATAGGAGATGCCGATGGGAACATCGCCCATCAGCTTCACGCCCTTCAGATCAGCCAGCGCCCGCACCGCGCGCCATTGCCGGTGGCACAACCACTGCACCCATGCATGAAAGGCCAGTTCCTCGGCCACTGTGTTGCCCGGTAGACTGCTTTCGCTCTCATAAAACTCCCGCGCGAGTGCCGCTTTACCGAACTGCTCCGGCCACAAATCCCATGCCTCGCTGCCGCCCGCCCGGTCCATCAACCATCGGAACAAAACGTAGTCATTCAACCAGGTGTTTTCCTCCTGTTGAAATCGCAGGAATTCCCCGCGCTCGGAGGCAAAATCGCCGGTTAGGAAGCGTGGATAAGAAAGACGCAACAACTCGCGCTTCACCGAGCGAACCTGCGGGTAATCGACCAACCGCGATTGCAGTGATGTTCCGAGTTGTTTGCGGGCGACAGCAATATCCTCTTCGCTCAAGCCCGGAACATCTTCCATGGCGAGATAGAGTGGCTCCAAGGCCACCGAGGAAATGGCATTGTAGGGGCTGTCGTCGGAGCCCGTTTCATTGATGGGCAGCAGTTGCAAAAACCCCACATGATGATTGGCTGCCCATTCGATCCACTCGCTCATTGCCCGGGTGTCACCGATGCCCAGATCTCCCTCCCGGCGCGGCGTGAAAGCGGGAAGCACAATGCCGACAACGCGCTCTTGTGATTGATTCATGTCCCGCACACTGTGATCCGGCCCGTTGTTGCGATCAAGCAAAAGCAAGTGCGGAATTTGTGGACTCCTTCCAAGCAAGCCTGCAAATCGAGCCGCACGTGCAAACCCGTGTTTGTCAGGGCAAAGGCTTGCCAGAATGCTACGGGATGCTAGAGTAATCACGTGCTTCCTTGGTTCGATCATGACCGTTTCCCGCTCTATCTTGCCCCGATGGCGGGTGTGACGGACGTGGTGTTCCGCCAGCTTTGCAAGGAGCTGGGTGCCGATGTGATGGTCACCGAGTTCGTCTCGGCGGAGGGCATCATGCAGCGCGATGAGTATACGCGGAAGTACACCGAGTTTTCCGACGAGCAACGGCCGATCGGGATTCAGCTTTTCGGAGCCGATGGAGTGAGGATGGGTGAGGCGGCGAAAAAAATCATCGATTGGAAGCAGCCCGATTTCATCGACATCAACTTTGGATGCCCGGTGAACAAGGTCGTTTCAAAAAACGGCGGGTCGTCGCTCTTGAGGGACTGTCCGGTGCTCGCTTCGGTTGCCGCCGGAGTCGTCAAGGCCTTGGGCGACAGCGTGCCGGTGACGGCGAAAATCCGCATCGGCTGGGACCAGGATCACATCAACGCGAGGGAGGTCTGCCATATTCTCGAGGACTGCGGAGTCCAGGCGATCGCCGTTCACGGGCGCACCAGGGCGCAGAGTTATTCGGGTTTGGCGGACTGGGAGGTCATCGATGCCTGTGCCCGCCAGGTGAAGATCCCGGTCATCGGCAATGGCGACATCCACAGCGGCCAGGATGTTGCGTTCCGCAAGAAAAACACCGCCGTTTCAGGGGTGATGATTGGTCGCGCCGCGATGCAAAACCCGTGGATTTTCCGCGAAGCCAAACATTTCCTCGCCACGGGGATGATCGATGCGCCCACGACTCTGGAGGAGCGCTGGAAGCTGGTGCTTCGTCATTGCGCGCTGGCGGTTCAGAGCAGCCGTTATGGCGGCGAGCGTCACGCATTGATGGCGATGCGCGGACGGCTGATGGCGTATTGCAAAGGCTTCCCCGGCGCCCGCGAAATCCGCCAGCAGCTCACCAAGGTGGAATGCCTCGCACATGTGGAGGACATCGCCGCTGCCAGCCTGCAATCCGCACAACTTCAAGAAGAACAACATGCACCCGCTCCCTAACATCTTTCGCAACTCCATCATTCTGGGCGGATGCCTGCTGCTGCAACATTGCGCGCCGACGGCGCCATTCGCCACCGACCGCTCGCCGCCGCAAGCCTGGGCTCTGTCGTATGCCCGACAACGGGTCAGCGCGCTCATCGTCACCAGGGAGCCCGACATCCGCAACTGGATCGGCCAGGGATTTTCCCGTGGCAAAGCCCCGAAAGACGCCGATGGGGGCTCGGCCAGCCCGATCACCGCCGATGGTTATTTTCTCACCGCCGATCACGTCCTGGAACATTCCCCTCAGCGCAAAACGCACATTTTGTATGGTCGCGGCGATCAACTCCGCACCGCCACGGTCCGCGTCGTCTGGCGCGATGCAAAAAGCGATCTGGCCGTGGTCCGCGCTCCGTTTCCGACACCCGCGTATTATGAATTCGCGTCGCCCGACATGACATGGGCCGAAGGCACGCCGATTTTTCACGGCGGCCTGACAACCGGATTGAAACCGCATTTCGGAGCACTCGCATCCACGATCCCCGCTCAGAATTCGTTCTACTCTGCGCAACAGTTTCCGATCAACATTCCCCTGCAACCCGGCGACAGCGGCGGCCCGATTCTCACGGGCCGTGCGCAGCTCATCGGGGTCAATTCCTCGGTGGAATTCCTCATCCCGATGGAAACACCAATTTTCACCGAGTCGCACGGCTCCCGGCCGAATATCCGCCAGCTGATGAAAATCATCGCTGCTGACCGACGTAGATAGGCCGTCATGATGTCCGGAAAAATCTCCGCGGTGCTGGTTTTTTCGGTACTGCTGCTTTGTCAATGTGCCCCCTATCGCTCGGCCTGGAATGCCGGCTGGACCAGTGCCGAAGCGGAGAACAGCATCATGCTGGTCATCGATCAACCCGTCACGCTCGGCAACAAACGCCTGCAGTACCACGGCGCGCTGCATCCCGAATTCCGCGAACTCCTCACCCATCTCGGCCAACCCGACTGCCTCGCCGAAACCACACAGGGCGGGCGACGCTACATGATCCTCTACTATCTCGGCGCACGCAAGGCCTACTCGTGTCGGACGGACGACCGCCGGGTCACAACACCGATGCAGGTTTCCGGCCCCTATCCCATCAGCGACAAGGAGTACAAGCTGCTCAGAACATTTCAAAACAAAGCCTATCAATCGCTGGGCAAAAAACGTTAGAGGGATATATCATTTCACTTGAAAAAATCATGAATTATTTTCATAATTTGGAATGATTCTTGCTTATCATAAATCGATGAAATTCTATCGAACCCTTAAAAAGGCCCCAATTTTTGGTGCTGCCATGGCATTATTGTGCACGGGCACATTATCCGCGCAGGAAACTGCAGTCACGACAATTGACAGCGGACACAGCGCATGGATTTTAACCTCGACTGCATTGGTATTGCTCATGACCATGCCGGGGCTGGCGTTGTTTTACGGCGGTTTGGTGAGGGGGAAAAACTTTCTTTCGATCCTCGGGCAATGTGCCGGCATCGCATTTGTTGCCTCGCTACTTTGGGTTGTGTGTTTATACAACCTTGCCTTCAAGGGCGATGGCAAGTGGATCGGTGATTGCAGCGCCCTCTTTCTGAAGGGGGTTTCGCATGACTCTATTGCGGCGGGCACGCGAATCCCAGAGACCTTGTTTATCATGTTTCAGATGACCTTTGCGATCATCACTCCGGGATTGTATGTGGGAGCGGTGGCTGAGCGAATGAAGTTCAGCGCCGTGCTGTTGTTTTCAAGTTTGTGGCTGCTGTTCGTTTACGCTCCGGTTACCAAGTGGGTATGGGGCGGTGGTTGGCTATTTCAAATGGGAGTCAAGGATCTGGCGGGAGGCATTGTCGTCCATGCCACTGCTGGAGTGACTGCGCTCGTTCTTGCCATCATGGTTGGGAAACGCAAGGGTTTCCCACAACACCCGCACCCTCCTCACAATCCCACCCTCGTTTTCGTGGGAGCCGCAATGTTATGGGTTGGCTGGTTTGGCTTCAACGCGGGAAGCCAACTCACCGCCGGTGGTGCGGCGAGCATGACGATGCTAGTGACCCATCTTTCAGCCTGCTCCGCGGCTCTGGTGTGGATGCTGCTGGAAAAAATCCGCAATGGAAAAATCGGGGTCATCGGTATGGTCACGGGCCTAGTAGCTGGCCTGGCCAGCATCACTCCGGCATCGGGCGAAGTCGGACCAATCGGCGCCCTCGCGATCGGAGCCATCGCCGCTGTGCTCTGCTATTTCTCCGTCAGCTTGATCCGCGAAAAGTGGCATATCGATGATTCACTCGATGTATTTGCCGTGCACGGAGTAGGCGGAATTCTCGGAACGATCCTGCTTGCACTGTTCGGCCAGCCGTCGCTGGGTGGCTTGGGGCATGTCAAAACAATCGGTGAACAACTGGGTATCCAACTCTTAGCCCTAGCCGCTGTCATTATCTGGACGGCCATCGCAACTATTGTGATCGCCTGGATCGTGAAAGCCACCATCGGGCTGCGGGTGAGCCCCGAGCAGGAAAACGAGGGGTTGGATCGCGCAGAACACGGTGAAAACGCCTATCCGATGGAATCCTGAAATCGCGATATCTCTGGCGTGATTCCGCCCTTGCCATGCTGATTTAGCGGTGCCAGTGTCGCGCCTCCGATGAATCATCCCCTCCACAATCGCGCAATCTTCTGGCTGGTCGTGGTGACCCTGTTCTGGAGCATCAGTTTCCCCTTTGTTCAAATCCTCTATGTCGAACAAAGGTCGCTGCTACCCGGCGCATCGACATTTTTTCTCGCCTGTCTGCTGATGGCCGCGCGTTTCGCGATGGCCTGTCTGCTGATGCTGCCGTACATCCTCTGGCGCAAGCAGAAATTCACCGCTGCCGAATGGCGGCAGGGCATGTACCTCGCGCTCTTCGGCGGGCTCGGCATGTGGTTGCAGGCCGATGCTCTGGCCTACACCAAGGCCTCCACCTGTGCGTTCATCACCCAGGGCTACTGTGTGTTCCTGCCGATTTTCCACGCGATCAAAACGCGGACGCTGCCGGGCCTGCGACTGGTCATCGCACTGATCATGGTTGTCACCGGTGTCGGCTGGCTGTCGGGCGTGAAAGCGAGCGACATCTCCCTCGGCCGCGGCGAGGCGGAAACGCTGCTGGCGGCACTGTTGTTCACCATGCAGATTCTCTGCCTTGAAAATCCGCGCTATTCGGCCAATCGCAGCATGCCGATCACCTGGATCATGTTTTTCGGCATCACCTTGCTGGCGATTCCTTTTGCCCTCGCGGCATCCCGGACTCCCGTCGACTGCCTGACCGCCCTGTCATCTCCTGCGGCGCTGGGCATCATCGCGGCACTGGCGGTCTTTTGCAGCATCATCGCCTATGGCATGATGAACCATTGGCAGGCCTACGTTCATTCCGTCGAAGCCGGGCTGATCTATTGCGCCGAACCACTGTTCACGACGGCGGTGGCGATGTTCCTGCCCGCGATCGTGGGCCGGTGGATCGGCCATCCGATAGCCAACGAAACATGGACCTTCGCCCTCATCGGCGGCGGTCTGCTCATCACCGCCGCCAACATCATTCTGCAGCAAAAGCCGCAAACGCACCCTGCTCACCATCATCCTTCCGAGTGATGAAGGGCGTAGCGGATAGCCAGCATGCGCACGGTGGTGACGAACAGCACGGTGCCGAGCTTGCACAGCACCGCATCCAGCCCGAGACCCTCCAGTGCGAAGAACAAAAAACCCCCGGCCACACAGGCGGAGGCATAAATTTCCTTGCGGAAAATCAAGGGAACTTCGGCGCGCAGGATGTCGCGCAACACACCTCCGAATGTTGCTGTGACGACTCCCATGCCCATGCATGCCCACCAGTCGAGATGATGACTGCGTGCGATTTCGATGCCGATGACCATGAAAAGACCGATGCTCAGGGCATCGACGACCGACACCAGGCGTTTGACCTTGCTCCACCAGCGGTCGCCGCTGAATGACACCACCGTTGCAATCACCGCGAGCAACAAGTAGGTGGGATCCTTCAACACCATCGGCGGCAAGTCGCCTAACAAAAGACTGCGCAGGGTTCCCCCGCCCACGCCGGTGACCAGCGCCAGCACGAACATGCCGAAAAAATCCATGCCCGCCCGCCGCGCGCCGATCGCTCCCGATACGGCGGCGACGAAAACCGCCACGATTTCCCAAATGTGTAGCACGCGGCATTCGTGGCATGAATCGGGGTTCGACACAACCACCGATGGATGAATTTCCGCATCACCGCACGCCTGCTTCAACCCGTCTCCACCGCAACCTGCAAGCCGAAGGTCTGCGTGAAAAGGTCGGCCTTGGATTGCATCGCCAGTTGTTCCACCGTGACATCGTTGATTCCCTTGAGCTTGAGGATCATTTTATCGCGGCGGATGACTATGCCGATCTCATGCACCCGCTGGTGATGGGTGCGTTCGAGGGCATCGGCGACGCGGAGGATCGACGCCAGTTTGCAAACGCGGATGCGATCGTCGGCATTGAGATCAGCATAGCTGAGGTGCTCCGGCCGCGGAGTCGAATGGCGGTGGTATCGCGCGATCAAGGCCACGAGGGTGATGTCGAGCCTGTCCAGACCGAAAATTTCGGAGTTGAGGATGATGTACTGCGAATGTTTGTGATGGGACCGGGGGCTGATGAAGGAGCCGACCTCGTGAAGGATCGCAGCGCATTGCAACAACAGCGCTTCGTGCGGACCCAGCTTGTGAAAGTCGTGCAGGTGGTCAAACAAATGCATGCAGAGTTTCGAAACATGCTCACCGTGGCGGGGATCGGAATGATAGCGATGCGCGAGGATGTGCGTGGCGCGCAGCACCTCCGATTCGAAGGTGCCGATCAGGGTTTTGGAAATCAGCAGGTCGAGAAGCAGGCCGCGTTCGTACTCGGATACCGGGATGAATATTTCCGAGAGCCGGAGCATTTGTGTGATCGCAATGGCGATTTCCATTGCAGGCAGGAGGGCTTCCGCGGTGTGGTAGTCAAGATTGTACCGGCGCACCAGGTCGTAGTCGGAGAGTTTCGATGCCTCGGTGGTCAGTTGGCGGATCACCTTGAGCGGGCAGGGTTGCCCCGGTTTGTTGAGGAAAGGCGCCATCAACTGGATTTCATAGCCGATGATCACCAGCGCTTCGATTTTTTCATCGAGATAGTCGACGCGGATCTGTTCAAGGTTGCCGCTGGCGTGCTGGCGGATCAACTCGAGCAGTGCCGGGCCCTCGGCATTCGAATGGTGAACGGCTTCCCGCGTGCGGTGGGTGCCGAGACGATAGGATGTGTAGCGGGCGATGACGCCTTTTTTGAACAACAAGGCGCGGGTATTGCCGGGACCGACGTGAATGACCAGCGCGCAGCCGCGCTTCATGGCCGGTGTATCCATCAAGCGGCGGCGGGTTTTCAGATAGATCAAACGGGTCATCTCGCCATCGTCGATCGGGTTGAGTGAGATGCCACACGCGATTGTGATGCGGTTGAGGAACACATCGCAATTCGCGGCCTCGGATAGGATGTTGGTGGCGACCGCCCGGGTCAGACCCTGCGGCGGCAACCCCAGCTCCTGCAGGTTTTTTTGAAATCCCTGGATGATTTCAACAATGCGCTCGGTGGTGCCCGGCGAGATCACTCCCCTGCCGAAAATATCGTGGGCCAGAGGGGCGGGCTGTTCGAGGAAATCAACCGGAGTGATCGTGCCATCGGCCTCCTGTTCACCGATGAGCAAGGACACCGAACTGGAGCCGATATGAAGTGATGTGACTTGCATGGTGATGATTTCGGAATGAGAGAGAATGGATTTGTCAGCCGTTGTCAAGGCGGTTGACGATTTCCGACAGCAGTTTTTTGAGCCGTTCTTCCTGGGTGATGACCTGCGGTTGATCAAAGCCCACCCAGATCGCCGTGGAACCTTTCGGGCCCAGCCGCAGTGTCCACGCCTCCCGCTCGGAGCCGGTGGCACCGGTGAAGGTGTCGGTCGACTTCGCCTCTTTCAATACTTCCAAAGACTTGCGGGCGGCCGCGCCGGAAAGCGCTGGAAAATACTGCGTATCGCATTTTGCCACCACCGTGTCCTCGGAATTGCGGATTTCGCGAATCAGGAACGGACGAGGACGTTTGCCTTGGTTGGCCAGCGTGCTCAAGCCGATGGCCATCTCCATCGGTGTCGCGGAAACAGCGCCACGGAAAAGGTCTTCGCTCAGCACAAAGGGTCCGGTGAGTCCACAACGGCGGGCGATGCGCTCGACTCCTTCGGGACCGACCGCCCGTCCCGTGGCCACCGGGCTGCCGGCGATGACGGGCCGACCGCGCTCGGCGGCGGCGGCGGCGACGAAGGGCTCGAAGGCCGTGCCGAGATCGCGCCGCGCGGAATAGCAGCGGTCAAAGCGGGAATGTTCATAATGCCTGCCACCGATCTGCGCGAGAATGGCGCCGGTTTTCGTCTCCAAAGTGACGGCGGTCATTTGCAAATATTTGGGATCACCCGGGCCGAGATGCTGCTTGAAGGTCGGCGCTTTGTAGTCTTTCTCGGTCTCCAGCGCGAGCAAGGCTTTGTGAAGTTCACCCTCGAGACGACGCTGCCACGGCATGTCGAGGGTGGTGCGGATTTTCAAGCCACCAAGCTGAATGTCCTCTTCGCTGACCAGTTTGTTCACTTCCTTGACCACTGCCTGGATCGCATAGGATTTCTCGGTCGGGGCGTCGTCGGGCGATACAATGCGCACCGGCAATCCGGCAATGCGCTGCTTGTCATCCTCGCTGATGAATTTCATCGCGATCATGCGATCGAGCACCTGATCGCGCTGGCTGGTTGCCGCAGGAAGGTCGCGCCACGGCGAAAAAATGTGCGGCCCGCGGATGATGCCGATCAACATCGCACATTCGGATTCGTTGAGGCTGCGGACCGGTTTGCCGAAGTAATGTTTCGCGGCATCCTGTATCCCCAAATGACCGGCGCCCACACCAAAATAAATGCGGTTCAAATATCCCGCCATGATCTCCTGCTTGCTGTAATTTTTTTCCACCCGCACGGTCAGTGCGATCTCAAGAAACTTGCGGTGCAGCGACTTGGCGCGGATTTCATAGGTGTTGCGGGCGAGCTGCATCGTCAGGGTCGAGGCACCCTGGGTGAACTTGCGATCCTTGATGTTGCGCAGCGTGGCGCGCAGCAGTCCCCGAAGATGAATGCCGCTGTGCGTGAAAAACTCGGCATCCTCCCGCGCCTGCAACGCCTTGACCATGAAGGGCGGCAGGTCGGAAAAGGCGATCAGGTCGATGTTCGATCCCACCACCGCGTCGATCTCGTTGTCGAACCGGTCATAAACAATGTTGCGCTGCGGCAACTTGCCTACTTGCGCGATGTCGAAGCCGGAAGCCAGCGAGGCGTAATAGAGGCAGAAGCAGAAAAACAGGAACGTTGACAAGAGCACCGCCAGCAGCAGGAAGCGGACGAACCGGTGCCATCGCGGCGGAATCCATTTCATCCAGCGCGACGGTGTTTTCTGCGGTCGCCATGACATGCAAACGTTATAAGCGAGGGCCTGCTTCGTGTAAAGAATGAGTCATGAAACGCCGAATCAACCAGGAGTCCTCAGCGATCAAGCGAATGCGGACCAAGTGCCGATCGCACCCGGCAAGGATTGGTTGACGCAATCGACGGCGCGCCCGAGGTGGCCCTGGTGGTGGATTGCGATGGCGAGAGCGTTTCTCGTCACGCTGCCTCTCGAACCCGAGCACCGTGGCCATCCGTTGCTCCACTTTGGCCACGATTCGGTGATGTTGGGTGAATCGAATGAGGGTTTTCAGGCGATACCGAGGATCCAGCCTTCCAACTGGGCCAGCGCGCGCTCGGAAGGGCTCAGGTGTGGGTGGAAATGGACGGGCAGTGCATCGGCGGCATCGCTCTGCTGCATCCAGCGGGCGACGCTGTAGGCGTCGTGCTGGTGAGGGTTGCGGTCTTCGGTGGGAAAGGTGCGGCTCCAGATTGCCGGGTAAACTTCGGCGATGACCGATCGCCCCGGTGGCGGGGTCCAGCCGTCGAAGGGCCAAAAATGCACGCGCGAACCGAGCTGTTGGCGCAGGTAGCGCAGCCACGGCAGGCCGCAGTGGGTGGACTTCGCCACGCTGCCTTGCACATCGAAGTGAAAGACCGATTTCGCCCGGCACCGTTCCTCGGTCATCCGCCGCCAACGGGAATTACCTGTGCGCGCGACACCGTTCCCGTAGGTGCCGTCGCGGATGAAATCGACATACAGGTTGTCCTCGTCAGTCGGCCAGTGGTGCTGGAAGTCGTCAAGGAACGTGGGCCAGTCGGGCGGGATGCGATGGACCTCGAAGTAGCGCAGCGGAAAAGAAAACCCGTGGTCGATGCCCACCAGTGTCGGCGGGCCGTCGCGCAGTTCGGCGGCGAGCCACTCGGCGAGACCCCGGCGCGTCCAATACTTGCGCGGGCTGGGTGGCGGCAGCACCTCGGTGGGCGGCTGCGTGGGTGTTGCCGAGTAAAGACGCAATCCCTTCAGGCTGCTGGTGGGAGTCTCTGCGCCGGAGTAGTCGATGCCGAAGTAACGTTCAAATTGCGTCATAGTCGATCAGGTAGCGGTGAGTTCGGCGACGAGGGCGGAGAGGAGGTTCGCGGCGGTGGCGCGGGCCGCGGCGAGCTGCGTCTCCAATCCGTCCACCAAGTCCATCAGTTACTCCACTTTGGCCACCCAACACAAGCATCTTCGCCACCGCATCGGGCGCGTCGGCGAACTGGTCGAATTTCTCGAAAAAGGTTTCCAGCTTCATGGGAGAGCGGCGATGAGAGATTGCCATAGAGGGCGGGTCTTCCAGTCGGTGGGGAAACCCATTTCCGGTATCAACTGGGGATCAAGTGAAAGCAGGAGACGGAGCAGGCGATCTGGCCAGTCGGTCGTGGGCGCGATACAGGTCGTTACGTGGATGAGCAAAACAAGGGTGTTATGGATCTTCGCCTCCTTCTGCGGCATGGCGGAGTCCACAAAGAAATTCGGGAAAAGGTGCGGTGGTTTCTTTTTGGGGAGTTTGAATTTGAAGATGAACTGGCGGTTCCATAGCCGTGAATGGTGGGCGGCACTGTTACGGAGCAAACTGAGGTGGTGCATCAGCGAGCAGAACGTCTGTTCGTCCATGCCGAAGGGGTTGGCAACCGCTTGGCGGATGGCGGATTGTCGCAATTGGCCGAGGAGGTTGGAGATGGTGCCAAAAGAAGCAATTTCCACTATGACCCAGGTAGAGGGCCATGGCATGAAGAGATGGGCGCGATGATGTTTGATGAACTCTTCCTGGCTACGCTCCATTTCCTCATTGAGCTTTACCAAAGTCCGCGCGTGAATCAGGGCGGAAGAGAAGTGCCTGTTGTCGAGATAACCCAGCGGACCGAGCGAATGACTCACCTGATACGCCCAGCGCGCTCGCAAGGAAATCTCCACACTTTTGCAAGCCTCGATGACAAGGTGACGAAGCTTCTGATCGAAGAGATAGAGTTTCCAAAGCTGCTCGAAGGTGGTTCCGGGAATAAAGGCATCGCGGTTTCCGCTCTGGGTGAACGGGAATCGGTAGGGCGAAATCCGGTAATAATTGTGATGCTCCAAGCAGTGCAGGGCAAAGGATTCATCCTGCACGATCAAACCCCGTGATTTCAGGAGGTCGAGTTGTTCCTGATAGGTTCGGGAGGGTTTACTCATCGCAAATCGCCTCCCCAGATCGCGCGTGTTGTGTGGGAAAAAGAAACCCCCCTTGGTGCGCATCGATGAGAGGCGTGGGAGGTGTTGTTGGGCGCATTGTAATTCGTCACAGCAGGAACGCAATCAAAAGTTGCGCTTTTTGGACAAGCAAATGCACGAATCGCAACTTCTGCATCAGCGGTGGTTGGGATGATGATTGGCGATTTCATCGGGTGAGAGCGCGTTGAAGCTCGCATTTCAGTTTGGCTCGGGTTTCGGCAATTTGGGCGAGGAGCTTTTCGTATTCGGGCAAGAGGTGATCCACGTCGCCGGGGCCGGTGTCGGGGTTGTGCGGGTTCTTGAGATCGAGGTTGAAGTTGCCGGCCTTGATGGTGTCGATGGAGACGCGCCAGGCTTGCTCGTTTTCCACGCGGGATGCAAAGCCGTCCTTTTCCTCGCCCCACCAGGCGCGCTCGGCCTCGAATTCCTCGATGCGGATGGGTTTGCCCTTGTTGTAGCTCTTGGCACCGGGCGGATAGGGGTGCTCGTAATACCAGACGTGGGTGGTGGGCGTACCTTTGGTGAAGAAGAGCAGGTTGGTGCGGATGCCGGTGTAGGGATTGAAGACGCCGTTGGGCAGGCGGACGATGGTGTGCAGGTTGCACTCGGTGAGGAGGGCTTCCTTGATGCGGGTCTTGACGCCTTCGCCGAAGAGGGTGCCGTCGGGCAGCACGAGTCCGGCGCGGCCGCCGGGTTTGAGGATCTTCATGAGGAGCACGAGGAAGAGGTCGGCGGTCTCGCGGGTGCGGAATTCGGCGGGGTAGTTGGACTCGATGCCGTCCTCCTCCATGCCGCCGAAGGGCGGATTGGTGACGATGACGTCCACGCGCTCCTTCGGGCCCCAGTCGCGCAGGGGGTGATGTACTTGGTGCGGATGTCAGCTTCAGTGAGAGCTTTTTTATTCATACGTCTAGGGCGTGGACAGAATTCGCTATGTGGCGGGCGGGGGGAATATTGAATGCTGAATTTGCAAGTCGAACGATCCGAATTTCGTTTTACGATTTCGCGCTGCGGCTTTCGACATTCCAAGGTCGCGAGTGAAGGCGTTGGATTTCCGGAGGGTCTTGACAAGAAGTATGGAATAAGTTCTGGAAGGCATGGGCGGACAACACCCAGGCTAGTAAGGTGCCGCTGAGAGTCAAGAAAATTGACCGATGATCGATGGTGTCAACCAATGATCCCCACCATCGCGGCCGTGCTGTAACAGGCTAACAGACCGCCGAGCATTGACTTGAAACCCAGTTTCGCGAGGTCACCGCGACGCTCCGGAGCCAGCGCGCCGATGCCGCCGATCTGGATGGCGATGCTGGAAAAATTCGCAAATCCGCAAAGCGCGTAGGTGGCCAGCGTGAAACTGCGCGGATCGAGTTGCTCTTTGTGTTGTCCGAGCGACAGGAAGCCGACAAATTCATTCAGCACGATGCGTTCACCGAGGAAGCCGCCGACGCTCATGCAGTCTTTCCAAGGCACACCCATCAGCCACGCGAAGGGCGCGTTGAACACGCCGCACAACCATTGCATCGGCTGGGGACTGTGTATGCCGAAGGCGCGCAGGCCGAAGCCGAGTGAGAAATTGAGCAGGGCCACAATCGCGACGAATGCGATAAGCATCGCGAGCACATTGATCGCCAGTTTCATGCCGTCGCTGGCACCGGTGCACAGCGCGTCGAGCCCGTTGACAGTCTCGCGTTCCATCTCCGCACGGGCACCGGCGGCGGTCTCACTGGTTTCGGTTTCCGGGATCATCAGCTTGGCCATCATCAACGCCGCGGGTGCGCTCATCATCGAAGCTGTGAGCAGATGGCCCGCGTTGATACCGAAGGTAATGTACACCGCCAGCACTCCCCCGGCGATGCTGGCCATGCCCGGAAGCATCAGGGCCAGCAGTTCACTGCGCGTCATGCCTTTCAAATACGGTTTGACAACCAGGGGGGCCTCGGTCTGGCCGACAAAAATATTCGCCGCTGCCGCAAGGCTTTCGCTGCCGCTGGTGCCCATCAAACGCTCCATCACCCAGGCAATGGCGCGCACGACCGCTTGCAAAATGCCGAAGTGATAAAGCAACGAACTGAGGGCGGACACAAAAATGATCGTGCCGGTGATGGTGATGCCGATGATCACATGATTGCCCGCGCCGAACTGTTTTTCCATCAGGCCGCTGTTGGCTAGAGGTCCGAAAACCATTGCACAGCCTTCACTGGAAAATCCCAGCAGCTTGTCGAACAGGCTGTCCACCCATTGAAAAGCCACTTTGCCCACCGATGTTCGCAGGGCGAACAACGCAATCAAGACTTGCAACAGCAAGCCCCCGGTCACAGTGCGCCAGGGAACCCGTTTGCGGTTTTCCGACATCGACCACGCGAGTCCGATGAAAACGAACAATCCTAACAGGCTGACGAGACGTTCCATGCTGTGTGACGACCCGAGAGGCTAACGCACGCGGAGTTCCGCTCAAGCACAATCGACGCGTCGAGTCGCTTTGACTCCCCGCCCCTGTAGTGGAATCGATTTCGCTCATGGATGCATCAGTCATCCCGCGCCGTTGCGACCGTGATACCCACGGCGATCAAGCTAGGGAAAGGATTGACAAGAAATCTCGCAATCAAAAGTCAGTAACGATCTCCGAGCGTTCCGGTGGTGGACGGTCGCGGATCACCCTGACGCGATCTACTTTCACCCCACCGCTCTCCTGTGCCAACAACGCTGGTGAGTTAGGAAGGATGATTACCCGTCAACCATCCTGCCCCCACCGGATCGCTAGGGACAGCGTTCCCTGCCTTTGAGCATCTCCCTGGCTTGATCGCCGTGCCGTGATACCCCAGAAATTTTTCTCGACAGAAGGAATGTTTGAAGGCATGACAAGCGGGCATGACAAGGGGAAATCACAACCATAATTCGAGCAACTGACTGCCATGGGATTGACAATTCACGCCGCAAAAATGCTCAGGCAGTCGAAATCGGACGGTGCCAACTTCACCAAGGTTTGCCAGGTCGGAAGATAGGCTCTCGTCATTCATCCTGAAGACAGGCCAACAGTGGGCATCGAAAATCCGGATGTCCCCATTGAAAACGGCGACTACCAATGGCCGTGGGCGGACTCGTTTTTCCGCGACACTCTTGGCGTGCAGGACTTCCACACGATGGACTATTCCGATTATGAGGGAGCCGACCTGCTTCATGACCTGAACAGTCCGCTGGCACCCGAGCACTACGGGCGTTTTGATGTCATTGTCGACGGCGGGACCCTGGAGCACATTTTCAATGTTCCCGAGGCGTTGAAAAGTTACATGCGGCTGGTCAAGGTTGGTGGCCGCATTTTCATCTTCACTCCGGCGAATGGAAACTGCGGACACGGGTTCTATCAATTCAGTCCTGAATTTTTTTACCGCGTCTTTCAGGAATCCAACGGCTTCGAGGTTGTTCGACTCTGGGCGGTCAGCCATCCGTTTCCCTCGAATTTTCTTAGCCGCAAGGAGACATGTTATGAAGTCAAGGATCCGGCGGTGGTGCGGGACCGGGTGATTCTCAGCCGTTCAGGACCGATGATGATCATGGTGGAGGCACGCAAGGTGAATGACAACGAGCCCTTTGCCGCCGGACCGCCTCTTCAGTCGGACTATGTGGCGGAATGGACGGACCCCGATGCGGTCGCGGCCCAAGGTCAGGGTTCCCAAGGAGGGCTGAAAAATGACATCCTAGGCATGCTTCCCCTGTCGCGCCGCTACTGGCTGCGTGGCCTGAAACAACGCCGGTCGCAGTCGCTTCAAGGCAGCCCATACATCCGACGGCTTCCCTGAATCGTTTGCAACGTTCTGCTATTGCAAGCCTTCATCGGTCAACACCGGCCTGGGGGAAGCGCGCACCCGGCGCGAGAACAACCGATCCGCCTGCTCGCGGGCCTTTTGTTTGTGCACGTCCTTAATGTACATCGAAATCGTGCCCAGTGCCGCGACCAGCGCGCCCCAGTCGTCGGTGAGCCCCGCACCGGGAATGATGTCGGGCACCATGTCGGCCGGCAATATCAAATAGCCGAGGGCGCCGATGATCACCGTGCGCGCCCAGGCCGGCGTTTCCTTGTCCTGCAAACAGTGGAAAAGAATCAGCGCGGTGACGACAATCTTATCGCCCGCTTTTACGGCGATCTGCGCAAGTTTGCTCCACAAACGAGGTGCGGAGTACCAATGGGAATCGGATTTCAAATTCACAAACGCACTGTGTCCGGTATCAACCGCAAATGCAAGTCCGGGAAATTCATTCGGCGACGGACAAGGGCGTTTCTTCATAAGTTGCCAAGGCCTTGGTCACCATGGCAGCGGCACTCTCCTTTTCATCGTGGATGACCCTGGCGCCCAGTAGTCTTAGCTCCATGGCTTCAAAGGAGAATTTGGCGCGCGCAAAAATGGTGATCTCAGGATTTTCCTGTAAAACCAAGGGAATGGCGATCTTTGTGGCGGTGACATTGGGAAATGTGAAAGCAATCAGCCGCGCTTTTTTCACATTCGCCAAAGCCAGTGCCTCGCTGTGAGTGATGTCGCCGAATAATACTTTGTGGCCATTTTTCGTTAGGGCGCTCGCGGTATCCGCATTGAGATCGACCACCAGACAGGGCACGCTGATGCAAAGTAGCGCTTCGTGCAGTTGTTTGCCTACTGGACCGTATCCGCAGATGATCGCGTGGTCGTGCATTTCCCGAATCGACCGGGAAAAGCTCATCGACTTCGGGGTCGTGCGTCTGTCCTGGAACCACTTGATTTTCTCCAGCCATGTGGCGAAAACACCGCTCATCGCCATCGAACCGGGAATCAGTGCCATGCCCAGCGCGGTGCAGATCAGGATCATCTGTTCGAGAAATGGATTCATCGGTCGGAGCTGGTTGGTTTTTTGAATCAATACCAGCGAGAACTCGCCAATGCTCGAAAGGCTGGCCGCCGCCAGCAGGGCCGGACGCAGGGGCAGCCGCAGCAATCGGGCGATGCTGAAAACAGTCGCGAATTTCACCACGAAGATCAGTGCTGTGCCGATCAGGATCATCCACCAGTGATCGAGCACCTCGCGGATGTCGATCATCAAGCCGACCGACACGAAAAAGAGCGTGAGGAAAAGATCCTTGAAGGGCAGGATGTCGGTCATGATCCGGTGGCTGTAGATCGATTCACTGACCATCAGTCCCGCCGCAAAGGCGCCCAGTGCCAGGCTCAGTTCGAGCGCGCCACCGGCGAAGGCCACCCCGGCGCTCATGCCGATGATCGTCAGCGTGAACAGCTCGCGGCTGCGGGTTTTCGCCACCGCGTGCAGCAAGGGATTGATGCCGAACCTTCCCAGCAATCCGGCGCCGAACAGGAATCCGGCTCCTTTCAGCAAAGCAATGACGATTTCCTTGCCAGGATGATGGGCGGTTTTGCCGAACAACGCGGGCAGAATCAGGAACAAGCCGATCACCAGCAGATCCTGGAACAGCGCGATGCCCAGCGCAGCTTTGGCGCCGGGGTTGTTCGACAGTCCCTGATCCTGAAACGACTTCAGCGATACCGCGGTCGAACTGAGCGCGAAAACCACACCGAGAACCAGGCATTCCTCCCAGGGCATGCCGAAGCAGCGCGCCACTGCTCCCGCGATTCCCATCGTGACCATCACCTGCAGACCTCCGCCGAAAAAGGCCAGTCGCCACAGATAGCGCAGTTCGCGAAGGGAGAATTCAATGCCGAGGGTGAACATCAGCAGCACAATGCCCAACTCCGCGAAGTTGGTGATCATCATGCCCTTTTCGTCGATTCCCAGCCATCCCGGAATAGCGCTGTTGCCGATCAGGATACCGCACAAAAAATAGCCGACCAGCAAACTTTGTTTGAAACGGGCCAGGACCAGCGAAACGAACACCGCCAACAACAGAATCAATGTCAGCAAGGCGAACAGCGGCGAGATGTCAGCCACCCCCGCCGCCAGCATGTTCGCAGTCTCATTGATTCGAAGCACCCGATCACGATGAAAAGAAGACGGGCAAAAGGAAAGATCAATTCCCGCTCATGTGGAAATCCACAATGTCGCCGCGCTTACGCCGGAACGGTGCCGAACAAGTCCTGAACGTCCACCCCCGTGCCGATGGCTTCGATCTGCCATTGCCGGTCGATGTTCAAGCGGATCGACGCCAGATGCCGATAGGGCCACTCCTGTGGTTCGATCATCGAAAGCACATTGCCGCGCGACATCGCATAAAGATGATACGTTTGACCGACCACCGGTTCGAACTGGATCGACGCCTCATAGACCAGCTTGTTCCAATTGAAATGATCGATCGCCTGCAAATATTGTTCGCGCAGTTCCCGCAGTTTTTGTTGCAAATCGCGCTGCACCTGGCTGATGCCCCGCGATTTGAACGTGCTCAGGTCGTTCGGAATGATCGGCGGACTCAGGGTCGACACCGGATAGGGCATGAATGCGCGCGATGGTTGTTCGGTCGGTTCCGTCATGGCAAAGGTGCGCCAATCTGCCATAACTTACCCAATATGCAAATCCGCAATTTTATGCTTTCGTGGCTGCCGCCTACGGAGTAAAACCAGTTCACACTCTGATCCATCTATGAAGCCCCAAACCATTGCCACATTGTTGTTGATATCGGTTCTTTCCTCCTGCGCGCCTCCTGCTGCGGATTCCTCAACGCAATCGGAGACGCTGGACCCACCGATCTACGGAAAGGCGCAAACCTACATCGGCACGGTCGGCACGCGCGATGCCGTTTTCACTCTTGATTGGCAGGCTGACGGCATCGTGAACGGCTACTACTATCATACCGATGTCGGCCCCGGGATTCGTTATGTTCTCAAAGGAAACAACACCGCCAGCGGCGAACTGGTATTGACGGAATACTCGCCGACCGTGCAAACGGCGGTGATCACCTTGAAAAAATCGGTCTACCGCGGCCAGATCACCTGGTCAGGGAAAATGCACAACACCGACGGCAACATCCGCCCGGTCAAACTCATGCGCCAGTCACCGTGAATTCTCTTGCGCTAACAATTTCGCTCGCGCTGTCCCTAGCAGGTTCTCCCTGCATGTCCGCCGAACCGAATGGCGGCTGGGAGAAAATTTTCGATGGTAAATCACTGGACGGTTGGACAACAACCGACGGCAAACCGCCGGGCAAAGGCTGGAAGGTCGAAGACGGAAATTTGATCCTCGATGGAGAAGGTGGAAACCTCGTTAGCGAAAAGGACTACAGCAGCTTCGAACTCGAGTGGGAGTGGAAAATTTCCGAAGGCGGCAACAACGGCGTCAAATACTGGGTCACGGCTGTCGATGGCAAATCGTGGTTGGGCATCGAGTATCAGATGATCGACGACAAACGTCATCCCGACGGCCTGCGCGGCGGCAGTCATACCACGGCGAGCATTTATGACATCAAGGAAGTGGCCAAGGACAAACCTTTGAACCCGCCAGGCGATTGGAACAGTAGCAGGGTGATCGTGAGGGACGGAAAAATCCAGCACTTCCTGAATGGCCAAGTGGTGTGCGAGGCCGACACCACAACGGAGGAATGGAAAAAAATGATCGCCGCAAGCAAATTCAAAAAACTTCAGGGCTTCGCGCCCGGCAAGGGCCGCATCATGCTCACCGATCACGGGGACAAGTGCTGGTTTCGCAACATCCGCATCCGGAATTTGTAGACACAAAAGGCATCGACTCATGATCGCGTGCCAAACATAGGATGAAAACAATACATTATTCCTCGCTTGCCGGCATCCAGCGCTATCGCGTTCTCGTCGCACTCTGGCTGATCTTTCTCGCCACTGTCGCCGGAGCCGCGGAACCGCGTCCTCTCCGCGTATTGTTTCTCGGTCACGAAAGCAAACACCACGACAGCGGCGCTTGTGTTCCCTTGCTGATGAGCGCCATGGGTCGCGAGGCAATCTACTTCGACTATTTCACCAAGCCCGATTGCCTGAATGCCGAAACGCTCGGTCACTACGATGCTTTGATGCTTTACGCCAACCACGACACCATCAAACCAGAGGAGTTTGTGGCACTGCGGGATTTTGTCGAGAGCGGTCACGGTTTCCTGCCGATCCATTGTGCCAGTGCCTGTTTTGGCAATGATCCGCGGTTTATCGCGTTGCTGGGCGGACGTTTCAAGGAACATCAAGCCGGCATTTTCAAAGCGGAAATTCTCGACAAGGCCCATCCCGTCATGACTGGCGTGAACGAATATGAAACGTGGGACGAGACCTACGTGCATGACCAGATCATTGATCAGGGTCGCAAGCTGCTGGCCGAGAGGGTCGAAGGCGCGCACCGCGAACCGTGGACGTGGGTGCGCGAGCAGGGCAAAGGCCGGGTATTCTACACCGCCAGTGGCCATGACCAGCGCACCTGGGAGAATGCGGATTTTCAAACGATGCTGCGCAACGCGATCGTCTGGTCGGTGGGCGACAAAGCGAGGGGCGAGTGGGAGGTGTTTCTCCGCAGTCGCGAAAATGAACAGCGCGAGAAAAGTCCGCATGTGGCCAATTATGAAAAGCGCCCCGAGCCGCTGACGTTTCAGGAGCCCTTTTCCGTGAAGGGTGCGATGGAGCGCACGCAGGTGCCGGCGGATTGCCGGCTCGAACTGTTTGCCAGTGAGCCGCAGATCGGCAAACCGATTGCGTTCGCCTGGGACGAACGGGGGCGCCTGTGGATCGCCGAGACCAGTGATTATCCGCACGTCGTCAATCCCGACGGCAGCGGCGGCGACCGCATCAAGATTTGCGAGGATACGGATGGCGATGGCAAAGCCGACAAATTCACCGTGTTCGCCGACAAGCTGAACATTCCGACCGGCCTGGTCTTCGCTCGCGGCGGAGTCATTGTTTCCCAACCCCCGCGGTTTCTTTTTCTCGTGGACACCGACGGTGACGACAAAGCGGATTCGCGCGAGGAACTGCTCAAGGGATGGGGCATCGGCGACACACACGGCCAGGCGGGGAACCTGCGATTCGGCCATGACAACTGGCTGTACGGCTCGGTCGGATACGATGGTTTCGACGGAACTGTCGGGGGCAATCCTTTGCATTTCAGCATGGGCACCTATCGCTTCAAGGCCGACGGCAGCGCGCTGGAATTTCTCCATCAGTTCACCAACAACACCTGGGCGCAGAGCGCGAACGATGCGGGCGATCAGTTTGGCGGCACGGCGAATGGCGCGCCGATTTTTTACGGAGGCATTCCGGCAAACGTTGTGCCTCCCGGCGCGCGAATCATGACAGCAAAAAAAATCAACGTCGTCGACGCGGCCCATCCGATCACGCCGAACGTGCGTCAGGTCGATTTCATGGGTGGTTACACGGCGGCATGCAATGCGACGTTCATTCGTTCGAACAACCTGCCGCCACGGCTTCAAGGCATGGCGATGGTGTGCGAACCCACGCTCAAGCTCATCGCGCTGATGGACGTTCGCCCCGATGGCGCGGGTTACAAGGCATTTGACGCGATGAACCTGTTCGCCAGCACCGATGAATGGACCTCGCCGGTTTATGCTGAGGTCGGCCCCGATGGCGCGGTGTGGGTGGCGGACTGGCAGAATTTCATCATCCAGCACAATCCCACCCCCAGTGTGGCGAACGGCGGTTACAACGCGAAAACCGGAGTGGGTGGTGCGCACGAAAATCCGCTGCGCGATCATTCGCGCGGTCGTATCTATCGCATCGTCTGGGATCAGGCGAAGCCGGTGAAAAAATCGCTCAACGCAGCCTCCGCCGCGCAACTGGTGGCCGCACTGAATGACGATGTGTCGTGTTGGCGGCTGCTCGCCCAGAAGAACCTCGTGGAGGGCGGAAAAGTCGATGGCGCGGCATCCCTGAAAAAACTCGTGCTCGCCGAAAACCGCGCGGTCGGTGCGATTCACGCGCTGTGGTCGCTGCATGGGCTGAAGCTGCTCGATGAACCAACGCACAAAGCCGCGCTGCTGTCGAAGGATGCGCGACTCCGCCGCAACGCGGTTCGCGCCCTGGGCAGTGATGCCGGCAGTCAGGCCTTGTATTTCGGTTCCGGGATTGTCGCCGATCCCGATTTAACCACCCGCCTTGCGGCATTCGTGAAGCTCGCGGAATTTGAAACCAGCGAGGACATTCAAACGCTCGTGAAGCATCTTGGTTCCGACACGGCCAACTTGCAGGACGAGTGGTTGAAAGAAGCGCTCACCCTGCTCGCCAAAAAACACAATGCGGGGTCGATGAAATTCGCGGAGGGTCCGGATCTGCTGCCCAATCCTGGTCTCGAAGAAATCGGCGTGGACGGTTTTCCCAAAGGCTGGCAGCGCCGTGACTACAATGATTTGCGGGCCACCGCCGAAGCGAAATGGTCGGTTGTCAGCGGTGCCGATGTTGTGCACGGCGGCAACCATGCGTTCCGCTGCATCACCAGCGGCGATGCGGATACGAGCTTTTTCGCGGATGTGCCGCTGAAGCCCAACACCGAATACAAACTGTCCGCATGGGTCAAAGCAACAGGACTCAGGGGCAATGTCAGTTTGAACGACCACATTGGCCGGGCCCAGACCGAGCTGCTAAGGAAGGACAGCGGATGGAAGCAGGTGCAGACCACCTTCAACAGCCATAACCGCCCTGTCGCCAGCATCAACATGCTGCACGTGGCGAAAGGCGAAGCATGGTTCGACGACGTGAGTCTGGTGGAATTGATCCCTGTGAATGAAGCTGAGGAAAAAGTCGTCGCGGGCGACCCCAAACGCGGCGAGGGGATTTTCTGGAAACATCCGGTCGCCGCCTGCGTGAACTGCCACATGCTGGCCGGCAAGGGCAGCACGGTCGGTCCTGCTCTGGATGGCATCGCGGCGCGACGCAATGCGGAATACCTGCGGCAAAGCCTGCTAGAACCGAACAAGGTTCTCGCCGAAGGTTATCAACAACTTGGGAGTTCGCCGATGCCGCCGATGGGGCTCATTCTCAAAGCCCAGGAAATCGCCGATGTCGAGGCCTTCCTGCTGTCGTTGAAATGACTTTCGCTTCGCGCTTCTTGCGCCACGCCGACGCGGAGGGCTTGTGGGAAAGCGCGATAAAATCAGGTCGATCAACGCGTATGGTAATCTCGCACGCATGCCGTTCGACTTGCATTTCCGATGTCGATGTCCCGTTCCATTTTGAAAATTGCAGCATGCGCCGCGTGGATTTTGTCCTTTCGACCCTGCGGTCAGGCGGAGGCAGCCGAGTTGGATTACAATCGCGACATCCGACCGATCCTCGCAGACAACTGTTTCCGCTGTCATGGGCCTGATAAAGCGGCGCGTAAATCCGGATTGCGGCTGGATCTGCGTGAAGAATCGGTCAAGCTGGCCAAATCAGGCCTGGCCCCCGTTGTGCCAGGCCAACCCGACCAGAGTGAACTGTTGCGGCGGATTTTCACTTTGGAACAGGATGACGTGATGCCACCGCCGGATAGCCACAGATCACTGAGCGACGCGCAGAAGCAGATGATCAAGCTCTGGATTGAACAAGGCGCTCCTTACGCCGCACACTGGGCCTTTGTCATGCCCCAGCGTCCGCAACCACCAGCGGTGAAAATGGCGGATTGGCCAAAAAACCCTCTCGACCACTTCATTCTCAGTCGATTGGAACAAGAAGGTCTCGCGCCTTCTCCCGCCGCGGAGAAAACGACTTTGATCCGGAGAGTGACCCTCGACCTCACCGGCCTGCCACCGACCATCGCGGACATCGATGCATTTCTTGCGGATACTTCGGCGGAGGCATATGAACGGGTCGTCGACCGCTTGATGTCGACGCGGGACTATGCCGAACGCCGCGCCCAGGACTGGCTGGATCTGGCGCGCTATGCCGATACCCGGGGGTTTGCCGACGACAAGCCGCACGACATCTGGCCCTACCGTGAATGGTTGATCTCCGCCATCCAAAAAAACCAGCCCTTCGACCAGTTTACCATCGATCAGCTTGCCGGCGACATGTTGCCGGACGCAAACAACGAACAGCGCATCGCTTCGGCTTTCCATCGCAATGCCCCTCAGGCAAAAGGCAACACCTATCCCGCCGAGGAATACCGGCTCAAGGGCGTGGCGGATCGGGTGAACACCACAGCAACGGCTTGGCTGGGACTCACCGTGGGATGCGCGGAATGCCACGATCACAAGTTTGATCCGATATCCCAAGTAGACTACTACCGGATGTTCGCGATTTTCAACAACATCGAACACTCCGGTGAAGGATTTGCCCAAGGAGGACCGCATTTGGAAATCACAACGGCGGACAACAAAAAACTTTCGGCGCCGATCATGAAGGAACGCTCCGAACCGCGCGAGACATTTGTTCATCTGCGCGGAAATTTTCTCACCCGGGGGGAAAAGGTTTTGCCAGGAATTCCGGCATTCCTCGGCGTGCCCGGCGACGCGCAACCGGCCAACCGCCTGGAGTTCGCCCGTTGGCTGGTGAGCGGAAAAAACCCTCTGGCGGCGCGGGTGGCTGTGAATCGCTTCTGGCAGGGTTTTTTCGGCCACGGTCTGGTGCGCACTCCCGCGGACTTCGGTCTGCAGGGCGAATGGCCCACGCATCCGCAATTGCTCGACTGGCTGGCCTGTGAGTTCGTCTCGTCCGGCTGGGACATGAAGGCCATGCATCGATTGATTGTCACCTCGTCCACCTACCGGCAGGCGGCGCGCGTTCCTCCGCAGCTTGTCGCAAGGGATCCGCAAAACCGCTGGCTGATGTGCATGCCGCGCGTGCGCCTGCCCGCCGAGCAAATCCGCGATCAGGCACTTGCGGTGAGCGGTTTGCTGAAACCTGCCGGGCCGGGCCCCAGTGTCTTTCCACCGCAGCCGGACAACTACTGGGAGGATCGCGATTTGCCGGGCAAGTGGACCACCAGCACGGGCGATGACCTCCATCGCAAGAGCCTCTACATTTACTGGCGTCGCATGGCACTGCACCCCACCATGGAATTGCTCGACGCCCCCGCACGCGCCGTTTGCACCGCCCGCCGCAACACCGCAAACCTGCCGACCCAGGCGCTGGTCACCCTCAACGATCCGATTTTCGTCGAAACCGCACGCGCCCTGGCACAGCGGATCCTCACGGAAGTGCCGCAGGACGACGTCGCGCGTCTGGACCGGTCCTTCCAGCTCTGTCTGGGCCGCAGGCCGGACGAGCAGGAACGCGAACGTTTTCTGAACTTCCTCGCGCAACAGCGCACCCGTTATGCGAACGACCTTCCCGCCGCTTGGACCGGTGTCGCCACGGTCTTGCTGAATCTCGACGAAACCCTGACCAGGCCATGACAAATTCCATCGCCGCCAACCTTTCCAGACGAGCTTTCCTCGGCAGATCCGCCGCAGGACTTGGCCCTCTGGCCTTGGCGTCCTTGTTAAACCCCGATCTTTTTGCGGCTGACTCATCACTTCCTGCCGGCGTGGCCCGCTTCGCACCCAAAGCCAAACGCATCATCTTTTTATTCATGGCCGGCGGTCCATCGCATGTCGACTTGTTCGATCCCAAACCGAAGCTCAATGCCATGGATGGCAAAACCATCCCGACGGAGTTGTTGAAAAACCACCAGCAGTTCGCATTGATCCGCGGCACTCCGAGCCTCAAGGGATCGCCGTACAAATTCCAGCATCACGGCAAATCCGGCATGGTCATTTCCGAATTGCTACCGCACCTGGCGACAGTCGCCGACGAACTGACGGTGATCCGATCGATGCACACCGACACCAACGTGCACGATCCGGCCGTCAATTTCATGAACTGCGGCACACTGCTGGGCGATCGCCCCACTCTCGGGGCATGGCTGTCCTACGGACTGGGATCGGAAAATCACGACCTGCCCGCCTACATTGTTCTCACCAGCGGCTCCAGCGACGGTCAGCCGTTGTTGCAAAGTTTCTGGGGCAATGGTTTCCTCGACTCGCGCCACGCGGGCGTGCCTTTCCGCAACAGCGGTGCCCCGGTTTTGCATCTGGCAAACGCGAATGGGATCACCGCCACCGACCGCCGCCGCGAACTCGACGTGATCCAGTGGATGAACCAGCGTCAGAGTGACGCCCTGGGCGATCCTGAAATCGCATCCCGCATCGCTTCCTACGAACTCGCATTCCGCATGCAGGCCAGTGTGCCGGCACTGGCTGATTTGAAGGACGAACCGGCGCACATGCTCGAACAATACGGTGCCGATCCCGCAAAACCATCCTTCGCCCGCAACTGCCTGCTGGCACGCCGCCTGATCGAACGCGGTGTGCGCTTCGTCCAACTCTATGATCGAGGCTGGGACTCGCACACCGACATCGACAAGGAGCACCGACGGCAGTGCGCCGCCTCCGATCAACCGGTGGCCGCGCTCATCAAGGATCTCAAACAACGCGGTCTGCTGGAGGATACGCTTGTCATCTGGGGCGGCGAATTCGGTCGCACACCGGTGGCTCAGGTTGCGGGAAAAACCTGGGGTCGCGACCATCACCCGCACGCCTTCACCATGTGGCTCGCCGGCGGCGGCATGAAACCCGGAATCACCTTCGGAGCGACCGACGAATTCGGCTACCACACCACGGAAAATCCGGTTCATGTTCACGACCTTCACGCCACCGTTCTCCATCAAATGGGCATCGATCACGAACGGCTCAGCTTCCGCACCCAGGGGCGTGATTTCCGTTTGACGGATGTCGCCGGCAAGGTGGTGCATCCCATTCTCGGATGATCGCCCTGCGATTCCTCAGAGGGCGGCCTTGCTGCGAAAAATGTCTGGCCCTTGAAATTGCTGCGCGACTTCTTGCTTCGGTTGGTGTTTACTTCCCCAGTTCCCACAATCCTATGAAATCCCTATCCCTGTTCCTGATTGCCGCCACTCTGCTGCCGTATGCTGTTTCGGCGGCTCCCGCAGAGAAAAAAAGAGGGCGACGCGCTGCGGCCGAGGCGCCGATTCCGCCGGATCAACCATCCGCCGCTTCGGGCTCCTGGCACGTCTGGACCGCTTCCGGCGGCGAGAAACTCGAAGCGAAATACAAGGCGTTGGAGAATGGCATCGTCACGGTGGAAAAAAAGGATCTCAGCAAGGTGCGGTTTCCGCTGGCCCGCTTGAGCGCGGCAGATCAGCAGTTCGCCCAGGCCTGCAAAAGCTCCGAGCCTCGTGCGCCGATGGCCCAGGAAATCATCCACAAAGCCGCGGCCCAGCTCGACGCCACGATCAACTCCTCCCTTCAATCGGCCAAGGTCGCGGCCAATGCTCCCTCGTCCGATGCGTTATTCATCCGCCGTCTTTACCTCGACTGCATCGGTCGCATCCCCACCGAACAGGAAGCGCGCGATTTTCTTTCCGACCCCTCGTCAAGCAAACGCGCCACGTTGATCAACAAACTGCTCAACTCGCCCGGTTATACGATGCACATGTACAACTGGCTTGCCGACATGCTGCGGGTGAAGGACGACTACGGCAAAGGCGCGCGGGGTTTCCTCTACGAAGACTGGCTCAAAGATCAGATCGCCATGAACCTGCCATGGAACGTGATGGTGCGCGACATGCTCACCGCCGATGGCAAACTCAATGAAAATGGTGCCGCTGGATTCCTACTGCGAGATGCCCAAATGCCGCTCGACGGGGTTTCGAACATGCTGACCACGTTTCTCGGCGCCAACGTTTCCTGCGCGCAATGCCACGACCATCCGTTTGCGGATTGGACGCAGCACGATTTTTACAGCATGGCGGCTTTCTTCGGTGCGAGCGATGGTTTCCACGAGGATGTCTTCCGGAAAACCCGCCAGCTTGCGAAGTCGATGAATGGCCAGGCGGTTGGCAAAGGCGCGGTGGCAATGCTGACCTCGAATGCCTACAACCTCGTCGATCTGCCGAAGAATCACCTGAAATTTCCCGTCGATTACAAATACAAGGATGTCAAACCGGGTGATCCAGCGGTTCCTGCATTGATCCGTTGGGGCGACACCGCCAAGTCGAACCCGGCCTACAGTCTGGAGGAATGCAAACCATCGCAGTTGCGCAATCAATTCGCGGCGTGGATGGTGCATCCCGAAAACCCCCGCTTCGCCACGTCGATCGCCAATCGGGTTTGGAAAAAAGTCTTCGGCCTTGCCGTGCAGGAACCGGTTTCCGACATCGATAACCCGGCGGAAGCCAGCAATCCCCTGCTGCTCGCCCAGATCACCACCTACATGAAGCAGGCGAAGTTCGACCTGCGCGAATTCCAACGCATACTCTTCAACACCGCCGCCTACCAGCGCCAGGCCTGCCAGATGCCGGAGGATCCGAAACTCTATCGCTTCCAGGGGCCGGTGATTCGACGCATGAGCGCCGAGCAAGCATGGGATTCCATCGTCGCGCTCTCCAGCGGTGATGAAGCGGATCAACTGCTGCTGCGTCGCGGCGACGACCTGCAACGCACGGTTGTTCCCGACAACCAGATCAATGCGGCGACAGTCACCAAATTGGTAGCGGAGATGAGAACCAACGGCGTGCCGATGCAGGGGGGCGGCGGCAAAAAAGGCGGCGGCAATCCGCGGGCGATGACTGCGTTTTATGAAGGTGGCAAGCCGCTGATGCGTTCGGGCCTGATTCTCGCCCGCGCCAGTGAGTTGCAACAACCGGCACCGGAAAATCATTTCCTGCGCTTGTTCGGTCAGAGTGACCGGCTCGTTTCCGATACCAACACCACCGACGGCAGCGTGCCGCAGATGCTGCAATTGATGAACGGTCCGGTGCAGGCCATCATCACCAGCGGTTCGGCCGCCATGGTATCCGCCGCCAAGGGCAAAACGCCGACGGAGCAAATCGCCGCCCTGTATCTCAGTTTCCTCAGTCGACCCCCGAGCGCCGAAGAGTCAAACAAAGCACTCGCCGCGATCAAAGAAGGCCTCGGCACTCCGGACCTCGCCTGGGTATTGCTGAATTCCCGCGAGTTTCTTTTCATTCCCTAATCCACGCCACCACTTTACCGAATCCACCCGCCATGAAATCCGATCTGCTCCAACTCCATGAAGTCAGCCGCCGCGGTTTTGTCGAACGCATGGCCCAGGCCGCGTTCGGCCTCAGCATGCTGCCTTTCCTCCCCGGTGAGAATCTTCGTGCCGCCGAGAACGCCACCGCTCCCGCCGCAGCGGGCAAACCGGGCTTCGGCAAGGCGAAAGCAGTGATCATGTTGCAACTGTCGGGCGGTCTCAGCCAGATCGACAGCTTCGACCCCAAGACCGGGGCATCGAAAGGTCCCGGCACTGCCGTGAGCACGAAAGCGGGATTCCAGATTTCCTCGTTCCTTCCGGAAACGGCGAAAATCGCCGACAAGATCACCGTGATCCGCAGCATGACGGCAAAAGTCGGCGTACACGAACAAGCCCGATATCTCATGCGCACCGGATTTGAAAAACGCGGCACCATCATCCATCCCACCCTCGGAGCATGGGCGCATCATTACCTCGGCCCGAGCCACCAAACACTGCCGAGCAGCGTGTGCGTGAATCGACCTTCGAACCATGGCAACGGCTTTTTCCCCGCCACCATGAGCCCGCTGCCGATCATGGACCCCGAGGAGGGCCTGCCCAATGCGATACCCACGAAAGACGCCGCTGTCATGGAAAAGCGGCTCGCCCTGCTCCGCGAGATGGATCACAAGTTCACCGACACCGTAAAGGACAGCAGCGTGGCGGCTTACAATGATTTTTATGAAAGCACCCTGCGCTTGATGAAGGGCAAGGACCTCCAGTGTTTCGATCTGGAAAAGGAACCCGTCGAGTTGCGCGCCAAGTATGGCAAGAACCGCTTCGGCCAGGGCTGCCTGCTCGCGCGGCGATTGATCGAGGGCGGCGTCCGCTACGTGGAAGTGGAAAGCGGCGGCTGGGACATGCACAAGGACATCGAAGGCGGCATGGAAGACCGCGGTGCGGAGTTCGACACCGCCTTCGCGGCGTTAATCAGCGATCTCGATTCGCGCGGTTTGTTAGAGAGCACGATGGTGGTGGTCGCCACCGAGTTCGGTCGCAAGCCGACGTTCGATGGCAGCGGGCGCGGACATCATCCCCTGGTTTTCTCCTGCGTGCTCGCCGGCGGCGGCGCGAAGAAAGGATTCGTTTACGGCACCAGCGATGCGGCGGGCGGTCAGGTGGAGAGCGACCCGGTCGGGGTCGGCGACCTCCATGCCACCGTCGCCCATGCCTGCGGCCTGCCCATCGAAAATGCTGTCGTCAGCCCCAGTGGTCGACCTTTCACAATCGGCAACAAGGGCAAACCCGTGGCCGGCGTTTTTGCCTGAGCGGGATTATTCCACCCGGTTTACCATAAGGGGCTGGTTTCCCCGCTATCATTCGGTCGTCATGAACTACACGACCCGATTGCTGATTGCATTGATTTCCACCGCTCCGCTAACCGCAGCGGAAAAACATGCGATGACCCACCACAAAGGTGCCGTCAACCTGCCGATCACGGATTTCACCGGGCAGACCCTCGCCGCACACACATTCCGGACAAAAAAACGAAGTTGCTGATCTATTGCAACAACAACTTCGAAGGCGATCCCCGCGCGATGCCGATGAAATCCGCCCCCGCCTCGCTGAACATCATGACGATGGTGAATCTGCACACCTACGGATACAAGAACGTGTTCGAACTCGCCCCATACCAGCAGATCGAAAAATCAAAAATTCCCTTGGTGGGAAAATGATCAGCGATGTATGCCACCCTTGTGTATTCATTGGAGTGGATATCAGACGTCGCAACTCCGCATCCGCATAATGCTTTTTGCTAGAAAATTAAGGTTTTTTTACCAAGGCGATTCCGCGCGCAAACGGTCAACAGAATAGCTCTGCATTTTTGCGAAAGCTCGGGTGGGCAGCGAGTTTATGCAACTCCGCTCTCGAGGTGTTGAGTGGCGGCGGGACGAATCTTTAGTCAATGGACTGGAAGCATGGACGCGTGTTCCTCGTGTGGTGTGTTGTGCATTCGATTTTCTAACACCCTATTCGCACTAGGCAAAAGGTCCGAAGCGGATCAGCAAACGATCCGCACCTGTGCCTGCCACCACCCGCTCCCGTCACCGTCAACCAGTCCCGCAAGCCAACACCAGCAAAGGTCCAGAACCAGCCCGGTCAAAATGCCCAAGCGGCCTGACCAGGAAAATCACGCCCAAAAATCAGCCGTAAAAAAAGTTGAAAATAACTCTTGATTCGATCTGATACTACTGACCCCATTTACTTATTTTTGATTCCCCCCTTTATTATAACCTTAAAAATAATGAAAAGAACAGTATGGATCAGCCCTATGAAGCACCCATAATCTATAAGTAACGGAATTATAAAATATTGACCTAAGTTTTTGCAAGGCAACAAAAGAGCGCATCCGCATAAGCCGCCGCCAATCAGAGGAATCCATGATGAATTCGAATTTTTAAGAACATAGCGTTTTAAAAAAATAATCCAGTTACATACAATAATTATACTACCAATAAATATTGTAACCCAAAAAGTTATTTCACAAATTAATTTCATTTTTATGGAGTGTAAATTCTTTGCTTTGCTGGAACTAGCAGCTTAAGCCACCCATCAATACCAGGTCCAGTTGGACATGTCAGTGAGCTAGAAGGCACTACATATGACTTCACATTCCATGGTGCCGCGAATTGATTGCCAATACCAGGTTGCCATTTACCGGACCACAAGTAATTCCAAAGGGTGGGTTCACCTTGCATCACCCAGTTATTTGGTTGTAATTCACTTCCCCATCTTGAGACGGTTGTTACTTTGATGTTGGATGCCTGTACTAACACTGTTTTGGGGCAGCAGTTAAGCGGAGTGACCGCCGCTTTAGCTCCTAATGCTAATTCCGCACCGGTTGCAATCATTTCGGCATTGTGTGGTTCAACTCCTACAGCCTGAGCTGCTTGGCTAACCGCTTTGTGCGTCATTGTTGAATCATATTCACCCGTGATTAACACTCTTAACCCTGTTGATGCTACATCAGCCCCGTGAACAAATAAAATAAAACCACCAACTTTTGTAAGTCCGGTAGGCTCAGGCGTTAAAATTCCCGCAGCTCCAGCTGTTGCTTCCATAGTTCCCCCAACTACTTGCAGGGCACCGACAGCACGTGTTGTGATTCTGTATTCGCTGTTTAATTCTGCTGATTTTTCTACGACAACTGTGGCGTTATGCTTAGTTCCTTCCCATAGCCACGTCGCATTAGATCTAGCCCCATCAGTCCACCATTTTGAATCTAGACCAAGATTATCAGTTCTATAAATAGACTGATTTTCAGCAAACCCGTACAAATTCACCCCACCCTCTTCTTCAATCGGATCTCTGGAGGGCCAGCGGCCTATTAGCGGGTCGTAGTAGCGGTATAGGTAATCAGCTACATGGACCGTATTTTCGGCCAATTTGCTCGGTTTTTGGGGACGTAAGGCTCTGGATCGGGATGCATTTCCGGGGCGCGGTGGTCTCGGGCGGGGGCTGGTTGCGGTTACTCCTGTGCCGGGGTCGGCATCGTCATCACCTGGTTGATGCCTGTCTGTCATCGGCTTTGCGACGGCAGCGACAGCGGTCACAGATGGCGGGGTAGCGATCATCTCTTTATCTGAAACTAGCTCATGCGGGGGATTTGGGGAAGCGGAATTTTCTTCGTGTTCCATTTGCTGATCTGCGGAGGTTTCCAATTCGACTTCTTCCATGCGTCCGTGCGGATGGCTGCGGGCGTGAACTTCTGTTAGGGCCTTGATGCTGACGTGGGTGTAAATCTGAGTGGTGTCGAGCCGGGCGTGGCCGAGCATTTCTTGAATGTAGCGAATGTCCGCACCTCCTTCCAGCATGTCGGTGGCACAGGAATGGCGGAAGCGGTGGCACGATCCGAGTGCGGGGATGCCGACTTTTTTCATTTGTTTTGCCACCCAGTTGCCAAGGTACGCGGGTGTGATGCGGGTGCCGTAGCCGCTGAGGAAGAGAGCAGTTTCGGCGGGCAGGTGGGAAAAGAGTGGTCGGGCTTCTGCTAGATAGCGGTTCAGCCACGATGCCGCTCGTTCGCCGACAGGAAGCAGGCGGCTTTTGCCGCCCTTGCCACGACGCACGAGCAGGGTGCGGGTGTTGGGATCAAAATCGCCGTGGTCGAGGTTGGTCATTTCGGTGCGGCGGATGCCGGTGGCGTAGAAGAGTTCCAGGATGGTGCGGTCGCGCAGGCCGAAGGGATCGGCGGTGTTGGGCTGGGCGAGCAGGCACTGGATTTCTTCGTCGCTGAGGGCTTTGGGAAGTTGGCGGGCTTGTTTGCGGGGCAGGTCGAGATCGGCGGCGGGGTTGGCGGGAATTACTCCTGAGCGGCAGAGCCAAGCGAAGAAGCGGCGGAT
>CAMAQB010000007.1 GCA_945860285.1 Akkermansia muciniphila | reverse complement strand
TGGCTGTTGAATTTTGGACGAGGAGACAACCGGTAACATCTTACCCATCAAAAGGGAAGGGGCGTAACAACCCTTTCTCTTTTGAAAATTTTAAAACTTTTGTCGGAGGCCTCTCTCTCACCGTTGCGTTTGCTTTTGGAACTCGCGATTGCTTGTTTTGTGAGTCATGAGAGGGGCCTTCCCTAACGGCAGGCATCACAACGACACTGGCTTGTGCGTTTCTCGCGACGGTCATTGATTCCATGATTCAGGGAAGACGCAGTGATCCGGAATGTGGAGGGTTTTTTCCCGTGAACCGCTTCCTTTTTCCAGCGACACCAAGAACTTGGAAACGCCGAGTTCCTTGGCGAGCAGGGCGATGATGGCTTCGTTCGCTTTTCCCTCGCGCGGCGGCGCGGCGATGCGCAATCGCAGTAATCGACCGTGGAGCGGATGCGGTTCCCAGCCGACGATGGTGTTTTGTTTGACGTTCGGATTGACGTGGACGTGGAGTTTCACAAAATCAAACAAGGCATTGGCGGACGTTCCATTGGTGTGATTCGAGCATTTCCCGGGCTTCGGCGGCGGAGCATTGCCGCAGCGCGCAGACGATGCGGATCGCACGGTCGCGGAGTTTGGCATTGCCGGCGTGGACGTCGATCATGAAATTCCCCTGAACCTTGCCTAACAGAATCATCGCCCCGCTGCTGAGGATGTTGAGAGCGACTTTCGTCGCGGTTCCCGCCTTCAGACGCGTGGAGCCGGTGATGATTTCCGGTCCCGTGGCCAGGTCGATCTCCACATCCCAGCGCGGAGACGTTTTGGGGCGCGAAGGATTGCAGGTGAGAAAAATCGTGTGCGCTCCCAACTCGCGCGATTTCTCCAACAGACCGAGCACGAAGGGCGTGCGACCGCTGGCGGCTATGCCGCAGACCACATCACCGCTGCGGATGCCGCGTTGGACGGCGGTTTGCTCACCCGCGCCGGCATCGTCTTCAGCCGCTTCGGAAGCGCCGTGGATTGCCGCGACTCCGCCAGCCATGATTCCTTGCACCAGGGACGGCGGCGCGCCGAAGGTCGGCGGAATTTCACTGGCATCCAAAATCCCCAGCCTGCCGCTGGTGCCTGCCCCTGCGTAAAACAAGCGACCGCCCTCTTTCAGCGACCGGGCAATCAGTTGCACGCCAGCGGCGATGGCCGATGCATGCTCGCGCAGTGCCGTTTCCACAAAACGCTCCTCATCGATGAACAAGTCCACGATTTCTCCGGCGTTCATTTCATGCAGTCGGACTGATCGGGGATTGGTCTGCTCGGTCAATGCTTCCCGCACATCGGTTAGATCGACATCCGCCGGTGTATGCACGACAGGTTCGATGGCGGAAATCGCACGCGCGGCGAGTCGGGCGGCACCGACAGCACCATTGTCGCTGTTGGTGACGTAAGTGGCGTGACAACCGTAACGCAGCATGTGTTTTTCAAACTCCGCACGATACAGCGTGGATCGAAACATCCCGCCGACAAGTCCGATCCGTGGATTTTCCAGTTCGAGACGTCGCGCCACCGCAGCCGTGTAATCAGCCACCTGACTGGTGCAGCGATCCACAATGTCCATCATCTCGGCATCGCCAGCAGTTGCCGCCTTCAAAACCACCCGCGCCAGGGCGGCGACGTTTTTTTTATCGGCATTGGCCACCCAGCTCACCAGGTCGCGCAAGGTGTTGAGTTGCAATGCGCGCAGGAATTCGTGAGCAACCGGCGGCACCTCCTTGCGCATGTCGAAGTCATACAAAACCCGGCGCAGGGCATTGATGCCCATGTCGTAGCCACTGCCCGCATCGCCTAACAAATGTCCCCAGCCGCTGGCATATTCGGTTCGACCCGCGCGTTTGCCCATCACCGACGAACCCGTTCCGGCGATGGTGATGATGCCGTCGCCGTTGCCGAGGACCGTTTCGTACCCCGACTCGCGATCGCTGCCGAGACTGATCCTGGCACGGGGCCAAATCTGCGACACCAGCCCCTGCAGTCGCGCCCGGTCCGCCGCCGTAATGCATCCGGCGAGATAGACACCCACGGCATCGACCACAGCGGGCATCTGCTGAAAATAATCGAGCAGGGTTTTGTCATCGATCAAGCGCATGTTGCCCGTGCCGAATTTTCCCTGCTGAAGAATATGGCCCTCTTCCGCATAAACCCAGTCGGTTTTCGTGCCACCGCCCTCGATGCCCAGAATGCGTGTGGAAGTTTGGCTCATGGGGTGATCGTAAAACATCGACTCCACCGACGCAACCGGGCAATGACGTAAAATGTCTGTGCTTGCAATATTCGCAATCGTGCCGGATGCGGGCTTGTGCATTGGTGCGATTACTGATTAGTTTCGCCGCACATGACCGGAGAGATTGATCGGGGAGAAAAACAACCGGCCTGGGGCTCATTTTGGGCGTTGATCGGCATGCAGGTGCAGAATTCCTTCACGGTCAGCGTTATCAAATTTCTCCTCATTCCATTGGGGATATCGCTGAGTTTGCAAAATCAGGGCGGTGCGCTGGCGAAATCGACGGAATACGTGCTCAGCCTGTTGCTGGTATTGCCCTATCTGGTGCTTTCTCCCACCGCAGGCTGGATTGCCGACCGCTTTCCGAAAAGCGTGGTGATCAAAGCCGCCGCATGGGCGCAGTGGGCGGTGGTGCTCATGCTCTGCGCGGCGATCATGTTGCACTCGCTGGTGCTCGCTATGTTCTGTTTTTTTCTCTACTCGCTGCAGTGTGCGATGCTCAGTCCTGCCAAGCTCGGCGTGGTCAAGGAATTGGTCGGCTCGCGTCGTCTGGCCTTTGCCAACGGGGTGGTCGAGGGCACGGTGATTCTGGCAATCCTCGCCGGTCAGATCGCCGGCGGTGTGTGGTTCGATGCCAATTCCAAATCGATGAACGGCTGGGATGCCGCCCTTCATTCCCTGTGGTGGGTTGCCGGAGTCGCGCTTGTCGGTGCCCTGCTCGCGCAGATGATGCGGCGCACCCGTGCGCAAGGCGACGTGCCGTTCCGCAGAGGCCTGATGTTCCGCCACATCATTGATTCGGCGGTGGTGTGGAAGGATCGCGAATTGCGGTTCGCCGCGTTGGGCACGGCATTCTTCTGGGCCTTCGCGGGCTTTGTGAATCTGGTGGTGATCGAGATTTCCAGAGCCCTGCATCCGCATGAAGTGGGATCAGCGATTTCAAAATTGATGTTTTTCGCCAGTTTGGGCATCGCCTCGGGTAGCATTTTTTCCGGCTTGTTGAGCAAACGCGGGATCGAGTGGTCGCTGGCACCGATCGGCTTGGTTTTGATGAGCAGCGGCTTGTACGTGCTGAGTCAGATCCATCCGGGCAGCGGGTTTTTTCCCCATTTCCTTGCCTTGTCCGGAGCCGGGGCTGCCATCTTCCTGGTGCCGGTGAATACGTTTGTGCAGGACCATCCGCCTGCCGAGAAACGCGGCACGGTGATCTCGGTGTCGAATTTCTTCAACAACGTGGGCGGCATTAGCGCGGTGCTGATCCAGTACACAATGATGAAATCCGGGCTGCGCGTGCAGGAGCAGTTCTTGATTCTCGCTGTGCTGACCACGATCATCGCTTTGCTGGCGGTGAGAAAATGGCTGGCCGAATTGCTGCGGGTGATGATTCTGCCGGTTGTGCGAATGATTTACCGCATTCGGATTGTCGACGCGCAGAACATTCCCGAGACCGGTGGTGTCTTGTTGCTGCCAAACCATGTGACCTGGGCGGATTGCTTTTTGATCTCGGCCGCCTGCCATCGTCCGGTGCGATTCGTGATGTACGAAGGATTCATGCATACTTTCCTGGTCGGCTGGGGCGCGCGGGTTTTCAATACCGTGCCGATTTCCGCCACCAAAGCGAAAGAGGCGGTTCGCGCGGTCAGTGACTCGTTGGAAAACGGCGATGTGGTGTGCTTGTTTGCCGAAGGGGAACTCACGCGAACCGGCTGTCTCCAGGAGGTGAAACGCGGTTTCGAACTGATGGCGCGCAAGGCGGGGGCGCCGATCGTGCCGATGTGGATGGACGGAGCCTGGGGATCGATTTTTTCCTTCGAGCGCAACAAGTTCTTTCGCAAGTTGCCGCGTGCCTTGCCATTCCCTTTGACCATCGCGATTCATCCATCGATTCCCGCACGCGAGGCCAGCATCGCGGTGCTTGAAAACGCGCTTCATCGGGCCAGTGCGTCGGCGCTCGCCGCGCGGGTGGAAAAATCCGGGTTGATGCGGAAGCCGGATGCACCATTCTGGGTGAATGGATTTCAGTTGGGGCATGTGAATGCGTTGCAACGCGGCGCGACTTTTGCGATGTGGGACGGTGATCCGCTGAACAAGGATCTCGGCTCGCTGCGGATCGGTTTCGCTGGGTTGTTTGGCTGTGAAGTTCTAACGAACAAGGATGCGGTGCTTTCCTCCGCAATCAGGGTGGGCGGGGAGGCCACCCGCAGGTTGTTGCTCGAATCAGCGGATACCGCGAGCGATGGGTATTTTTATGATTTTGATTCCGCGTCGATCGATTGGCCGTTGAAAATTCGTCGTTGCCCGTGTTATGCCGTGAGCGGGATTGTGATTGCCATGTCGATGCCCGACCCGCCTCGTTCGAACGAGACCAGCGAAACACAGTATGGTTGCAAGCCGGGTTCTGTCGGTCGCCTGCTGCCGGGTTTTGCGACCGAACCGGGTGAGGACGGGCGGATCTGCCTGCATGGTCCGGCGTTGATGGAAACCGGATTGTTGCTTCCGCCGGGAACCACCATCGATGCCCAGGGTTTTGTCTTCTTGCCAACGCCGCTGCAGCAGTCATGATCCTGATCCAATGAATGCGGAAACGGCCATTGTTCTGGGATCGGGTTTGGGTGTGTTAGCCGACCATCTGCACATTGATCGTGCGATTGGATTTGCCGAAGCGGGTCTTCCGGTTTCGAACGTCAGTGGCCACGCCGGGCGGTTTTTGTTCGCAAACTTTGTCGGCAATCCGATTCTGGTGATGCAGGGACGGGTGCATTTGTATGAAGGTCACCACGCCAAAGCCGTGACGGCGGGAATCCGCTGGATGGCCGCGCAGGGTGTCAAGCGGGTCATTCTCACCAACGCGGCGGGCACCTTGAACGAGAATTTTCCTCCGGGTGAATGGATGATGCTTGCCGATCAACTGAACCTCACCGGCACTTCGCCGTTGGAGGGTGCGCCTGATTTCATCGATATGAGCGCCATTTACTCAAAACCGTGGCGGGAACAAATGGCCCGCCACGCGGGACAACTCGGCCTGCCGTTGCATGAAGGTGTGTATGCCGGCTTGCGGGGTCCGCAATACGAAACACCCGCGGAAATCCGCATGCTGCGGACCATCGGCGCGGATGCCGTCGGCATGAGCACGGTTCTCGAAGCCATCCAGTCCCGGGCGCTGGGAATGGAAGTGCTGGGCTTTTCCTGCCTCACCAACTGGGCGGCTGGCATGAACGAGAGCCATTTGTCGCACCAAGACGTGCTATCGACCGGAAAGGCTGCCGCTGCGGTGATGGTGAAGTTGTTGGAAACCGCGCTGGGTTGATCAAGGTGTCACGCCCGCCGCGCTAACAATCTAATACTCGACGGCATGAGCAAGCGCGGATTGCATATGGATCAACCGATTGCAAATCTCCACGGGCAACTGGCCGGGGTGTTCGCCGAATAGCAAGGGAGTGGTGGGTGGGTGTCGCTGGGAAGATAAACTTCTGCCCATCCCGGGCTGCGGGAGACGGTGACAAAACTTTCACCACCCCTCTCAGCGCGATTTGTGCCGGTGACAAAACCCTCAACACCCCTCTTAGCGCGATTTGTGCTGGTGACAAAACTTTCACCAGCCCTCACGGCGCAATATGTTCCAGTGAAAAAACTTTCACCTGTCCGTATAGCGCAAGATGTTCCAGTGACAAAACTTTCACCTGCCCGAACTGCGCAATTATTATCGGTGAAAAAATTCTCACCGCTTTCCGCCGGGCGATGGCAGCTTTCCCACATTTTCGCTTGTCAGGCCGCGGCGTGTTGGCCAGAAATTCCCATCATGATTGCTATTGACCGACTGTTTGAAAACCACCTGTCCAATCGCCAAATCAGTGCAGAGGAACTCCGCCAGTTCGCGGAAGATCATCGCGGCAAGCTTGCGACGCTGGTCAGCCCGCCCGCCGTCATCGCCGCCCTTGCCGCGCCCACCGAGGCGGCTTTCGAGGCCTTCGATGCGAAACTCTCCGCCCGCACCATCCTTCAAGCCACCCAAGCCGGCGGCACCATCAGCAAGATCGAGGCGCGGCAACTCATCCGCAGCACCGTCCGCCAGCGCGAGGCCCGCATCCGCGACAAACTCACCAACGGCAGCGCCGCCTACACCGAGTTTTTCCCGCAGGGATTGGTGGAAATCGGCCAAGCCCGCCACGGCCAAATCACCGGCATTCTCGATCGCCTCATCACCGCCGCCGACAAGCACAAAGCCGCGCTCGGCCCCGAACTGCTGACGGAATTCACCGCCCTGAAAGCCAACTACTCCAGCGCCCGCGACGGCCAAGTGGAAGCCAAAGGCGACCTCGCCCAAGCCCGCGCCGAACTCGCCGCCGCCCGCAGCGTCCTGGAACTCCAGCTCGGCCGCAACATTCTTGCCATCGCCTCCCACCACCTCGGCCACCCCGAGCGCGCGGTGGACTACTTCACCCAATCCTTACTGGAAGACCCCACCCGCCAAAACGAAGACTCCGCCCCGGCCCCGGGGCGAGGCTGAGGCATCAAAAGGCAGGGAAGCCTCTCCGAGCGTTCCGGTGGGGGGCGGATAATTATATCCATAGCGTATACTACATTCACCTCACGGTCACATCCACGAAGAAAGCGGGTGAGTCAGGAAGGATTGTCGAGAACGAAAGCAAGCTGCCCCCACCGGAACTTTCGGAGAAAGTTGCCAGCCTGAAAGGCAGCATTCGCGCTTTCGTTCTTGTCGTCGGGGCAATAATGAGGTATTGGTTTATCTGTTGCCGATGGAAGAAGTGTTGAGCAAAGCCGTTTTGGTGTTGAACCGCAACTGGCAGCCGGTGCAGACATGCACGGCGCGCCGGGCTGTTCACCTGCTGAGCATTGGCCATGCGCGGGTGGTTCAGGAAGACGGCGAGGAAAAATTCGAGACCCATGATTTCGAGTCGTGGTTGAACTATTCGGTTCGGGCACCACAGCCGCAGATGATCCACTCCGTGAAGATCGCACTGCGCATTCCCAAAATCGTCGTGCTCTCGCTTTACGATAAAATCCCCAGCAAGGAAGTGACCTTTTCGCGTCGCAACGTTTTCTGGCGAGACCAACACACCTGTCAGTATTGCTTCCAATCGTTCACGGAAGGGGAGTTGAATCTCGACCACGTGATCCCGCGCGACAAAGGCGGCAAGACCAGTTGGGAGAACATCGTCACCTCCTGCGTCAAATGCAACACCCGCAAGGGCAACAAACTGCCTCACGAGGCAAACATGCACCCGCGCAACAAACCGGTGGCACCGCGATGGAAGCCGGATTTCGGTATTCGCGAAAAAAACCAGGAACTGGCCTGGGCCGATTTCATGCCGCAATCGCGCGATCAAGTCGGCGCGGCGGGCTAGGCCAGCATGGCAGGGGGAAAGCTTGTGAAAAATTTCACAAAGTTGCTGCAAAACGCATCTTTTACTTTACAAGCCCTTGCGCGAGGTGCACCTTGCGTCGGACATTCTCCTGGTTTTGAGCGGGATTTTTCATGCATGAAATGGCTGATTTCCTTCAAAAACAAGGCTTATTAAGCATTTCCTAACAAAATAAAGACACATGAGCGCACAAGCAGCCACAGCAGATCACGGCCATCATGAGGATCATGGACACCACCACGAACCGGGCTTTTGGCAGAAGTATGTGTTTTCGACCGACCACAAGGTGATCGGTATTCAATACGGGATCACAGCCATGCTGTTTCTGTTGTTCGGGTTTTACCTGATGATGGTGATGCGCTGGTCGATTGCCTATCCGCACGAGCCGCTGCCGGGATGGATGAGTTGGATTTTCACCGATGTCTGGAAGGCTCGCTGGCTGCAGGATGGCAAAGTGACGGGTGATACCTATAACATGTTCGGAGCCATGCACGGAACCATCATGGTTTTCCTCGGCGTGGTGCCCCTCGGATTCGGGGCTTTTGGAAACTACGTGACCCCGCTGCAGATCGGCGCCGTTGACATGGCCTTTCCGAAACTGAACATGATTTCTTATTATACGTATCTTGTGGGCGGGCTGATCATGATCGGATCCTTTTTCCTGGAATCGGGATCGGCCAAGTCGGGATGGACGAACTATTCGCCGCTCGCCGGATTCGCCGATGGCCAGATCGTCAATCAATGGCTGGCGGGTCAGTCGCTTTGGCTGATTGGACTGGTGATGTTGATCACCTCGTCGCTTCTCGGTTCGGTCAACTTCCTTACCACGATCATCAACCTCCGTGCCCGCGGCATGACCTGGATGCGCCTGCCCTTTTTCGTATGGGCCATGCTGGTGACAGGATTCCTGCTGTTGCTGGCGTTCCCGCCGCTGGAGGCCGCCGGCATCATGCAATTGGTCGACCGCGTTTTCCACTCATCTTTCTTCATGCCTTCCGGTCTTTTCACCAAGTCCGAGGGATTGGTTGAGCTTTCTGGCGGCGGCAGCCCGCTCTTGTTCCAGCATTTGTTCTGGTTCCTCGGCCACCCCGAAGTTTACGTGTTGTTACTTCCCGCAATTGCCTGCGTGGCGGAAATCATTCCCGCCAACACCCGTCGGCCCATGTGGGGATACAAGTCGATGGTATACGGCGTGATCGTGCTCGGTGTCCTGTCCTTCGTGGTCTGGGCGCACCACATGTATCTCACCGGCATGGGACCCAATATTTCCACCTGGTTCCAAATCACCACCGTGCTGATTTCCATTCCTTCGGTCATTCTGCTGACAGCATTGATGATTTCGCTCTGGGGAGGTTCAATCCGTTTCACCCCGCCGATGATCTGGGCCTGCGCTTTCATTCCGATGTTCGGCATCGGCGGTCTGACCGGCCTGCCGTTGGCTTTTAACCTTGTCGACTTGCATTTGCATGACACTTATTACGTCATCGGCCATTTCCACTACGTCGTTGCGCCGGGAATTCTGTTCGGCCTTTTCGGCGGTGTCCATCACTGGTATCCCAAGATCACCGGGCGCTACACCAGCAAGTTTTTGAACCATCTGCACTTCTGGCCCACGTTGATCCTGATGAACACATTGTTTTTCCCGATGCTTACGCAGGGCATGGCCGGCTTCCACCGCCGCTGGTATAATGGCGGAGATGCCTATCTCGCCAAGGCCGCCGATTCGGCCAACGTTTTTGGAAAAACCGTTGCCGAACACATCGACCTCAACATTCTGATGTCCACCTCGGCATGGATCATGGCTGCGTTCCAGCTACCTTTCATCGTGAACATCATTTTCAGCTACTTCCGCGGCAAAAAAGTCGAGAGCGACAACCCGTGGCATGCAACCACTCTGGAGTGGTCGACCCCGACTCCTCCGGGTCACGGCAATTTCACTTTTGATGTGGCGGTCTATCGCGGCCCTTACGAATACAGTCAGCCGGGTGCCGAAGAGGATTACACTCCGCAGTGGGAAAAACCCGCCATCCTGACGGGTGCTGCCGATGCTCCCGTACCCGCTGTGCACCACTAATCAGGACATCGCCCGAGCCAATCATCTCTCTCAAGCTGCTATGGAAATTCCTTATATTTACACGCCTCGCAAGGACACTGGAATGGTGAATTCCAAAATCGCCATCTGGCTGTTCCTGGCATCGGAGGTGATGCTTTTCGGCGGATTCTTTTCTTCCTACATTTACCTTCGCCTCGGAGCCGACTATCCATGGCCCGAGCGCGCCCTGCCGGTGATGCCCGGTTTGATCAATACCTTCGTGCTGATCTTTTCGTCGGTGACAGTGGTCTTCGCCTGGGTCGGCCTTAAATTGCGCAAATGGCGGATGTTCCAGATCTGCATGTCGCTGACCGTGATGTGTGCCGCCATTTTCATGGGCTTGAAGGCATTGGAATACAATGTCAAATGGCATCACCAAGCCGTGCGGCTGAGTGACTATACCATCCTCGAGGGTCACCTTGACAAATCGGAACACGCAAAGGACAAAAAGGGCGAAAAGGTGGAGGCCGATGTGATTTTGGTGAAGGCGGAGAAAGTGAGTTTCAGCACCGTGCGCTACCACAAACCCTGGGTCGAAGAGGTAATTCGCCAGGCGGCGGATGCTAAATCGAAGGTGGTGCTGGCGGAGGATTTGAAACTGGATGGTGACACGGTAACCAAAGGCTCGGAACTGACGCTGGCTCTTCTGCGGAAAATCCAGAAAATTCACTTGGATGCCCGTGCAAACAATGCGGAAGTCCGGACGGATGCCCTTCGCGCCGAGTGGAAGACGGCAAAAGACAAAGCGGAAAACGCCGGCAAAAAAGGCTGGCAGATCGCCTCCGCTGTCAATGTGGATCCCGCAAGCATCGCATCACAATTGAAGCCCGAGGCCTCGAGCATCAGCTTTCTGCTGGATCCTCCCGCGCTGCTGTGGTTCAAACATCGCGACATCAAGGAGGGGGCGACGCAGTCGCGGTTGCGCGACGACACGGTGATCGACGGCGCTCTAGAGGAGAGCCCGGTCGCATTTCACAACCTTGATGCCATCGACTTCCGTCATGTGGTCATGCAGGCGGAAAAAAAAGGCGTTGATCCGGAGGTTGCGATTGAGAACACCTGGCTGATCAAGCACAGCGAGGAAGCGAAAGAGGCTTGGGAATGGAACAAGGAGCAAATGGTCGCACTGGAGAAAGAGCTGCTCGACAAATACGGCGTCGATGAGCATGGCAAGGCAAATCGGGTTCCGACGCTCACCGAACGCTACCGCATCGGCTGGAAGGACTTTGTTGCAAAAGCAGAGGGTGTCGGCAAGGGCGAACAGAAGTTCAATATGCTCGAGGAGTTCAAAGGACCTGATTACAAATCCCGCGCCGAGCATCATACATTTCCCCACCTGCACGTTCCGCGCGAGCTGGTTTTCCTGAGCGGAAAATTCACCCCGGCTTGGAACACTTATTATGCAATCTATTTCACCATGACCTTCCTTCACGGTCTGCACGTGGTCGGCGGTGCGGCTGTGCTCGGTTATTATCTCTTCCGGGGTAGGAAAATGTATCTCAGTAATCCCGAATGGCTCGCCAACCGTGTGGAAGTAGGCGGACTGTTCTGGCACTTCGTCGACCTGGTCTGGATCTTCCTGTTCCCGATTTTGTATTTGATGTAACCCGATTTCCCGCAACGACATTCTTTTTATCACCATGGCTGACTCCATAGAACACATCAAAAAAACCGCCAAGATCTACGTCGCGATCGGTCTGATTCTCTTCATTTTCACTGGCGTGACCGTCGCGGTTGCGGTGATTCCGGCCTTGGATGTCGGCGACCATGGCTTCGACAAATGGGACATGATGCTCGGGCTGTCGATCGCCACCTTCAAGTCAACGCTGGTGGCTTACGTTTTCATGCACTTGAATCATGAGAAGAAGGCGATCTATTGGATTTTCTTCGGAGCCCTTGTGTTCTTCGCGTTCATGATTTTCCTGTTCATGTTTGCCAAGAGTGATCCGATTCACTTCCAAGGGTTCAATCTCGGCCTGCCCGAATAATTTTGATTCCATTCCGCTATGTCTCTTAAATCATTCCACATCGTGTTTGTAACCTTCACGTTTCTGTTGAGCGCGTTTTTCGCGGCTTGGGCGTTCGGTTTTGCCGAGGAACGATCCGCATTTGTTCCCTTCGTCGGTTGGTGTGGTGTCGCCGGATTGTTCCTTTCACCGCTATATGGAGTGTATTTCTGGAAAAAAGCCTCGAAAATCTACCTGTAATATGATGACGATGTTTGCCTGTGTAACCTGTCAGAACAACAGTGCCCTGGGCGGCTCCGATGCCGTGGGCTGGTCGATCTTTTTCCTCTTGATCGTGATCCTCGCGATGGTGGGGCTCGTCGCATTCTTCATGGTGCGTCTCGCCATCAGGGCGAAAAAATGTTCCCGTGAGGAGGAACTAAGCCTGCTTGCCGAACATTCATTGTCCCACCAGAACCAGTCCTTTTAACCATATTCCTTATGTCGCCATCCAAGTTTCTCGGTATTCCCGAATGTTTTTCCGCCCACGGTCCCCAGGTGGACCATTTGATCGATGTCGTTCACTGGTTCATGATCGCTTTGTTTGTTGGCTGGTCGTTGTATTTGGTCGTGACTCTGGTTCGTTTCCGCAAGGGGGCCAACCGCAAGGCCGACTATCACGGGGTGACCAACCACGTCACTTCGCACATCGAAATCGCGGTGATCATCGTCGAGGCAGTGTTGCTGTCGGGTTTCGCGCTGCCGTTGTGGAGAGAGCGCACGGACACCTTCAAGCAGGTCGTTCAAGAAGAGCATGTTCGCGTTCGCGTGGTCGGCTGGCAGTTCGGTTGGACCTACCATTATCCAGGTGCTGACGGAAAATTCGGACGCATCGATCCATTTCTGATTTCCGGCACCAATGAACTGGGCATTGATCGCAGCGACCCGAATGGCATGGACGACTTCACCAGCCCGATCCTCAAGCTGCCCAAAAAGGTTCCTGCCATCCTCAATATTTGTAGCAAGGACGTGATTCATAATTTTTGCATCGTGCCGATGAGAATCCAGCAGGACGCAATTCCGGGTTCGGAAATCCCGATGTGGTTCACTCCTATCAAAACGTTGGAAACATCCGTCGTTTGCGCGCAGCTCTGCGGGGAGGGGCATGGCAACATGGTAGGCACGATGGAAGTGATCGAGGCTGCCGAATACGCCACATGGGCCAAAGCCCAGTCCGATGCTTCTTTGAAAGCGAACGGACCCAAAACGCCAGTTGCTTCGCGGTAAGCAATCGGAGCTTGTCGAAAATCCGACTTTTGCGTTGTGTTATTCCTAGAATGACATAGGTAGTTCTTTTGCATCATGACGTCACCTGAATTGACATGTTGGGTTAGAGGCTTTCTTTTTGCCGTGGTAGCCACGGCCCCGGTCTCAGCCGCCGATGAGAATGTGGTTCCGTCCGGCCAAACTGGTCCGCGAGAATCCGTTACGGCTGCGGCGCAACCTCCGCAGGCCATTGTGCTTGCAAGCAATCCGGTTGACGCTCATCAAGGTGGTCCGGTGGCGGACGAGGAACTGTTTACGGAAAATAGAGAAGCGAAGCAGACGGCGAATTCGGACCGACCAGTCAGTTCCGACCCCCTGCAGATCTTCGGATGGTTGGAAAAGGTGAAAATCGCCGACATTCCCGATGAAATGGCTGCGAAACTGGATACCGGAGCCCTCACGAGCTCCCTTCACGCGGAGGAGGAAAAACTGTTTGAGCGCGATGGCCAGAAATGGGTGAGGTTTGTCATTACCGCGCCGGGAGTGGTGGGGGGCAAACGCCACGTCATGGAGGCTCTCTTGGCGCGAACGGCCGAGATCAAGGAACCCGGTGGCCTCACGGAACGACGCAGCGTGGTGCGTTTGAATTTTCTCATTGGAGAACGCAGCGTCAGAGCGGAATTTACCTTGAACGATCGCAAAAACATGCTCTGCCCTGTTCTTCTGGGGCGGTCTGCGCTCAGAATCCTCGGCTGGGTTGATCCGGCAAGAACCTTTCTGGCTGACGATAAAATCTTTCGTTAAGGCAATTGAATGTCCCCTAAGCTGCGCTTGGTTATCACTGTCGTGACTCTCTGTCTCGCCGGTTCGGGCATAGCTCTCTACAAACACCTGAAGCTTGGCGTGCCTTTGCTGGTGGGACAAAAATCCACTTCCTGGCTGATTGAAGCGAAGGTATCACTTTTGACTTCCCTGCCGCAGCCGGTCACCGTGAAATTGTCACTCCCTCCCGCTGCGAGGGATGAAAACATCGGCCAGGAAGCTGGATCGCTTGGTTTCGGCTATGTGCTGGACACCACTGTTCCAGGCGTGAAGGCGGTTTGGTCGGCACAGCAACCTGCCGAAGGCTCGCATTCTCTCTATTTCCGTGTGCGATTCCCCGAGCGTTTCAGGACAGGCGGCAGCGGCATCGAGTCGCTGGGTCCGGTCCCTGTGGCGAGCCCGCCGGGACTCAGTGGCTCCGTCGAGAAAGCCGCACGAGGGATCATCGCCCGCTCGCGGGCCGCATCGTCGGATGCCGATACTTTTTTCACCCACCTTTTGTTGCAGCTTTCCGCGGAAAGCACCGCTCAAGAGAATTTGCTGCTGCGACGCCATTATGAGAAAGTCGAACACAGCAGGGCAGAGGATCTCCTTGTTGTCATGGGGATCGATCTGCTCGAAATGGCCGGCATTCCGGCGCGCCTTGCCCACGGGGTCAAACTTGATGTTCGGGAGCCGCAGGAAGCGATTCCCTTGATCGAGTATTGCGACGGCAGGACATGGAAGGTGAAAAATCCCGCCCAGCCGAATGTGAGTTTGCGGAGCGACAACATCTGTGTTTGGAAACGGGGTGGCGGTGCGCTGCTGGAAGTGCAGGGTGGCGACAAATCGAAGGTGATCTTCACCGTGGTGAAAGACATGATTTCCCTGAAGCAGATGCAGGAGCTGAGGGATTCGCCGCTGTTCGCCTCGACGATCCTCGGACTTCCCGTATCCGAGCAGGCGGTGTTCCGCTATGTGGTGCTGATTCCGCTCGGAGCGTTTGTTGTGGTGATTCTGCGGAACATCGTGGGCTTGCCCACGTTGGGAACATTCATGCCGGTTTTGCTGGCCCTTGCATTTCTCGAGATGCCTCTGGGTTCGGGCATCGCAATGTTCTCGATCATCGTTGCGGCGGGATTGTATTTCCGTTTTTTTCTTTCCAGCATGAATTTGCTGGTCGTGCCCCGCGTGGCGGCCTGTGTGGTGATCGTCACACTGCTGATGGTGGTGATGAGTCTGCTGAGTTGGCGCCTGGGCATTCACGGGGTTCTCAAAGTCACTTTGTTTCCGATGATCATCATTGCGTGGACGATCGAACGCATGTCGTTGATTTGGGAGGAGGAAGGCAAACGCAGCGCCCTCATGCAGGTGGCGGGATCGGTGTTTGTCGCGGTGGTCGCCTACCTGGTAATGAGGGTTCCGCAAATCCAGTATTCTGCGCAATATTTTCCCGAGCTGTTGCTGATCGTTTTGGCTGCGATCCTTATGATCGGTCGCTATTCCGGGTATCGTTTGAGCGAACTCCATCGTTTCCGCAATTTCACCCAAATCTGAAATGAAGGCAAAGTGGTGGCATTCCCTGATGCTCACGCCGCGGGAGCTTCGCAGCATGGGAGTTCTCGGCATCAACATGCGCAACGCGCGATACTTGTCGCCCAACAATCCACGCAGGTATTATCAACGGGTCGATGATAAAATCCTGACCAAAGAGCTTGCAAAGGCAAACGGATTGGCAGTGCCGGAAAGTTTTTTGATCATGGAAAGCCCTCACGAAGTGCGCACTCTTGTCGAAAATCTTTCAGGCCATGATTCATTTGTGATCAAACCAGCGCGCGGCAGCGGCGGACGGGGAGTTCTGGTGGTCGATCATTGTGATCTGGGCTTTTTTGTGAAACCGAGCGGCGCACGTCTGTGCGGGGAAGATCTGCGCAATCACGCATCCAACATTCTCGCCGGTCTCCACAGTCTGGGCGGCAACCGCGATTGCGCCATGGTGGAATATCGTGTCACCACCGCGCAGGCATTCCGAGGCATCAGCTTTCAAGGAGCACCCGACATCCGCATTGTTTTGCTGCATGGCTACCCTGTTCTGGCAATGCTGCGTGCCGCGACGAGTGAATCGGATGGTCGGGCCAACCTCCATCAGGGCGCGCTGGGTGTAGGGATCGATCTTGCGACCGGTGTGACGACCCGAGCCGTCCATCGGGGGAAAATTATCTTCCGGCACCCCGACCTGGACGCACCGCTTGCAGGTTTGCAGGTTCCGGAATGGGACAAGATCCTCGAAATCGCGGGGACTTGTTATGACATGACCGGGATGGGTTACCTTGGCGTGGATTTGATGCTCGATGAAACAAGGGGGCCGTTGATGATCGAAGTGAACGCCCGCCCCGGTCTGGCGATTCAAATGGCCTGTGGCATTGGCTTGCAACCGCGTCTTGAGGCGGCGCTTGCACGCAGGAATGAAAGACCCGGTGAGTCTGCCAGGGAGCGACTGGATTTTTGCCGCCTGCATTTCGCGTCAAACGCACCATGAAGGCATGTGCATTTGTTACTATGAAATTAGTATTTCAGAGATCCGCCGCACCGGGTTGGATCACTTCGCAGCGCGTTCTTTCTTCCGATCCGACGGATGCGAATCTATCTGAATCATCAGCGCGGGAGTCTGCGAGCCTGTTGCAGAAAGGAAAAAATTGGCATTGTCAAGAAGCTATTCTCCTTCGCTCGTTTAAAAAAAAACTCTCAAAAAACGATTTTCTCTTGTCAATTCAAGGGGGATTCGACAATGCTGTCGCGCCATGAATAAAGCCGAACTCATTGATACCGTTCAAAAAGCTATGGGCAAAGACGCGACCAAGCGGTCCGCCGAAGATGCCGTTAACAATGTTCTTGATGCCATCGCGTCGGGAATCAAGAAAACAAAAAAAGTGCAACTCATTGGATTTGGAACGTTCTCTGTAAAGAAACGTGCCGCCCGTATGGGTCGCAACCCCAAAACTGGTGAATCGATGAAAATCGCGGCATCCAAATCGGTCGGGTTCAAAGTTTCAAGCAGCTTGAAATCTGCCTTGTAATTGTCACTTGCAAACCCTCTAGCCGAATACAATGCAGCCCTGGTTTTCCAGGGCTGTCTTGTTGACGGGTGATGCGTGTGCCATCATGCGAAAAGCAGTAACGCCACGGATCACTCGCTGAGATGATCGTAAGCGATGCGAAAGCCGAGATCCTCCCGTTTCAAATCGCGATTCATCGTCCACTCCCTGGCAAGTGCGCCATTTTCAGGTCGGGCATACGAAGCGCCAATGAGAACCCATTCACGCGCGCCGAGTGGATTGGATGGGTTGCCTGCGGGTTTTCTGGTCCATTCGGACACGCCCCCTGCCATGCCGAAGAAGCCGGCTTTGTTGCAGTCAAGTGATTGCACATCTCCCCAGACGCCTGGTTTCAGGACACGGGGGTTCTCGGTTTGAAGGCGCATCGCGGCATGCCATTCCTCCTGGGTCGGCAGGCGGCCGCGCTTCCACTCGCAGTATGCGTAGGCATCCCACCAGTCCACCCCGCTGACCGGGCAGTCAGGGCTCATTTTTCTGCTCTTCCACAATTGCCGTGCTTCAGTGGCTGCGGTGATCTCATCCCACTGCTCGGGAGCGTGTGATTTTTTTGAAGCAGTCTGGTCTTCATGGTCGTAGACCGTGCGTTGATCGGCGGGAAGCAGTGCCAGTGCTTTCAGAAATTGTTGGTATTCCCCGATGGTTACTTCATGAGGGGATAGCCAGAATTGGCGCAACGGAACATCGATGCCGTCAGGTCCAGGGTGGGTTCCCACCTTGACAAGTATGGGTTCGGTCGAGACAACGGACACGGCTTTTGTTTTTCGCTGCATGGTTTTGTTGGCGATCGCCATCGCGGCGACTCCGGCCAGCAGAACCGCCGCGCCGATGACATACTTGAACCGAGGGTCGGGCGGTTTGACAACGCCTGGTTTTGGCCTGGTGGAGGAGTTCATGGTCACGACCGGGGTGGCCAGTTGTTGATCGATGTGATCCGCATACTGCCGGATTTCTCTCCAGTGCATGACATGTTCCGGGTCTGCGCCGGACATCCAGTGCAAAAGGGTCAGGATCCTGGTTGTGCCTGTTACTCCACTTTCCACCAGCGCTGGAAGCATTTTACCAAGTTCCTCGATGTCTTTTTCCGAGGATTTTTGTGAACGGGTTCCTGAAGTCACCAGATTTTCCAATCGCAGGACGTTTTGCTCGTTGAGATAAATGTCGCAAGCATGCAGTGGCTCCGTGGCGATGCCGCGGTCCTCGAGATACATGTTCGCCTCGGCAATGCGCTTGAGAATATGTGCCATCACGGCGGGTTTCAGCGTGCATCGGCGCTCGATTTTTTCCGCCAGATTCTCCCCTGGCAACCACTCGCGTGAAAAAAAGCAAAGCCTGGCATCGTTGATCGCTTCATACACCGAAGCGATCAAAGGATGGTCCACCGCCGCTTTGGCCCTCACGGCAGCGATGAAATCATCGCGCTGGGCTGATTCGGGGTCGCGCAACTGAACGAGAACGACATTGCGGCGAACGGAAACCTGCTCAGCCAGCCAAATGTTCGTGTCCTTGTTCTCACCGAGAAGTTTTGTGAGCGTGTAATCACTGGGCGGCAGAAATGACATGGCGTTGCTGAGGATGATGATGCAAATGTGCTTGGCCTGAAAGAGCAAAATGCCGCGATCTTCGTCGGTTGGCGTTCCGCCCGTGGGGGGCTCATTTCGTTACTCCCGATGAAATTATGGCATTGCCAGCATTTCAGGGTGTTGGTACGCTGGCGTGCGCCGCGAGAAAAGCCGGCAGTCCCGCCGTTGCTGATAATTGAATGAATATATTCCCATGCTTTGCGTCTCACATAGTGCTGGGGGCTCAGAATTTTGACCCTCCGTCCGGGGCTTCGGGTTCCCCGGAGCTGGGGGATGATGCCTTGGTTGTCCGTGCGCAGTCGGGTGACATGCAGGCTTATGACACTCTGGTGCTGCGCCACCGCAATAGGATCTTCGCCATGATCAGGAACATGACACACAACGATGCCGACGCTTGGGATTTGTCCCAAGAGGTTTTCATCAAGGCGTGGAACGCCCTTCCGTCCTTCGAGGCAAAGGCCAAATTCACCACCTGGCTGTATCGCATTTCCCACAATGTGGTCTACGACTGGAACCGGCGCAGGAAACATGAACATGTGGGGGAACTGAACGACGAGGTGTTGCAAGCCGCTCGGATCGATCCTTCCGCCATCGCGATTCCACACGTCGGTGACAGCCCCGATCAACGGATGGAAATGTCCGAGCTGAAAAAGAAAATCGAGGCCGCTTTCGAGAAAATTTCTCCCGAACACCGACAAATCGTGATATTAAAGGATGTCCAGGGCTTGTCCTACAAGGAGATCGCCGATGTGACGGGGTGCACGATCGGCACGGTGATGAGCCGATTGTTTTATGCCCGGCAGAAACTGCAAACATTACTGAAAGATGAATACGAGTCCCGATAATCAATCGTTGTTTCTTTGGCTGGAAGACGAGTTGACCTCGACCGAGCAACCAATGGTTGACGCGTGGTGCGCATCGCAGCCGGAATGGTTGGCCAAGCGGGACGCGATACGGTCATGGAAGGCGTCTTTGCCGACGGTGATCGCATCCGGGCTCGAGCCACCGTATCCGGATTTTTTCCAGTCAAAACTGATGCGTGCGATCCAACAGCAGTCTGATGTCTCCGCAGATGTCCCTGCGAAGACCGCCACTGCCCGCTGGTGGCCGAGGTTGTGGATGCCCGTGACGGCGCTCTCCGCCATGGCGCTGTGCTTTCTTGGCGGCATGCAGTTTACAAAAAAATCGACCCGGATTTATTCCATGGTGATCTACACGCCCGAACTCGGCGTGAAAGCGGAGTATTTCCAATCCAGCCCGGCGGAAGGTTCCGTGATCGTGCTCAATGGTGTTTCCGCGCTGCCCGATTCCTTTGAAGTTCCTCAGCCGCCCGCACCGGATGACAACCATCCTGATGCCGGCATCGGAAACAAGAAGAACGCGGATGCCATCGTCGCACCCTGAACCCCTGATTTTGTGATGCCCATGTCAAAACGCCGCTTGCTGATGCTCCTGCTTTGCCCCTGGCTGTCGCTGCCCGTTCATGCCGAACGAGGCAAGGACATTTTAGGCACGGTGACCGTCACCGTCGTCCATGCCAGTAACGAGGCTGCAACGGGAGCGGTCGCGAAATTCAAGAAGCTGGATCAGAAGATGAGCGAACGGCTTTCCAAGGATGAGCACCTCAAGTTCGCCCATTACACCCAACTCGGTGTTGACGACAAGCCCTTGTATCGAAGTTATGAGAACTGGGCGCAGCCGTTGTCGCCCTCCGATGAAATCCTCGTGCGTTTTGAGGCGCAGGCGCGGCCATCCAAGGAGGTGACCCGTCTGGACGTCGAACTCTGGCTCTCCAAAAAGAAGGTCTTGAAGTCCGGTGCCGCGCTATCGGCCGGCGCCCCGTTGTTCGTGCTCGGCCCCGAATGGCGCAACGGCAAGTTGATCCTGATCATTTCACTTGCACCCTTCAAAACCCCGGTGTTTAATACGTCCCCATGAATCGATTCCTCCTGCTACTCGGATTCCTCCCGCTTGCCGCACATGGCCAGCTTGTTTTCGACTCGTTGAAAAAGGAGATTCATGCGGCTCCTGATGCGGATCAGGTTTTCTGCGATTTTGAATTTGAAAACAAGGGCAGTACCGATGCGGTGATCAAAGAGGCCAAGACTACTTGCTCGTGCATTTCCGTTGAGATCAACAACGGCGGCAAGCTGAAATACGCACCCGGCGAAAAAGGAGTGTTGCGCGCGACGTTCAAGATGGAGAACTTCAGCGGGCAGGTTGACAAAAACGTGCTGGTCTCGATGATGGGCGACAAGGAGGCAGAACCCAGCTTCAACCTGGTGGTGACGGTGTTCATTCCGGTGCTTGTCTCGATGGAGCCGAAAACCCTGGAGTGGAATCTTCGCGATCCGCTGGAGCCCAAGACGATCAAGATCAAGATGAACCACACCGAGCCGATCAAGATCACCCGTGTTTCGATGACCAATTCGTCGTTTCAAACGGAATTGAAAACGATAACCGAGGGCGCGGAATACGATCTTGTGGTCACGCCAGTTTCCAATGACGGTATCTCGCCCGGACTCGGTGTGTTGCACATCGAAACGGATTGCAAGGTCGAGAAACAAAAACGCCAGATGGCTTTTGCCGTGGTGCGCAACGCACCGCTTTCCGCCCCTGCTCTCCCGCCACAACCTCCTGCGCCGCCGGGCAAGGCGGAGCCTGCAAATCTGCCGGTGCCACCATGAGCCTCCGACTGCCCACGCGGACCTTGAGTCAACTGCTCGTGATTGCGGGACTAGTTGTCGCCGCGACCCTGCTTACCTGGTTGATGAAGGGCACCCCTGACCGCACGGTTCCCTGCGGGCCTGCATCCCTCAAACCAGGCGAGGTCTGCCTGGAGACGGTTCTGAAAGATTGGAACAATGACGTGGTTTGGATCGATGCCCGACGTCGTGTCGATTGGGAAAAGGACGGATTGAAGGGATCGTTGTTGGTCACTACAGCTGATGGGGAAAGTTTCGACAAACTGTTGGAGCAGGCATTCCCTCGTTTGTCCGAAGGAAAAAAGGTGGTCGTCTATTGCAGCGACATCGGCTGCGGCACCAGTTTGGAAATTGCCAAACGCATCCGCGATTTTCAATTGGTTCCGGATGTCAAGGCGCTTCATGGCGGTTGGAAAGCATTGCAGCAGGCTGGGCTGGTCGATAGCAAACCGTAACCCACCCCCGCGCTTTTGTCCTAGCGGCGAGACTCCGACGGCGACCAGGAAAAAACAGCAGAGTCACCGGGCTCAGGATATTTTCCTTCAACGACAGGCCTATATCGCCTGACAGTGCGGATCATGCCGAAGCCGGGGCAGGGGAGTCCCGTGCAGGATTTCCACGGACAGGAAAACAATTGCATGGGCAGCAAGGCCAGAATTCCATTAGCGCAACCACCGAAGAGAGCATGGCGCGTCCGAGCCGGGCATTGGCGATCAATAGCGTCGCGAAATGCCAGTTCTTCTCCGTCCCATCCACGAACACGATCCATGTGCTGTCAGACGGGAAATAAAAACTGCGGAACGCAAACCGCCTTACATCATCGAAGCCACGAGTTTCTCGAGCTTGACGATGTCGGCGGAAAACTTGCGGATTCCGTCGGCGGTTTTTTCCACGGCCATGGCATCTTCGTTGTAGAGAAAACGGAAGGCGCTTTCGTTCAAGGTGATTTTTTCGGCACCTGCTAGCGCGGCTTCCGCGGGGTCGAGCCGGCGCGCCAGTGGTTCGCTGGACGCCTGCAATTGTTGCAGCAGGGATGGACTGATGGTGAGCAGGTCGCAGCCCGCGAGAGCCTGGATCTCGCCGATGTTGCGAAATGACGCGCCCATCACTTCGGTTTTGTAGCCGTGTTTTTTATAGTAGTTGTAGATGGCCTTGACCGAGATCACACCGGGGTCCTCGTCGCCCAGGTAGTCCTTGCCGGTGTTGGCCTTATGCCAGTCGAGAATGCGACCGACAAAAGGCGAGATCAACTGCACCCCGGCCTCGGCACAGGCAACCGCCTGGGCGAAGGAGAACAACAGAGTCAGGTTGCAGCGGATGCCTTCTTTTTCCAACATCTCGGCCGCCTTGATGCCTTCCCAGGTCGAGGCGATTTTGATCAGGATGCGCTCGCGACTGAAGCCTTCCTTTTCATAGGCGGCGATGAGCTCGCGCGCTTTGGCGACGGTTGCCGCCGTGTCGAAGGACAAGCGGGCGTCGACTTCGGTGGAAACCCGGCCGGGCACGATGTGAAGAATTTCCAGGCCGAACAGGATCAGGATGCGGTCGAGAATGGCCGCAAGTTTTGCTTCGCCGGTCAGCTCGGAGTTCGCGAATTCTGCCACGGCTTTTTCCACGATTGGCCGGTATTCCGCCTTCTCCGCCGCCTGCAGGATCAGCGAGGGATTGGTGGTCGCGTCCTGGGGTTGATAGGATTTCATCGATTCGAAATCCCCGGTGTCAGCGACCACGACGGTGAAATTTTTCAATTGATCAAGTTGATTCTGGCTCATGTCGCGTTCTGCGTAGCGTGGAAAGAGCGAATAGGAAAGCGGAAAATGCGACGTTCCTCATTCGGACAATCACGCCGAATGGGCGGCGTGCCATTGTTGATAGACGACCGGTGAGATTTCCGAGGGTTTGATCTCTGATCGTCCGCCCCAGAAAACGTTGGTGTAGCTCAGCGGGATGCCCACCGAGGCAAGATGCGCATCGATGGCTGCTTTGTGCTCCAGCACGCGGTCTTTTTCGGTGCCGTGAACCACGCCCATGATGTTGACGTTGCCAAACTGCGCACCACCTTCGCGCCAGTAGCAGTGGGTCATGCAAAAATGTCGTCCGACCTCTCCGCCGGCCTCGATCTCCCGACCTTTCGGCACGGCCCAGTGGAAAAGGCCATTGAATCGGGTGACCCTCTCACCGGTGGCCGATGGTTTGACGTGTTCGAGAAAGGTGGAGAATCGTCCGATGACACTCTTGCGGTTCAACTCCTCGGCGACCTCGCAAAAGCGTTCCAAGGAAACTCCGGCGATCTCCGCGCGGCGATCCCAGGGATGTGGGCCGATTTCATCCGGCGTCAACTCTTCCTTCAAGGCGAGCAGCACGTCCCATTGCTCCTGATCCAGGTTCACGGCCGCCGTGGTCATCATGACCGCCGGTTCATCCGCTTTTTCTCCCGGTTCCAGGGACTTGCGTCGCACGTGACCCACACCCAAGGCAAAAACCCCGTTGGCGGGCATCAGCAGGTATTCGTCGGCTTTGACAATGCGCTTCAGCACATCGGCGTGAGCGGCGAGCGACTGGCCGACCGGCACTTTCAGGGTGGTCCACAGACGGTAGCCCGAGCCCGAAACTTCGGTGTCGGTCGAACGAATGACCACGTGTCCGGAAAAGGGATCCTCCTTCGACATGAAATCAAAAGCGGCATTCAGATGTTCCTCCGGAAGCTTCCACGCGACCAGCGCGCCGTGGGCGAGTTTGGTGGAGAGCAGGGTCTGGCGGACGCGACGGATCACTCCGGCTTGCAACATCGCTTTGATGCGTTCGATGACCGTGTCGAACGGAACGCCCGACTTTTCAGCAATGACTTCGAAGGGATGAGCCTGGAAACCGGCAATCAGGTCCTCGGACACCGCAAGGATCTGCGCGTTGATCGGATCGGTGTGCTCGGTGGGAATCATCGAAGGGACTGTTTCTGCATTCATGAATCGCGGATGGAAGTGACAGGAATTCGCCCCACAGTGACACAAGGGCGCTGGTTGGCAATGCCGAATGCTCGGCGTTTTGTGCGTATATCAGTGCGGAAAATGTGATTTCGGCCGCAGCAAACCTTTCATTTTTTGTCTCTGAGCACCGTGATCGATTCGATCACCACATTGTCGTTGGGAACATCCGGGCTCGGTTGGGTGATTTTCTGTCCCGTAGCGGGATTGATCATGGTCAGCGGCCGATTGCCCGTTGGCACCGCCTTGATGGCGTTCACCACCTCCATGCCCTCGACAACCTTGCCGAAAACGGCATAACCATGACCGTCGAAACTCGGGGCATTGAGATTGTTGTTGGCGGCGACGTTGATGAAAAATTGAGCCGTCGCGCTGTTCGGATCGTTCGTGCGCGCCATCGCCACCGTGCCGATGTCGTTTTTCAGTCCATTTGAAGCTTCGTTTTTGATGCCCTTGCCGGTGGCTTTTTCAACAAGCCCGGTTCCTTCCGCAGCAAATCCGCCGCCTTGAATCATGAAATTTCCAATTACGCGGTGAAACACGGTGCCGTCATAATGTTTTTTGTTCACGTATTCGAGAAAATTGGCCACGGTGATCGGTGCTTTATCGGCATTGAGTTCCAGCACGATGTCGCCCTTGTTGGTTTTGATTTTGACCCGGTTGGCGACCGCTGTGGCGGTCTTCGTTTCGGGGGCGTTTGCTTTCGGCTCTTCCTTTTTGGTTTCCTTGCCGGTGCAGGCAAGCAAGGCGAGGGCGGAAAATACCAGTGTGGCGAAGTGACGTTTCATCGTGCGAATTTGTAACGCGGACACGAGAAGCTTGCAAGCAAGAGATGAGAAAAATTCCTGAGATGAGAGGGAACTTTCTCCGAAAGTTCCGCTGGGGCAGGATGGTTTGCTCACGATGATCCTTCCTGACTCACCGGCTTTGTTTGCGAACGAAAGCGTGGGGTGAAGGTTGGTTGCGTTAAGTCGTGAAGCGACCGCCCGCCACCGGAACGCTCGGAGAGCCTTCCTGCCTTACGACAAGACAGATTTCCATCGCGCCACTTGCTCGCGCACGAGCAAGGGATTAGGGCAACCGGGATTGGTGCGGCTTGCCAGCGCTCGTTCGATCTGGAAAATCTCCGCCGTGTTGTTGCCAAAGTGCTCGCTGATTTTGCCGAGATCAACTTTGTCCAGGGGGATGTTCCCGGCAATTGCCACAGCCACCGCTTTGCCCACCAGTTCGTGGGCCTGGCGAAACGGTACGCCGTTTTTGACAAGTTGATCGGCGAGATCGGTGGCCAGCAGCATCGGATCCGCAGCGGCGGCGGCACAACGGTCCTCGCGCAAGGTCAGAGCCAAAATCATTTCGGTGTTGACGGCGAGGGCCAGATGCATGGTGTCGATCGAATCAAACAAAGGCTCCTTGTCTTCCTGCAAATCGCGATTGTAGGTCAGCGGCAGTCCCTTGACGGCGGTGAGCAGCGCGACCAGGTTGCCGAGCAATCGGCCCGTTTTGCCGCGGGTCAGTTCGCAGACATCCGGATTTTTTTTCTGCGGCATTAGCGACGAACCCGTCGTGTGGGCATCGGCCAGCGAGGCAAAGGCGAACTCCGCGCTGCACCAAAGAATGAGATCCTCGCTGAGCCGCGAGAGATGCACGCCACAGAGCGCGAGGGCGAAGAGCACCTCGGCAATGTAGTCGCGATCCGCGATGGCATCCATCGAGTTGGTGCTGACGCCATCGAAACCCAGTTCGTCCGCGATGGCGGCGCGGTCGAGATTGATCGTCGACCCCGCCAGGGCGCCTGATCCGAGTGGTGAAATGTTCAGACGTTTGCGGGCATCGGCAAGCCGCGAGACATCGCGATCGAGCATTTCCACATAGGCGAGAAAATGATGTCCGGCGGTCACCGGTTGACCGCGCTGCAAATGTGTGTATCCGGGCATGACCGCCGCCGCATAGACCTCGGCGCGGTCGACCAGCGCGAGTTGCAGTTTGCGCAGCGCGATGGTGAGAGAGTCGATTTGCGAACGGCAATACAGCCGCGTGTCGGTCGCCACCTGGTCGTTGCGGGAGCGCGCGGTGTGCAGCTTCGCACCCGCAGGACCGATGCGACGCGTCAGCTCGGACTCGATATTCATGTGGATATCCTCCAGCGACGTTTTGAATTCGAAGCGACCGTCCTCGATGTCCTTGCGAATATCGAGCAGACCGCCTTCGATTGCTGAAAATTCCTCCGCCGAGAGAAATCCCGCCTGTTGCTGGGCCCGGGCATGGGCGATCGAACCCGCGATGTCGTGCGGGTACAAACGCCAGTCGTAGGAAACCGATTCCCCGAACTGTTGAACCAGGCTAGAAGTATCTTGTGTAAAACGGCCTTTCCACATGTGTCGGGCGAATGTAGGACATTTGCGACAAAGGGGGAAGTTTTTTGTGCACTGAGGAGGGCTCCACGGCAATCCCGCTGCAATGGCGATTGCATGCAGCTGAGGTTTCGGCATAATCATGGGCATGGATCAATCTATGGCGTTCAAGGAATGGCAGCCGGTCTGTGCCGCCCTTGCGGATGGTCGGCAGTCGGTCATCCTCCGCAAAGGCGGCATCCACGAGGGGCGCGATGGATTTTCCTTCGCCCATGAGAAATTCTTTCTGTTTCCCACCCGCTTTCACGCCAGTCCGGAACAACTCAAAGGGCCGGAGTCCGGAGAAGCTTTGCCGGAATGGCAGCCGGGCGATGACATAAAAATCACCCATTACATCGAAGCCGAATGGGCGAGCACCCTGACCGATTGGGCGGAAGTGAAACGTCTCGAATCGCAACATATTTACGGCGAGCAAACCGTGCGCGATCGTTTCGACTGGCAGGGCAGGGGAATGAACAGCGGCAGCATTCATGTTGCCAAAGTAAAGGTTTTCGCACTCGCCGCTCCTTGGGTTTTTCCCTATGAAGCGCGATATGGAGGCTGTCGCAGTTGGGTGAAACTCGATTCTCCTCCCGATGACTGGAAATCAGGGCTCATTCCGGTAATCGCACGGATCGACGCGCCCTGACTGGAGAGCATCACTCGACCGTCACTTTTTCCTGAGGCGTGAGATAGGTGTCCCGCGCCGAATTTTCCGCGTCATGCACGACACGCATTTTTGTCACGGCATGGATGGTCAAGAACAGCAAATAGAGAGCGTCGAATACGAAAATCACCAGCAGAAAATCGTTGCGGTAGGAGTAATCCATGGCCATCACCAACTGCACCGGCGGCAACCAGCAGAAAATCCACATCGCGCCTTCGGTGTTGGTGCTCTCTGAGACCGCATAAACCGCACCCATCACAGCAAACATACCAACGAGGATGGCGACATAAATGCCCAGTCGGTTGCTGATCCGCTTTTGAAATAGGGCGAGAAAAACCGCGGGGAACATCAGGCAACCCAACAGGGATCCGATCACTCCAAGAAACTCCTCGTTTCTGCCTGAAAAGCTCTTCGAGTCCACGGCGAGCAAGGCGAGGCCGAAAACAAGCACGATCAGCGCAGCGGCAAAAAACACCCCGGACGACCAGCAGGGATAGAGAAAACGTCCCGCTGCTTTGCCGAAGATGCCGGCCTTGATGAAAGGCAGGGTGATGCGTGGCATCAGGAAATTTTCTTCTGTTAGACCGAGAACAATGCCCGGAAGCGCGACGGCTCCAATCGCAAATGGAACGATCATCCAATCCGCATCGGCAAAATAAAGAACCGCACCGACAAGCGCCATCACGCCCAGGGTAATCAGTCGACTCAAGCTGCTGTGATTTTCCGCAGCGGGCGCGATGGCTGAGACGCCAAGGCCCAGAGCCGTCCATGCCAGGTACACGAGGCCGATCATGCTTCCGAGGTAAATGGCGGTCACTTTGGCGTTGGAGAACAGGAAAAACTCCAGGAATTCACCGAAGCCGGAGAAGCCGATGCCCAGACACACGTTGGCCATGAGCACCGCGACACCGATGGGAAAAAATCCACGCACCAGGATTGCCTTGTTGGCGGAAAATCCCACGTTGAACGCGGTGAGGCAGCTCGAAAGCACGAAGAGCGAAAACAGTGCCAGCATTTCCGCAAAGAGGTTCATGCCGCCGAAGAAGTAGCGCAGGATCAGATAGGGGACGATCGAGATGAACAGCAGCAGGGTTTGGCCGACGACAGCCGCCCATTTGCCGGTGACGATCCGCCGCGCGCTGAGTCGGGTCAAAACCATCATGTCGATCGTGCTGCTTTTGATCTCGCCATAGAGCGCGTTCATGCCGCGCAGCGGCTGCACGACCAGCACCGCGAGGGAGAAAAACAAAAAGATGATTCGCGACACCACCAGTCCCGCGCCATCGAGACCGCTGGCGGTCGTCGCCAGCAGCATCACCAGGCCGAGGAAGAGTTGCAGAGCGAGGAACACCGCGACAAAGGTCCGCGCCCGCAGCCCCTGCCGCAGTTCCTTCACCAGCATCGGTGGCAGACGGTCGGAAAAATCATCCAGCCCGGCGGTCGCGGGTTTGATAGGTTGCGGAGGAGCCACGGCGGGCGCTTGTGCTTCGGTGCTCATTCGGATGGATTGCTTGGCGGGTTGAATGCCTTGGTTTCCGGCATCGGCGGCGGTGTGGCTCCCGCGATGTCGCCGCGTTCGATTTTACCCAACATGTCGATGAAGGCGTCCTCAAGATTGCGTTCCTCGCGATGGAACTCGCAGATTTTCATGCCGTCCTTGACCATGCGTTGCAGGATTTCCGCGGCCTCCGCCACTTCGGTGGAATCAATGCGGATGCGGCCGCCGTATTTGCGCGACTCCATGAATTCGACCTTGGGATGCAGCAAACACCAGGTCGAGAGCGCCTCGGGATCACCGGCCAGTTGCACGTCGTAGAGCAGGCCACCGGCGACATCGGTTTGCATCAGCAGGCTTTCGGAGTCGCCGTGATGAACGATGCGCCCGCTGTTGATGAACAGCAGAGAATCGCACATCTCGCCGAGTTCCGATAGAATGTGTGAGGAGATGAAAATGGTTTTCCCCTCATTGGCGAGAACCCGGATCAGGCTTTTCAATTCCACCCGCGCTTTCGGATCGAGACCGGCGGCCGGTTCATCCATGATCAGGATCTGCGGGTCCTGCAACAGCGCCCGCCCGAGCCCGAGGCGCTGGGTGTTGCCTTTTGACAACTTGTTGGAAAATCTTTCCGCCAGTGGCACGAGGTCGGTGAACTCCATGACCTCCTGCACGCGCGTGCGCCGCTCCTTGCCCTTGTATCCGAGCGCTCGCGCGTAGAAGTCGAGATATTCGACCACGGTCATGTGCTCGTAGTTGCCAAAGTGATCCGGCATCCAGCCGATCAAACGGCGCACCTCCTCGGGGTGGCTGACGACATTGAAGCCGCAGATTTCCGCCGTGCCGAGAGTCGGGTAGTCCAGCGATGCGAGGATGCGCATCGTCGTGGTTTTGCCCGCGCCGTTGGCTCCGACAAACCCGCAGACCGAGCCGTGGGGAATTTCAAACGTGACACCATTCACGGCCTTGAGCGGACCGAAGTAGCGGTAGAGATTGTGAACGGAAATGGCGACGTTGCTCATGCAGGATCGGTGAACTCAGGGTTTTTCGGCCTTGCGGATGTCGCCGGTGATGATGCTGGTGTTGTCTTTCCAGCGGATGCTCGTGAAGGTCTCCATCATCGGCGCGGACTTGCTGACGGCAACAAAATGGTTCTCGCGTCTGCTGAGGGCCTTCAAGCGCTCCTTGTTGGCATTGCCCAGCAAACTGGCCCGGCTGTCCACAAATGATTCGTAGTCGCTGGCTGTCGTCTCGGTGCACAGGAAATTTTTTCCCGAGGCAACGTGTTCCGCTTTCCAGAATTTTCCTCCCGTGCCGCGGATGAAGAGGATGTCAATTTCGTATTCGAAATAAGACAACAGGGCGGGGGACTCGCCGGCGGGCAATTCTTCGATCCGCGCCCGCGATGGCAGAATCGCGCGGAGCAACTGTGCCTGTTCGGAGCGCGACTGAAACCAGTCGCCGGTGACCTGCATGCCCTTGTCGTCGGCATTGATCGTATAGTTCTGATCGGTTTTGCTGTCGAGGTTCAGGCGTGTCCACTGCGATTGAGCCAAAGGCAGCGGAGTGATCACGCAGGCATCGTTCATGTGAAAGCGGTTGCCGATCAACACGCCCGAGCGCGACACCTGTTCCTGATAGATGTAGGCATTGTTGTCGCCGTCCTCCGAACTGACTTCCATCAACTGCGCGCGGACGCCTTTGCCGCCCAGACCGTCCTGCAGGAAAATCAGTCCGACCATTGCGATGCTGGCACCGATGGCGATGATCGGAGTGGTGGTGAACAGCTTGTGCCGCATGCCGGATTTGGCGAACACGAACAGATTCACCGGCGCGACAAGCACCCCGTAGGCGATCATGATCAGGATGAAGAGGATGAAATGGAAGGTCTTCGTTCCCATAGAATTTTGCAAACCCCAGGACCCGGGGTAGTCGTTTTTCAAATACGCGCTTTGAAACACAGCGGGTACGCCGGTGCGCGGACTGCTGACTTTCGAAACCATGGCCGGGACGTCAATCGTTGGAGGCGTGTATTTTTCGATTTCCACATGGCCCATGCCGCGCACGCCGATGTCGCCATTGTTGCTGTCGAAGGAAATTCCGAGCGTGTTCGGCGTGCTGCCCGGATTGAACGCGATGAGTTGCAGTTCGCCGCCAAGGCGGTTCCACCGCAACACTGCGGCCCGCGCACCGGGTGTCATTGCCAGCCAGTCGTCGTCGGTCATGATGATCCGGTCATAACCGCTGTAGGCCCGCCAGTCTTCGGCCATTTTCGTAGGGGTGAATTTTCCGGCGAAGGAAGGGGAACCTCCCGAATAACCGTGTGACGAACCGCTTGCTTTGGCCGTTTCCGCGTCGAGGGCGGAGGCGTAAGGTGTGTAGAGCGGTTCGGACATGAGGATGTTGGGAAAATCGTCCTCGATGTTGCTCGATTGGGTGTATGAGCCGCTGCTTACTCCGAACATGGTGAGTTCGAGCGACTGCTGGCCGGATGATCCGCCGTAGGAACCGCCTGACTTGACACAGGATGCCACCGGAACCATCAAGTCCACCGTGCTCACCGTGCCCGCAGCGGCGGAAACGGAGAACGAGGAACTCATGCTGAGCTTGCCATCGCTCCTGTAATAAGCGGCACTCGACTCCGAACGGAAATTCAAGCTGACCGAGGCGGGAACCTGCGTGCGATTGGCCAGGGTGACCCGGATCGGCGCATATCCGGTGCTTGGCAGTTTGCTGCAAAGCGCCATCACTTCGACATACGAACCTCCTTTCGGCTCAAAGACGTTGCGGAAAAAAGTTTCCTGGCTGAGACCCGGCAGCGAGGCCAGCAATGACATCAGGAAAATCAGCAGGAAGCGCGGGTATCTCATCAGTGTCTATAAATCGTTGTGGGCATCGTATCCGCCGGATCGGAATGATCAAGTGCTATCGCGATTTCTTCTCCGCATATCTGCATTTTCGTTTTCATTTCCCAGCGAATGACACCTTTTTTTCTTCGGTTAAACCCGAAAAAAACAACAGACCGGCGGCGATGCAGATGCATGAATCGGCGACGTTGAAGGTCGGCCACCACCCCTGGCTGCTGGGCATGATTTTTGCAAATCCGGGGAGCCAGATGCTGATGAAGTCGACCACGTAGCCCTCGGACAGCCGTTTCCAGAAGCTCTCGCCAGCGTATTCCGCAAGCTGGAAGCCCTGGAACAGGCGGTCGGTGAAATTCCCGAAAATGCCCGCCAGCAGCAGGCTCACGGCGATCCGCGATGCTTTGCTGTGAAACACGCCCTTTTTCCAGCAATAGCGGATGCCGGCCAGCGCCAGCAGCGGCACGAAAAAAAACACCAGTGGCGCCCACGCAGTGCCGTTGCCCATGCCGAATGCCACGCCCTGGTTGTGAACGCGGATGATGTGGAACCAGGAGGTCAGCTCGATGTCGCGAACCCCGTAACCCGGTTCGGGAAAGGTGAGAACGATCCACCATTTGCTGATCTGGTCGAGCAGAAAGAGCGGCAGGGTGATGCCTAACAACAAGGTGCGGAAGCTGAGATTCATATTCGGAAATCGTTGGTAAATTGGTCGTCTCGCTTCAGGCTGAAATAGAAACCACGGATTTCACAGATTTCACGGATTTTTTGAAGAGATGGCCATGTGTTTCATCAATCTGTGTAATCTGTGGTTGAAAAATTTCGATCATACGATGGGCGTGAAATTTTTCGTATGAGCACTTATCCATTTACAACATTGTGACAACGCTGGCAGAGGCCGTTGTCCAAGGTCGGTTCGTGGCGACGGCAGCGCGGACAAAGATGCAGCGTCGTTTTGCGGGCAGTGGCGGTCAGAGCATCACCTGTGCTCACGTCGAGTTCGGCGAGGATGAAAATTTCCTTCATGGCCTCGATGTCGTTCATCGCCGCGAGCGCAGGGTCGTTGGCGGGCACGATGAGTGCGACGGCTGCTTCGTTGTTGCGCGAAAACTCCTTGGCCTGGATGCGCGGTTCGATGGCGGTCTGGATGGCGTAGCGGATTTCAAATAGCCGGTCCATCACCTTGCTGGCGCTGGCCACGGCGAAACGCGGATCGGGGGCGGGGAAGTCCTGCTCGTGAATCGTTCCGCTGGTAAAGGTCGCATGCTCCCAGGCTTCGTCGGCGGTGAAGGCGAGGATCGGTGCCAAAAGGCGGGCGATGGCGCTGAACAGCTCATACATCGCCGTCTGCGTCGCCCGGCGGCGCAACGAGCCCGCCGCATCGCAGTACATCCGGTCCTTGGTGACATCGATGTAGATCGCACTGAGATCGGCGGTGCAGAATTGATTGAGCGCATTGAATACCTTGCGGAATTCATATGTTTCATAAGCATTGCGACATTCTCCGACCACTTCGTGCAGACGTTCCAGAATCCAGCGGTCGAACAAGGGCAACTCCTCGGATACGACGGCATCGCGAACGGGATCAAAGCCCTCAAGATTTCCTAACAGAATCCGCAGGGTGTTGCGCAGTCGACGGTAGGGCTCAGCGACTTGTTTGAACAATTCCTCGCCAAAGGGAACCTCGCTTTGCCAGTCGACGCTGCTCACCCAGAGCCGTACGATGTCGGCTCCGTATTTGTTGTAATAATGCGCGGCATCAATCGGCTTGCCTGCCTTTTCGGCCTCAGACTTGGAAAGTTTCTTCTTGTCCTTGTCGACCACGAATCCATGGGTCAGAACGGCTTTATACGGCGCGGCCTGGCGGAAGGCGACGCTGAGCATCAGCGAACTCTGGAACCAGCCGCGGTGCTGGTCGGTGGCTTCGAGATAGAGGTCGGCCGGTTGATGAAGCCGGGCATTGCGTTCGAGCACGGCGACGTGCGAACATCCGCTGTCGATCCACACGTCGAGTGTGTCGCGGCATTTTTTCACCCCGGCGGGCAGGTCTAACAACTGCGCGAGTTCGTCGTCGGATTTTTCAAACCACACATTGGTGCCGTCGCTTTCGACCAGGTCGGCAACACGGCGCGCCAGAGCGGCGTCGAGGATCACCGTGCCGTCGTCCTTGTAAAACACCGGCACAGGGACCCCCCAGGTGCGCTGGCGGGAAATGCACCAGTCCGGGCGGGCCTCGACAGTGCCATAAATGCGGTTGCGCCCCCAGGCGGGCAGCCAGGTGACTTCATCGATCGCTTCCAATGCTCGACCGCGTATTCCATCTAACGAAATGAAAAACTGTTCGACCGAACGGAAAATGATCGGTGTTTTCGAGCGCCAGCAGTGCGGGTAGCTGTGCCGATGGACCTCCCGCCCGAGCAGAGCGCCTTGTTCTTCCAGCATCGCAATGATCGGTTCGTTGCTGGCGAAGACATGTTTGCCCGTCAGTTCCGGCATTTCGGCTTCGTCCGTGAACAGCCCGTTGTCGTCCACCGGGGACAGCAGTCCCAGCTTGTATTGCATGCCGACCGCGTAGTCGTCCGCGCCGTGACCGGGGGCGATGTGCACCGCGCCGCTGCCGGTTTCGGTGGTGACGAACTGTGCCAGCACCACGCGGGAAAGCCGTGGCAGCAGCGGATGGCGTGCCTGCTTGCCTTCCAGTTCGCGGCCTTTGATTTCTTCGCTCACTTTATGCAGAACAAATCCCGTTTTTGCCGCAAAGGCTTCGACCAATTCCTTAACGATGATCAATGTTTCGATCTGGTCGCCCTTGTGAAATTCGCCGCGCACGTAGGTGAATTCGGGATGCACCGCGATGCCGAGATTGGCGGGCAGGGTCCAGGGGGTGGTTGTCCAGATCACCATCGCCGCACCACTGTCGTCGTCGAGCGCGAATTTCACGAAGACCGCCGGACTTTCCTTGTCCATGTATTCCACCTCGGCTTCGGCGAGCGCGGTGTGAGCGCCATACGACCACTGCACCGGTTTGCGGCTTTGATAGATGCGACCGTCCTCGACCATTTTGGCGAAGACCCGCAGGATGTCGGCTTCGTAGGCCGGATCCATGGTCAGGTAAGGATTCTGCCAATCGCCGAACACGCCGAGCCGACGGAACGACGCGCGTTGGATGTCGATGAATTTCAGCGCGAACTCGCTGCAGCGGCGGCGGATTTCCGCTGGTTCCAGACCGGTTGCCTTTTTGACCACCTTGAACTCGATCGGCAGACCATGACAGTCCCATCCGGGAACGAAGGGCACCGCGAAACCCGCCATGGTTTTCGATTTCACGACAAGATCCTTGAGCACTTTGTTGAGCGCCGTGCCCATGTGCACATCGCCATTGGCAAAGGGCGGACCGTCGTGGAGAATGAAAGTCGGCGCGTTTTGATCCAGACGGCGTTGCAGGATTTTCTGATACAATCCCTGCGCCTCCCACCCGGCAAGACGCTTCGGCTCGTTGTCTACCAAATCCGCGCGCATGGCGAAATTCGTCTGCGGCAGTGTGATGCTGTCCTTGTAGTTGGTCGAAGCCTCGCTCATGGTCGGGGCGGCGAGACTACACGGATCATGACGCTGGTCAAGAAAGCGTCGGGAGTTTTTTGTCGGAGCTGTTTATGATGACGACACAGGTGGAGAAGGCGGGCAAGCAGGGAATCGGGGAGACATGTCATAATCAAAGGGGCTGGGGCGATCTTCGAGCGTTCCGGCGGGGGACGATGAGGTATCATCTCGACGTGTTCATTCTTCACACGGCATCCTCGTTCGCAAACAATGCGAAAGCTTCAACAGCATAAAGATGGTCAAGCAGGTGGTCGTGAGCTTAGCTGCAATGGACTTCACCAGCAATGACGAAATCGCAGCCGGCATCAAGGAATGGAGCCCCTGGTGCGGCTCTCATCAGTTTTCCTGAATGGCGCGCCTGCTTTTCCAGGGCGTGGCACATCCGCTCGTTTCGCTTGCATCTTCGATCTCCGCCATCTTAACTCGCGCATGGACGATTCCGAGATGATCCAATGCGCCGATCCCCGCCTGCAAATCGACAGGCTGCGGGCTATCATGCATCGACTGCGCGCGCCCGGCGGTTGTCCGTGGGATGCCGAGCAAAGTCACGAGTCGTTGATCAGCAATCTCATTGAGGAAGCACATGAATGCGTCGATGCGATCCGCTCCGGCAACATCGAGCACCTGCGGGAGGAACTGGGTGATGTGTTGTTGCAGGTCGTCTTTCACTCTGAACTGGCCGCGGAGAGCAAGGCGTTCACTTTCGATGATGTTGCCGCCGGCATTTCGGAAAAACTCGTTCGCAGGCATCCGCATGTGTTTGGAACCTCGGCTGCCGGAACCACCGCCGCAGTGCTGGCTCAGTGGGATGAGATCAAACGCGGCGAAAAAGGCGCGCAGGAATCGTCGTACCTTCACGGCATCGGCAAGGGACTGCCGGCGATGTTGCGCGCTGCGAAATTGCAAAAGAAAGCCGCGAAAGTCGGATTTGACTGGCCGGATGCGCGCGGGGTTCTTGCCAAGGTTCGCGAGGAATTGGACGAACTGGAGGCCGAGTGGGAGAGCGGCGATGATCCGAAAATCGATGAAGAACTCGGCGATGTATTGTTCAGCTTGGTCAACTTGATGCGTTATCGACATCTGGACCCGGAGGTGCTGATGGCCTCCGCCAACGATAAATTCGAATGCCGTTTCGCGCTGATGGAAAAAGCCCTCAAGCAACGCGGGCTATCGTTGGAAGCGGCAAGCCTTGAAGAGATGGAAGCGGAATGGCAGAAGGCGAAACAAGAGCAACAGTCCCATCAACCCTGGTGAGGCGATCATACAATGATGCTTTTTGCCTTGGTGACTGGCGCAAAATTATGTCATTTTTTTGATTCGACTTTTTGAACGATTTCATCGAATGTAAACACATTCCCTCTCACAAAAACCATTATGAAACCCCGGACATTTTTTTTCAAACTTCGTCGTGAGCTGCTCTGTTTATTCGTGAGCTTTGGTCCTGTACACGCCATCGACTACGCGTGGGACCCGGGCAACAACGGCAATGGCGGCAACGGCAACTGGACAGCCGCCGGTGCTGTTTGGGACAGCGGGGTGCAAGCGGGAGTGGCCGCCAATACCAATGTCGCCTTCGCCCTTGCCGCAACAAACAAGGCATTTTTCGGCAGCGCAAACTTCACACCCGGCACCGTTACTCTTGGCACGGGAATCAACCAGTTGGGGGGCATCACGTTCAATGATGTCGATGGCTACATTCTTAATTCACAATCACTGACGTTTACCGCCACGCCGTCATCCATCACGACAAATTTCAGCGCTACGATCAATTCTACACTGGCTGGTGGCCCAGGGGTGACAATCAAAAAGGACGGCACCGCATCGCTTACGCTGACAGGCACGAACTCCTTCAGCGGGCAACTGTCGGTCGAGGATGGCAGCATTAAAGTGGCGACTGTCAACAACAACAGCGCCTCGGGACCGTTGGGCAACAGTGCCTTGTCGGTGTCGCTCGGCAAAACCGGCGGATTTATCGGCACCTTGGTCTACACAGGACTCACCGCCGCATCGACGAAAAAATTCACCATGGCTGCCGGTGGCTCCGGTACATTCCAGATCGACACCAACAGCACGGTCCTGACACTCAGCGGGGCGATCGATGGTGCCGGCACGCTTGTCAAAAGCGGGGAAGGCACGCTGGCGCTCGCGGGGACCAATACCTATTCGGGCGGCACGGACATCTATGCCGGAACGCTGCTGCTCTCAAGCGCCCAGCCAATCGGCACATCCGGATCGATCAGATTGTATAGCGGAATCCTTCAATACTCGGCGAGCAATACCGTCGACTACTCCGCGCGGATCAGTGCCGATGAAGGACAAAATTTCAGAATCGACACCAACGGGCAAAATGTCACCTTCGCGTCCGCGCTGCAGGGCTTTTCCAACGAGCTGACCAAACGCGGTTCGGGCACACTGACCCTGACCGGTGCCAACAATCATGGTTATGCCACTACCGTTTCCGCTGGCACGCTGACTCTCTCGGGGTCGGGCAAATTGGGCAATGCATCCGCCCTCCTTCTTGTCGAAGGCACCGGAACGCTCAACATCGGCGTAACCAACCAAAGCGTGTATTCCGCCGCATTTCGCAGTGGCTCGACGGTTAGCGGCACAGGCACAATCACCGCTTCATCCTTCTTTGAAGTGGAAAGCGGCACTGTCAGCGTGAAACTCGCCGGTGTCGGCGCGTTCCTGACGAAAGTCGGATCGGGCACTTCCACCTTGACGGGGGCCAATACCTACTCCGGCGGCACGCTCATCAGCGATGGCACACTCAGCCTTACCGGATCCGGAACGCTCGGTGCGGCGGGCAGCGACCTGACTGTCGATGGCTTGACCTCGATCTTCAGCATGTCGGCCAATCAAACGGTGGGCACGCTCAATTTGTACAACGGCGGCCAGGTCAATGGCGCGGGAACTTTGTCGGCGAACACCGCTTTCAATGTGAAAATGGGAACGATCAACAGCAAACTCGCGGGCACGGGGAGCTTGACCAAGACCAACACGAATTTCGGCTTTGACGACACCGTGATCCTTTCCAGCGGCGCGGTTTCTTCCTACACCGGATACTCGGGCAGCACGCTGGTCAACGAAGGAATCCTGCTTGTGAAAAACCGGTTCGATCTGCCGGGGCAGACCACGCCAGGGAAAATCAGCATCGCCAGCGGGGCGATTCTCGCGGTCAATGCCGGCGGGACGGGGGAGTTCACGACGACGGAAATCACCCACATTTTGAACAATGCGACCTTTGCCGCGAACGCAACGCTGGCGGTTGATACCTCAACGAACGGTAGTTTCACCTACAACACCGCCATCTCCGGTGCGCGCAGTCTCAGCAAGATCGGCACCGGCACCCTGACTCTGGGAGGAGCCAACAGTTTCACCGGCACCACCATCGTCAAGGATGGAACCTTGACGGTTTCGGGTGTCGGCACCCTGGGCGGACCGACGGCGGGCATCACTGTGGATGGGGCGACTTCGATCCTCAACATCGGCACAACGACCCAGACAATCGGCACGATCACATTGAAAAATGGCGGGCAGATCACCGGCACGGGTGCGAATGTATTGAATGGAAGCATTTTTGACCTGCAAAGCGGCACGGTCAGTGCCAAGCTGGGCGGCGCGGGCGGGGTGCTCACCAAGACAACGTCTGACATCGTGACGATCAGTGGCGCCAACACCTTCGGCGGTGGTGTCAATCTCACCGAGGGAATACTGGCGCTGGGCAGCAGCGGCGCGCTGGGCAGCAGCGGTACGATCAGTTTCGGTGGCGGCACCTTGCAATTCGGAGCTTCGAACACGACCGATTACTCCGCGCGTTTCAGCAATGCGGCCAGCCAGGCGATCAACATTGACACCAACGGGCAGAACGTGATTCTAGCCAGCAATCTCTCCAGCGTCGGCGGATCGATCTTCAAGACCGGAACGGGAACTCTGCTGCTCTCGGGCACCAATTCTTTCACAGGCGGCACCACGGTCAGCGCGGGAACCCTGCAGGTCGCAAAAGTCGCGTCGCTTCCCGGAGCGATCACCGTCGCCGATGGGGCCACGCTGGCGGTCAATGCGGGAGGTGTGGGCGAGTTCACCACCGCCGATATCACCACGTTGCTGGCCAACGGCACATTTCCGACGAACTCGATTTTTTCGATCGACACCACCAACGGCAGCTTTGTCGCGTCGGGTCTTTTTTCGCAGTCGCTCAAGCTGGTGAAATTCGGCAACAATACCCTGACACTCACGGCGGCGAACACCTACAGCGGTGGCACGGTGATCGGCATTGCCGACCAGGCGAATGCGGGGACTTTGTTGTTGTCGGGAGCAGGCAAGCTCGGCACGGCGGGACCGATGACGATTTACGGCGGCACCCTGGATTTGGGCGGCACGGTGCAGTCGATCACCAGCCTGACGATGGGCGGCGGTGCGGCCGGCAGCGCGGCGGCAGTAGTCATCGGAGCGGGAGAGTTGAAGCTCGGTGGCAATGTCAATTGTCTGGCGACCAACAATCCCAACGGTGCGACGATTTCCGCAACAGGTGCCGGGGCCTTGAGCCTGCTCGGCGACCGCACTTTTACCGTGGAGGATACCTCCGCGACGAGCGATGATCTAACAATCAGCGCGATCATACAGAACGGCACTCCCGCAGCGGCGCGGGCCCTGACCAAAGCCGGAGCCGGCACATTGGTTCTCACCGGCAACAATTCCTACACCGGCATCACCACGGTCAGCCAGGGCACGCTGTATGCGACCAAACCGGGCGCGCTTCCAGGATACACATCACTGGCCAAGGTCGTCGTTTCAGGTGGGGCCTCGCTTTTCATCAATGCCGGGGGCGCCTCGGATTTTTCCGCCGCCAACCTCGCTACGCTGCTGACCAATGCCTCGTTTCAGAGCAACACCGCGGTGTTGGGTGTTGACACGACCAATGCCACGGGAGGCACCTTTACCTATTCCACCAGCCTCGCCGGGTCGCGGAGTCTGACCAAACTGGGAACCGGCACGATGGTTCTGTCGAACGCCTCCAACACCTACACCGGCACCACACTGGTGAGCAACGGCACCTTGCAGGTCAATGGTGCCCTGACCAGCGCGGGGGGGCTGATCACTGTCCCCAATGGCGGCACGCTGAACATTGCAAACGCCGTCACTGTCTCCCGCAGCGTCAACGTCACCGGCGGCACCTGCAATCTCACCGGCATTCTCGGCACCGCCACCACGCTCACCCTGGCCAGCGGAACCGTCAACGTTTTGGGTACGGCGGCATCCGCCACCAACATCGCGCTGCCGGTTCCCGGTGCGACTCCGGTGATGAATGTTCCCGTCGGTCAGGAATTGGCGGTGACCGGCGCTCTGACCCAGACGCTGTCTGATGGCTCGATTGTATTTACGGGCTCAACCTTGACTCCCTTCAAAGTCAACGGCAGCAACCTGGTCAACCGCATTGAAAACGTCCAACTTCGCGGCGGCACGACCACCATCCAGCGCTACGTCGGCGGTCTAACGGCAGGCCTGGAAGTGCGGGCCTGGGCGGGTCCGACGGGAACCCTTGAGGCAGCGCCTTACACCAGCACCACGCCCACCCACATTTCCGGCACGGGCGGTTTTGGATACGCCACCCAGGCGATTCAGTTGGATGGATCTGACCATGAGCACTTCGCCGATGGCAATGGCGGCGTGCCGGTGGCCTCACTGGGAACGGCCGGTTCGGGTTATGCGAACAATTACTCGGTCGAGTATCGCGGCAAAATCCGGCTGACCAAGGCAGGTACCAACCCTTACAATTTCCAGGTGGAAAGCGATGACGGCAGTGCGATGTGGATCAATCAGGGAACCGCCACCACTCTGGCCTACAGCGCGGCAAATATCCAAAATGGTGGCAATCACGGCATGCAGGCTGTGAATTCAGGACAAATCTCCCTGGCCGCTGGCGACTACGATATTGTCGTCCGTATCTTCGAGGGCGGCGGTGGCAACGGGATTTACGTGCGCTGGGATGACACCGGTGGGACAAATTTCGTGCCGATTCCCGGTGCCAACTATTTTCACGGCGGTTCGGTGCTCAGTCCGGTGAACATTCCCACGACCGATGTGACATTGACGACTTCGGCCAATGGCACCAACAGCACCTTGGGTCTGGGTGTGACTGGATCGGCGGTGTTGGGCAATTTGACCCTGGCAGCACCGAACACCCTGACGTTTTCCACCGCCACCACTGTCAACTTGGGAAATATCTCCGTCACCGATAATTCATCGATTCTCGGCACGCCGACGGTTTCCCAGCGCAGCGGCAGCACGCTGACCGTGGCGGCCACCAAGACCCTCACTGCCACTTCGATCATCACCGATGATCCCAGCACCGCTACCGGGATCAACAAACTGGGGGCGGGGATTCTGCTGCTCAACGGGTCCAACACTTTCACCGGGGCCAGCACGTTCAGCGCGGGCACCGTGAAAGCGGCAGTCAACAACTCGCTTGGCTTTGGAGGTTCGGTGAAGATCAACGCAAGTGGCCCGACCACTCTCAACGGCAGCAGCGCGGCGGCGACCTTGGAATTGTCCAACACGGCAATCGTGAATGAGGCGATCACGCTCAATGGCAGTACCAACGGTGCCAGCCTGCTGGTCCCCACGGGCACGGCGATCCTCGGCAATGGCATTGCCGAGATCAACTTTACCAACGGCGGCACCGGATCGACCGGCACGGCGGGCACAATCACCTTCGGTGGCGGCGGTGGTTCAGGGGCGACGGCCACCACGACTGTGGCATCCGGTGCGCTCACCAGTGTGAAAATGACCGCCGCAGGCAGTGGTTACACATCCTTGCCCACGCTGACCCATTCCTCCGGCACGGGTCGGGTGGCAACGGCGGTTCTCTCTTCGCTGACCTTGACCGGCACCAACAACAACATTGGCGGCGACGGTGCGCTGACCATCAACGCGAAAATCGGCCAGAGCGCTGCGGGCGCGGGTTTCGCCAAAACCGGTGCCGGCACGCTGACCCTCAACGGCATCAATACCTACACCGGCAACACTACGGTGAATGCAGGCACGCTCAATCTGGCTGACAACGCGCGTTTGAGTTTCGCAGTCAGCAACGGAAGCAGCAACCGCATCACCGGGGTCGGCACCGCAACTTTGAACGGCGATTTTACGATCGACACCTCCGCAGTGAATGTGGCCTCCGGTTCGTGGAGCCTGGTCGATGTCGCCACTCTAACGGAAACCTTTACCTCGTTATTCACCGTTGTCGATTTTACCGAAGTCAACAACGTCTGGACCAAGGTGGTGGGTGCCAACACATGGGTCTTCACCGAAGCAACGGGCGTGCTGACGCTGAACGGCGGTGCGGTGGTTTCCCCCTACAGCCTGTGGGCCACGGCACAGGGACTCACGGGCGTTGAGGGGTCGGGCTCCTCCACCGATCCTTCTCCCTCCGCCGACCCCGACAAGGACGGCATGGACAACATTGCCGAGTTCGCCTTCAATGGCAATCCGCGCAGCGGCACCGAACGCGGGAAAATGCACATGCTGATTGCCGACAGCAATTTTGATGGCGACAGTTTGAAGGAGTTGATCCTGACCGTCGCGGTGCGCAATTCCGCCGTGTTTACCAGCGGTGCGCCTGCGACATCGGCGTTGATCGATGGTATCAACTATGCGATCGACGGCAGCGTGACCCTGAACGGTTTTCCAACCACGGTGAATGTCGTGCCGACCGCAGTCATCACCGGTTTGCCTGCCGACACCTGGCCGGATTATGAATACCGCAGTTTCAGTCTTGGCACTTCCAACAACCTGACGAACAAGGGATACCTTCGTGCGAGGGTGACGAAGCCATGAAGCTTCATCAATCGATGCTTGTATGGTTTGGCGCGGTTTTATTCGCGGCTAACGGTTGGGTTTTCGCACAGGAGGAAAAATCAGGATCGGTCGTCAAGCCGAACATCGTTTACATTCTCTGCGATGATCTCGGATACGGTGATGTGCATTGTTTGAATCCCGACAAGGGGAAAATCGCCACACCCCACGCCGACAAGCTGGCCGCGCAGGGAATCATCTTCACAGAGGCCCACAGCGGGTCGTCTGTTTGCACTCCCACGCGCTACGGCATCCTCACCGGTCGTTATGCCTGGCGCACGAAACTGCAAGCGGGCGTGCTCGATGGCGATAGTCCGCCGCTGATTGCCCGCGAGCGCTTGACCACTCCCGCCTTGTTGAAACAGCAGGGCTACGAGACCGCATGCATCGGCAAATGGCACCTCGGCATGAAACTTCCCGACGCCCAACATCCCGGCGGGACGATCGAGGACGGACCCGTCACGCGCGGCTTCGGGCATTTTTTCGGCATCAGCGCCTCGCTCGACATGTCGCCTTTTGCTTTCATCGAAAACAATCGCTACACCGAGGCGCCCACGGCGGTGAAGCAGTGGATTCGCAAAGGGCCTGCCGCGCCGGGATTCGAAGCCGTCGATGTGTTGCCGACTCTGACCCGCAAAGCGGTGGAATACATCGGCCGCAATGCCGCCGCAAAGAAGCCGTTTTTCCTTTATCTGCCGCTGGCATCGCCGCACACGCCTATCGTTCCCGCGAAAGAATGGCAGGGCAAAAGCGGGATCGGCAATTTCGGTGATTTTGTCATGCAGACCGACTGGGCGCTTGGGCAGGTGATGGATGCGCTCGAAACGGCAGGCATCGCCGGCAATACGTTGTTGATTTTCACCAGCGACAATGGCTGCTCGCCTGCGGCGGATGTGAAAGGACTCGAGAAAAAAGGCCATTTTCCCAGTGGTGAGTTCCGCGGCTACAAAGCCGACATTTGGGAAGGCGGACACCACATTCCCTTCATCGCCCGCTGGCCCGGGGTGACGAAACCCGGCAGCAGTTGTGGCCGGCTCGTCTGCCTCACCGACTTGATGGCCACCTGTGCGGAAATCCTCGCCGTGAAACTTCCCGACGACGCGGGCGAGGACAGCTTCAGCATCCTGCCGCTTTTGTTGGGCAAGGGTCAGTCGAGCCGCGAGTCGATCGTGCATCATTCGATCAAGGGCATGTTCGCACTGCGCGAGGCAAAGCACAAAATGATCTTCTGTGCCGGTTCGGGCGGTTGGAGCGGGAATGGCAGTGATTCCTCACCGCAGCAATTGTATGATATGAATGCGGACATCGGCGAACAGAACAACCTCCAAAGTATGCAGCAGGCGGAAGTGGCGCGAATGGCCGCGAAGATGGAAAAGATCATCGCAGAAGGTAGAAGCACGCCGGGAGCGCCTCAGAAAAACGATGTCGAAGTCAAGTTGCACAAAGGCAAATAACCATGAAAATCATTCTAACAATTTTTAATGCCGTCTTTCTGGCCCTCATCTCGATCGGTCAGGCAGCGGAAAGTCCGGCCAAACCGAACATCCTGATCATCGTCGCCGACGACCTGGGTTATGCGGATGTCGGCTTTCACGGCTGCAAGGATGTCCCCACGCCGAACCTCGACGCACTCGCCGCCTCGGGCGTGCGTTTCACCAACGGCTATGTCTCCGGTCCGTATTGCTCGCCAACCCGCGCCGGTCTGCTAACCGGGCGGTATCAACAACGCTTCGGTCATGAATTCAATCCGTCCGAGCCCGCCGACGGCTTGCCACTGGGCGAAGCCACCCTGGCCGATCGTTTGAAGACGGCGGGATACGCGACGGGCCTGATCGGCAAATGGCACCTCGGTGAGTTGCCGGCGATGGCACCGCCCAAGCGCGGTTTCGATGAATTCTTCGGCTTCCTCAGCGGTGGCCACAGTTACTTCACATCCGGCCAGGTACTGCGTGGCAGCGAAGAGGTCAAGGAGATGGATTACACTACCGATGCTTTTGGTCGCGAAGCCGTGGCGTTCATCGAAAAACACACGGCGCATCCCTGGTTTCTCTACCTGGCCTTCAATGCCGTGCACACCCCCATGCATGCCACCGAGGACCGGCTTGCCAAGTTTGCCAACATCACCAATGGGCAACGTCGCACCTACGACGCGATGCTGCTGGCCATGGACGAAGCGATTGGCGTGGTCCGCAAAAAACTCGGCGACTCGGGCATGGACAAAAACACGCTCGTTTGTTTCATCAGCGACAACGGTGGACCGACGATGAAAGGGGTCACCATCAATGGCTGCCGCAACGAGCCATTGCGCGGTTCCAAACGAACCACCCTGGAAGGAGGCATCCGCGTGCCGTTCGTGGTCTCGTGGAAGGACAAAATCAAACCGGCGGTTTATGACCAGCCCGTGATCCAGCTCGACCTGCACAGCACGGCACTCGCGCTTGCCGGGGTGGAACAAAAGCCTGAATGTAAGCTCGATGGCGTAAATCTTCTGCCATTTCTCACTGGCGAAAAAACCGGCGCTCCCCACGACGCACTCTACTGGCGCCTCGGCAAGCAAATGGCATTGCGCATGGGCGACTGGAAATTGGTGCGCTATGACAACCACGTTGATCTCGGTACTGCGGGTGTTTCGTCTGCAAAACTCTACAATCTCGCCAATGATATTGGTGAAATGAATGATCTCGCCGCCGCACAGCCGGAGAAAGTCAAAGATATGCAGGCTAAATGGGACGCGTGGAATGCCACCCTCGTCAAACCGCTTTGGGGAGGGGAGCCGAGCGGTGCCAATGCCGCCCAGCCCGGCATTGAAAAAAAACCGGGTCGAAAGCAGTAGTGAGCAACGAAATTTCTCCGAGGGGAGCGCCTGCGTCTGTTTTTTGACAGGATTTCAGGATTTGGGGGCAGGGAAATTCTCCCTGGGGAGAACCTGCGTGTCCCGCATCCTGCCGCTCGCGGTCTCACGGGGAGCGCCTGCGTCCCGCAGGCTACGTCCGGCATCCTGCCGGGCGCGGATTTCCGCGACTGATCCGTGAATGCACATCGAATGGACCCCACACGCTCACCACTTGATTATCTTCACCGTCGCATACTCCGGTGACTTCATCCTAAAGTTCGCAGTTGGAATTGCAGAATTTCTCTTAAAGCCTTGTAGAACATGGGCTAGAGAGGAATTACGATTCGTTTTTCGTTTCACCTAATGGGTGAAAACATGGCAAAAATGTAATTTGCATGCTGGTAACGCTGCGTCAATGGTTTGAAGACGAAATCAACCGCATTTGAGCGTATTTTAGCGTTGTATCTGCGGATTCCAGGTTTAATTGAATAGATATTTCAGCGACATAACACTATGATCAATCTGTCGAGCAATCAGGAAAGCTGACACCAGCGCACTGGCTTCAAGCGCGGGCGGCGGAAACCAAGGCCATCGATATCGAAACCGAAGCGATAGCAAAGATACCATAGGATACCATAGATCGGCATCCCGCTAATGGACATTTTAGCCAGAGATGCCAGAGCTATGGCGAAAATGCGAGAGGTGCTCTGTTGACTGCTTACCGCAGAACCAATTGTGATCGCAATGAAAATTTTCCAACAAAAATCTAACATGTTATTATGCGAGGACTGACCCCATATATGATTCCGATGAGGAGGATCATCACATGAGTGCCGGATGGCGGCTTGCCGAACTGGCTGCGGACATTTTTGCCGTGGCGATGATGCTGGTGATGTTTTCCAGCTTTGCGGTCATCGGCTTGTTGGTCTGGAGCATGAAACGCCACGTGGCCCGCAGAGACCGCCATGTCGATGCGCTGCTGGAAGAGTTGCTGGAAGTGCCCCAGGAATCAGTCGCAGGCAATCGGGATCGAAAATCCCCTCAGCAACTGTCCGAGCCATGGAAGCGGGACGACGACTGGTGGAAACGATCCTGACTTCAAGGACTTGTTGCGCCAAAGCATCCATGCGTGGCGTGGGTATGAGGGAAATTCGCACTGCCGGAGTTTCGGCCATGCGGTTGGAAAAATGGGTCCACCCTTGGTCACCACATTACCCGGCACCCTGTTCCCGCTCGCGTTGCTCATCGAGAGCGAGTTTTTTGTCGATCACGAAGGTGCCGAAGGGCAGCAAGGAGGCGACGAATGCCTGCACCGCGCGACCGAAATTGATTTTTCCGTTGAGCAGGGCGAGCAGGAGGCTGAGGCATAAAGCGAGGAACAGAAGGCCGTGGACCATGCCGATCACTCTTACGTATTGCGGCTGTCCCGCGAAGTATTTCATCGGCATCGCCAGGCCTAACAGCAGCAGGAACGAGATGCCTTCGATGATTCCCGCGATGCGAACCCGTCCGACCTGGGTCTGGAAATTCGGGGCGTTTTGCAACATCACTTGGCGTCGAGATTGGCTTTCATTTCGTCGTCCGTTGGCGTTGCGGAATTCACGCCCTCGGCGGGCACGGGCAGTCCGGCGATCCAGACGATGGCATTCAGCACCACGCGACGATGGTTGTCGTCCTGCCAGTTTTTGTGAAAATGGCCACCTGTGAAACCGAAGCCCTTACCGCCTCCCAGCGCGGCGGGTCGCGCAAAGGCCCACATCACGTGCTGCTTTTCCTTGCGTTCGAGAACCGCCGCACGGACCGCAGGGTTGCCCGAATGCGATCCATCCGGGCGGCCCAGGGTTTCGGCAGGTGGCAGGTCGCTTAGAATCGGCGTGATGCCTTCCATGTCCTTGCGAAAGCGCATGTGGTAGTACCATTCATCGTTGATCTTGAAATCCGCGATGCCCTGCGTGATCTCATGTTTGGGCAGAGTGAAATTCGCCTGCCAGTGAGGATTGACCGACCAGTTCATTTCGAAGTAGCCGCCGATGGCATCGAGAAATGTATTGCCCGGCTCGCCCTGCGGGACTTCGACGCCGTAATGAATGCAGCCGATGCCCATGCCTTTTTTGGCCATTTCCTGAAGCTTCGCAAGTTGCGGGATCGCGGGGTGTCCCGTTCCGCCGTCGGCATAGATGATGACCGCCGCCGCGTTATCGAACACTGCCGCTTCTTTCGGCCAGCCATTGTTGACGACCACCGTTTCGACCGCCAGACCGCTTTTGTTCAGGTGATCGGCCAGCAGCATGCAGCCGGCGCGGTGTTCGTGTTCGCCCTTGCCGTGGCTGGGGTTGCCGGCGATGAATACGATTTTCTTTTTCCCTTTGGCTTCCTCGGCCCGGGCGATCGGGGAAAGACAAAAGAGCAGGGGAGGCAAAAGCGATAAGGTTAACGACAGGCGGGACAACAGGAGCCGGGATGGTGTGTTCATAGGGTGGGATTGGCTTGTTTGAATATCAAAATGGGATGGCATCATCGAAGTCCGATTCATTGCGCAGTTCGTCGGGCGTGGGTTCCGCCGTCGTGGAGGGGGATCTTCCTTCCCTGCGTTGGGCCTGTTCGCCGGTTGGCAGGATTTTCCAACAGGAGAGATTGACGTAGTACTTGCCGTTGTATTCGTTGCCGCGGATGTCGAAACTGACAGTTACATCCTGATTGAGTTCCAAGGGATCGAGTAGCGGGCACTTGTCTTTGACGATCTCAAACTTGATGTCCTGGGGGTATTTATCGTGGGCGGTGGTGACAACGAATTCGCGTTTGATGAAGCCACTGGCAAAGGTCTGGGTTTCTCCGATCCATTTGAGCTTGCCTGACAATTCGTACATGGGCCAAAGCTATCGGACCGACATTCGCTGTCAATCGAAGAACATGGAATGCCGCAATTTCCTTCAGGAGTATTTCAGATCCTTCGACGGGTCCATTTCGAAATCCATCATGAAATAGCCCGAGGTATTCGGTTTGATCACGGTTTCGAGGAATTTCAGATACATCGGTTCTTCTTTGGTTGCGTGCAGCTTGTCGAGCGACTCGACCTCGATCGCCATGAAAAACGGCCATTGGGAAGCGGGATCGACATTGCGACCGGACTTGACCGCGAGAACCTCGGGGATTTTCAGCAGCAGGCTGCGGGTGGTGCGCACCATTTCCTCCAACTTCGGGGCCTCGACCTGGGATTGCAGTTGAAAAAAAGCGACGTGTTGGATCATGTCAGGATTTCCAGTTCAGCGCGCCCTTTTTCAGTGCATAAACGTAGGCAAGAGCCAGAATGCCCGCGAATCCGGCGATGCTCAGCAGTGGCACCGTGGAAACCTGGCACATGTCGCGAAACTGCACGGCCCACGGATACATGAACACCACCTCGATGTCGAAGATCACGAACAACATGGCCACCAAATAAAACTTCACCGAAAAGCGCGGGGCTCCATCGCCGATCGGGATCATGCCGCATTCGTAGGCGCTGTCCTTTGTTGCATTGCTGCGCGCCGATTTGCCGAACACCACGCTGAGCGACAACACCACCACGGCGAAACCGATCGCGATGATGAACTGCAGCAGCACGGGAAGATAATCGTTGAGCATGGCTCAGGGAATTTGCGGGAACCGCGTAGCCTCGTCAAGCATAGAGCAAAGAAAATGTCCGCCGCATCAGCGGATTGCCAACGGCGAATGTGGGCGGCGTCGATGTTGTGGAAGTCCGCATCGCACGATCGCGTAGATTTTTCCATGATTGCCATTGGCACAAGCGGGGATTTCAGGCACAAGAGAGCCGCGTGAGCGAAGAGCAAGGGGATAGCAGCCGAAAGAAGAACGACTGGGTGTATTTCCGCTTGTGCGCGATGTTTTTTGTGCTCGGCATGGGTCCCGGATTCTGGATGCCGGGATTGACGAACATCATCAAAGCAGCGGGCTGGGGCAATCAATGGGTGGCGTTGATCTTCCTGATTTTCCCCACTGCATCGATGATCACGCCGCTTTTCAGCGGTGCCCTCGCCGATCAGAAAGTCGCCGCGCAGAAACTGGCGGGATGGCTATGCCTTGCGGGCACGCTGACGATGGTCGCGGCCTTCTGGTGTTTGCAGCATCATTTGCATCCATGGTATTTTGTCGGCTTTTTCTTCCTCACCGCAGTCATCGGCGCGCCGATCTGGAATCTGGTGATCACCGTTGCCTTGACCCATCTGCCATCGCCCGAGCAGCAATTTCCGAAGGTCCGGCTCTGGTGCACGCTGGGTTGGATCCTCGCCGGGGTGCTGTGCAGTCTGGTGTTTCACGCCGATGCCACGCCACTGGCAGGCTACGTGGGCGCGGCGTTCCGACTGTTGCTGACCGCTTTCATCTTCATCCTGCCGCACACGCCGCCGCGCGGTGTGACCCGTTCGTGGCGCAGTCTGATGGGCTTTGATGCCTTCCGCCTGTTGCGGGAAAAGGACCTGCGCGTGCTGTTGATTGCCTCCGCCTTGTTGTCGATGCCGGTGGCCTCGTTTTACATGCACACGCCCGAGCACTTGATGGCGCTCGACGACGCGCGTGCCACCTTTACCATGAGTTTCGGGCAATGGAGCGAGGTGTTGGCGATGGCGATCACCGGCTGGCTGATGGTGAAATTCCAGATCAAACAACTGCTGCTGGTGGGATTCGGTTGTTGCGTGCTGCGCTTTGGATTTTTCGCCTATGCCGGATATGAACAACAGGTCGCATGGATGTGGCCGGGCATTGCGATCCACGGCATTTGCTACACCTTGTTTTTCATCATCGGACAGATATTCATGGATCGACGCGTCGATCCGGCGATGCGCGGCCAGATGCAGGGATTGCTCGGACTGACAACCAACGGCATCGGAACCTTGCTGGGAACATGGGGGCTGAAAATCCTGCATCAGCACACCGTCGAGAAATCCAACAACTGGGGATTGTATTGGTCGATCCTGATGGCCTTCACCCTTTTGTGCATGTTCTGGTTTGCCGGCACGTTTCGAGAAAAAACAACCCGCTGATCAGCGGTTGCGGAAGAGCTTGGGAAAGCTCGGGTCCAGTTCGAGATCAAGTTCCAATTTCGTCTTTGCCTCGTCGCACAATACGCCGACGGTGAAGGCTCCCCATGCTGTCAGGCGCAACTCCGCGCGACCGTCGAGGACCGGCACGAACGTTTTGCTGTTAGGGAAGGTGCTGTGGAGAAAAAATCGCGCACGACCTGACAAGGGGTGGTTGACTGCGTCCGTGGACTCGACCCAGATGTGCACCCGAAACCAACCATCGTCGAGCGACGGGCTGACTTCCGCACGCAGGCGTCGATGTCTTGCTTCGGCGGATTCCTTGAATTGGCCTTTCCAGGGGTCGTCGTGCACGGTTCCCGGCAGGACTTCCCATTTCTGCAGATCGGCTGTTTCGAGAATCCCCGGCAGCCCGCGGGATTTCGGTGCGGTGGCGTCATCGGCAGGTGCGGAGGCACCGAAATTGCGGGCCATGCTGGTCGCGGTTTTTGCCTCCTCGATCGCCTCATCCGCTTTTTCCTGGATCGCCTGAAACTCCGCTTTGTAATCGCCGAAGGACAGCGACTTGATCTTGCGCAGCAGCAACAGTGCTCCCGCGACGGCGAAAAATTTGAGTGTGGTGTCGTTCAGTCCCTCGCTGAGCGGTCGCAGGAAAAACACCCGCACGAGACCAGCCAATGCCGTCGCGGCGGCAAGTCCGATGGAAACCCGGTCGATGCTGTCGATTTTTTGAGGCTTCGTGCTCATGAATTTCTGTGCCCGGCAATTGCGAAATTGTGGGTCGATACCCACAGGCAGGCCTATCCTTCGCGGTTCCTCAATGCAAGGAAAAAGTGGCCCGAAGAAAAACAGGGCAATCAAGCGAGGGATGAAACGAAATGCCGGGAAGCAAAAGTTTCAGTCGGATGCACAGAGATTCATCCAGGAGAAATCAACGAAGCTGAATCCGAAGTCATCTCGTGCATTTGTCAGAATGGACCACAGATTTCTCAGATTTCACAGAAGGAGAAAAAACGCAACGATACAGGTGATCACGAAGGAAGAAGGATATAAATCTGAGGCCGTCCCTGAATCTGCGGAAAAACTTCTCCATGATTGATGGAATGTACGTAGAGTGGTGGCACCAGCGAGATCAAGCTCCGATTCAACTAGAGACGTTATTGCCGGTTGCCACTCACGGCTTGTTGGCTTTTGTTTTTGATTAGGGCAATGAAAGCCTGAAGTTCGTAGTCTTGAAGCTTGGCAATCTCCTCATCACTTAACGCGATCCCCCACTCATGCTCGATCCGCCTTATAGCCGCGACATCATCAAGCCCGTCTTCATGCGCCCAAAATGCGACCAGACAAGGATCAGTCGGAATGAAGGCAGGAGGCTTCCAACCAAACTCCTCCTCCAAGAGGGTTATCATGCGCGCAGCATCTGATCTTTGGTCTGGAGACCACTCCGCAAGCGCTTCGTCGCGACCCCGTGACGTTAGGATCTGCTTGTATGCGTTCTCAATGGGATGGAAGCGTTGGTCCTGCATGGCATGTGCAATCATCCAGCCAAGAAGCGGAATCTTCCCGAAAAATGCTTCAGGCCTTGATGGCGTGGTCTCCTCCAGAGGAGCTTTGGGAAGCGGATTCATTTTTGAGCCAACAGATTTTATTAGTAGGCACCCGCAAGGTGATATCAGGCGGGGGTGACATCGATAGAAAAAGCAAAAAACGCCGTGATAGCAAGGAAGTTTTCAGGAATCGTGTGTCGCGTCGCGTAAAAGGCTTTGCCTCACGCGATTGCGATATCAGGTGCCCTAGACGGGCGATTCGCGGACTGGGATTCGCTGGTTGATATACGCACTCGAAGTGATCGGTGAGCCGTGCTGAGTGAGCAGGAAAAGGCTTGAAATCATATGTTGTCGAGCAGGAGATTCATGTAGCATCCGCGGAATGATATGCTTGTTGTCAATTTCGCTATCTCCTCCCGTGAGCGGATATCTCCTCCCGTGAGCGGAAACCGCTTGTGGTTGAAAATGCGACCGATCCAAAGGTGATGCTTTTCCCTAACTTGATCGCCGTGTTCAGAAAAGCAGCTTGCCTTGAATGGCGCATCGTTTACTCTGCGTCCGACAATGGCCGCGTATTTTGAACTGCCGGATCGCATGCATCCGATGACCGTCAAAGAGCTGCAACAAGGCATGCGTCGCGCCAGTTTCATCTATCCCTTTCTCGGGATTCATTTTCTCGCGATTGCCGCGATGGCGCTGGAGTTTTCCCGCGGAGCGGTGATGCGCAATGAGTTTCCGGGGATCATGAACTTGTTGATGTTGGTGCAATCCGGGCCGTTCTGGAATGTGGTGGGGCTGATGTGTGGGATCATCATGCCGCTGGGAGGATTGATTCTGATGGGGCAGGAGCTTGAAGAGGGCAATCATGAGCTGTTGCTATTGACCCAGCTCGACCGCTGGGCGGTGGTGAAGGGGAAATTTTTCATCCTCTGGTCGGTCTGCGCGCTGAGTCTGGTATCGCTGCTGCCCTATGTGGTGGTGCGTTATTTCATTGGCGGCGTGGAGATGTTGCAGGAGCTGATGTGCGCGCTTTCCGTGCTGGCCCTCGCGGGAGTGATCTGCGCCGGGGCGATCGGGGCATCGTCTTTCACCCATGTCGGCGCGCGGCTGGGGTTGTTTCTGCTCTTTCTCGGTTCCTTCGTTTTTTCCGGTTTTGTGCCGCTGGTCTTCTGTGCGATGGTGACGCAAAAAATGCCCGCGGCATTGTTTCATGTCTTTTTCAATCTCAACGGCCTGGCAGTGGCGTTTTGCTACATCACCCTGGGACTGACCGTGGCGCGTTCGAGATTGCGACTGGTGATTCATGCGTATGAGGTCAAACCGAGCTGGCTGGTGATCGGATTGTTGTTTTTCACGCCCTTCGTGGTGAGCATGACGACGGCGATGACGGCGGCGTTCGCGGGATTTCTCGGCTTGATCGGCATGTCGCTGGTGGGCATTTATGCCGACGTCACTCCCAAGGCGAAAAAGCCACCAGGTGCCATTCCACCGCCGACTCCGCCGTCGCCGTCGCCTCCTCGCGACATCGAGCCAAGCACCTGACTTGGGGACGGATTTTGAAATGACGTGGCTATTTTTCCTGCTGCCGCATTCGGTCTTGCCGCACAAGCAGCGGGATCATACATTGGTCTCGGAAAATTTTATGAAAAAGAAACTCGGAGTGATGTCAGCATGGTTGATCATGTGTGGTTGCCAGACCATGGAAACGCAGGCGGATCGTGGCAAATTTCATGCTGCGGACACCAACGGCGATGGCAAACTTACGCTGGAAGAGGCGAACAAAGCGGAACTGCCGCGGATTTTCAAAAGCGTCGATTACAATCAGGATGGACGCGTCAGTCTCCAAGAGGCGCGCGACATCGAGCCTGGATTCGACCAGCGCAAGATGGCCGAATATGATCGCAATAAAGATGGTTCGGTGAGCTACGACGAGTTTTACAAGGTGCAAGTAGCCAAAGGGGGGCTTAAGAAGCGGTTTGATGCGGCGGATGCCAATGGTGATGGATTTGTCACGCTCAAGGAAGCGGATGCAAGGGTGCAGTTTTTGCAGGCACAGGCCGCCGGAACCCTGTGATGCCGCAGTGGATTCGAGCATGAGGTGTCGAGCATGATTGCCGTGAGCGAGGGGGTGGCCGGTCCGGGGCTGGCGGAGGAGATGCACGCGGCATTTTCCCTCGGCGGGCTGCTGTCGAAGTCCAAGGATTTCGAGTATCGTCCCCAACAACAGCAACTGGCGGTGGCGGTGGCGGAAGCGTTGGTCGGCAGTTCGGCCTTGTTGGCGGAAGCGGGCACGGGAGTGGGGAAATCGCTGGCGTATCTGCTGCCCGCCGCCCGCTATTCCCTCGAAACCGGGCGCAAGGCGGTAATCTCCACGCACACGATCAACTTGCAGGAGCAATTGACTCGCAAGGACATTCCCATCGTGCGCAAAATGCTGCGCGAAGATTTTCCGGCAGTTCTTTTGAAAGGTCGTGGCAACTACCTTTGCCCGGTGCGATTGCGGCGGGCGATGGAGCAAACCGCGGATTTGTTCACCAGTTCGGAGGACGACGAGCTGAAGGCCATCGCCCGCTGGGCCGAAGCCACGCGGGACGGCACCCTCAGCGGCATGGACTTCACGCCTTCGCCGAAAGTTTGGCAGCAGGTGTGCAGCGATCCGCACATCTGCACGGCGCGCAATTGCGGACCGCGCGGCAATTGTTTTTTCCAGGAGGCGCGCAAGGCGGCGGCCGATGCGAAGATGGTAGTGGTGAACCACACCCTGTTCTTCGCGCTGCTGGGCGCGGCGGATGATGTCGCGGCGGGCGATGCCGGTGCCATGAATGGCTTTCTGTTTCCTAACGATTTTGTCGTTCTCGATGAAGCGCACACCATCGAACACGTGGCGGCAACCCAGCTCGGCCTGCGGGTCAGCCAGGCGGGATTGAAATTCGACCTGATGCGCTTGTATCATCCGCGCACCAAAAAAGGATTGCTGAAAAGCTATCGCAAGGCATCCGCCATGATCGCGGTGGAACGACTGCTCGGCGAGGCCGACAACTTTTTTCAATCGATCGGCGAATCGGTCCGCTTCGGTCAATACTCCAAGGAGTTCCGGGTCCGGCGTCCGGGATTGGTCGACAACTCTCTCGCCGGTCCCTTGCGGGATTTGTGGAACGAGATCGACGAGCTGGCGGCTGACGTGGAAGGGGAGGCTTCAAAAGCCGAGTTGCAGGACGCGTCGCGCCGCCTCCGCGAGCTGCATGGCGCCCTGCAAGTCTTCCTCGATCAACAGGAGGAAGGGAATGTTTACTGGGTCGAACGCGGTGGCCGCGAGGAAGTGCAATTTTCCCTTCACGCCGCGCCGGTGAAGGTGGCGGAGACCTTGCGGCGCCTCCTTTTCGCGCCGGGGAAAACCTGCGTGATGACCAGCGCGACCCTTGGCGTTGGCGACCCCAACTTGCAATGGTTCAAAGGTCGGGTTGGGGCCGAAGAAGCGCGCTGCATGACGATTGGCAGTCCCTTCAACTACCGCGAACAGATGGTGGTGAAGATTTTCCGCGACATGCCCGAGCCGTCCGATCCCAGGTATGCGAAGGCATTGGCCATCGCCATCCGGATGGCGGTGGAAGTGAGCCAGGGTCGCGCCTTCGTGCTCTTCACAAGTTATCGGGCGATGCGCGATGCGGCGACGCAACTCGAGGGGTTTTTCCGCAAAAAAGGCTGGCAGTTGCTGGTGCAGGGCGGGGGAATGACCCGGCATCGCATGATCGAGGAGTTCCGCAAGGACATCAACAGCGTTCTCTTTGGCACCGATAGTTTTTGGACCGGTGTGGACGTGCCGGGCGAAGCGTTGTCGAACGTGATCCTGACCCGACTTCCCTTTGCGGTGCCGGATCATCCCATGACACAATCGCGCATCGAAGCCATCGAGGCCGAAGGCGGCAATGCTTTCATGGAGTACAGCGTGCCCGAGGCGATTCTGAAAATGAGACAAGGAGTGGGACGTCTGATCCGCACCGCCGGTGATCGTGGCTTCATTCACATTCTCGACAACCGGATCCTCACCAAGCGCTATGGGAAAAATTTCCTCAACGCCCTGCCCGATGCTCCTGTGGAAGAGGTGTTTCTCGACAAAAAATAACGAGCAGACCTTGGCGAGGGCGCTTACTTCGGATCCGCGCTGAACTTTTCTGACACGGCATCTTCCACCATCCTGCGAATCCCGATCGTTTTCACCGCCTGAACGGGGGTGAAAACCACCGCGGTGAGATGGGTGTATTTTTTCCCTTCCGCAGGAGCGCTCATTTTCACCCGCAATCCGGAGTCGGCGAAATCGGCGAAGGTTTCCGACATGCTGCGGTTGAAAACAATCGCGGTCAGATCCTCGTGGATTGGTTCGGTGAGAAAGACCGCCAGTAACTGGCCCTCCTTCATCTCAATTTTTTTGTCCGCGATGCCAAAGGACTCTAGCAATTTCGACGCATCCGCCACGGTGTCGGTCCAGACGCAGGAGCGCTTGTCCTGCTCCGCGCGCTGAAAGATGCGTTGGTCTTCCACGACGGTGAAAGCGATCGACTTGAGTTCCACTTCCCTGGCCCAGCCAAGGCAGGCGCACAGGGTGAAAATGGTGGCGATTGTTTTCATGGGGTTCTGCATTTGTTGTTTCAGGAATTCGCCGGATCGTTCAGTTGACGGCGGAAATTTGTCGGCGAGGAGCCGGTGATGCGCGCGAAGGAGCGGTTGAACTGCGAGAGCGACTGGTAGCCGATTTGATAGGCGATTTCGGACACGCGGACTTCGGGATTGAGCAACTCGCGCTTCGCCCATTCGATCCGGCAACGGTTGATGTAGTCGGTGAGGGTGAGATTGGTGCTCTCCTTGAACAGCCTGCAGAAATGGGATTCGGAGAGCCCGGCGACGCGGGCGACATCACCGAGAGGCAGGGCCTGGTCGAGATGGCTGTGGATGTATTTTTTCGCCTTGGCAATCGCCGCCGGTTCGGAGCCCTGATCGATGATCGACAGTTGTTCGCAGTAGACGGAAAGCTGCTCCGCGAAACTGGAAAGCAGGGTGATCATGCTTTGATAGCGTTTTGGATCGATGGTTCTCGTCTCAAAATAGGCAGTTTTGAGCAAGGCCACATCCTTGGCGGGAATGGTTTTTCGACCGAGCAGCGCCAGCACGTTTTCGAAGCTGTCTTCGTCCGGGGTGCGGGAAAAGACCTGGCCGGTTTTGAGATAGGCAATCGTCGAAGCTCCGAGTTTGATCGGCACTGCGGATGCATAGAGCCCCGCAAAACAATGACAGGTGGCGGGGCCGTTCACCGTGGCATCCTTCATCAACCGCGTGTTGACATCGATGCACGCGTGGCAAGCGCTTTTGCAGAGGTTGAGCAACTCGCAGAACGGACTGCGGTTGATGTTTTGATCGTCAAGGCACCAGTGATCCGTATCGGCGGCTACGAGGCGCAGCGGCAGCCCGGTGGCAGCGCGGAAGGCATCCTGATAGACGAGGAACCGTTCGGAGTTTGCCAATCTTTCAAACAGCGAGTTCTGAAAGATTTTATGTGATTCTTTTGGGTGAAGTGACGTTTCCCTGGCGGGCATGAAACAAATTCTAGGGGAGCGGGCATGGCTTTTCAATCAAAGAACTATGATTCATCGATTTTTTTCAGCTTTGGCTTTGGCAGGGTCGGCGGCCCCTGCAACCAGCCCAGCGAACCGAGGAAGGTGTCGGTTTCAAACAGCGTTGCCGAAAAATGCGGCTCGTTGTTGAAAAATCCGTGCCCGCTTTTCTCATAAATGTGCGATTCGCAGCGGGCTCCGACTTTTTTCATTCCGGCTGCGAATTTTCGCAGCACGTCAACGGGGATCAGTTTGTCCGAGTCGCCCAGAAACACGATGGTGGGAGGCGTTTGCGCGGTGACATGGTGGGCGGGCGAGAATTTCAAAAAATCCGCGCCCATGCGTTCGTTGCCATACTGGCCTGGGCCGTTGTTGAACACCGGATTGAACAGCACCAGGGCATTGGCTTTGCAGGATACCTTCAAGTCATCGTCAGGGGCATCCTGGCCGTCAACCATGGTTGTGAAGGCCGCCAGATGACCTCCCGCCGAGCCACCTGCTGCGGCTATGCGCTGGGGATCGATTCCCAATTCGTCGGCATGGGCGCGCACATAGCGCATCGCCGATTTGGCATCGGCACAACAAACAGAAGGTGGACCTTTGTCGCCCTTGGGGATCGTTCGGTATTCGACGCGCACGCCGACCATGCCCCGCTGCGCGAGATACTCGCTTTGTTTGAGAAACTGCGTGGCGCTTCCGCCCACCCAGCCGCCGCCAAAAAAGAACACGATCGCCGGATGCCGGTCGCCGGCCTTCCACGCCGCGGGTTTCTCAATCGACAACTTCAGTTCGCGACCGTCGACATTTTTATAAACAAGCGTCTCGGCCGCCGACATCCAGCCCGTCAGCGCGATCATCAACAAGATCCGGATCCAGAATCGATTCTTCATCGGCGGGCTCAAGCTGACAGCAAAGGAGGTGAAATGACCAGCATTTTCCGGAGAACTGGTGGTTTGCAGGTTGTTAGATGGTCCGAGGCAGGCGTTGTGAAATCCGAAAACTGGACGGCAGCGAAGATTACCTCGGCTGAATCGTCTCAGGGGGGGGGACACTGAAACTCCGGGCCTCACTGCTAACGGGATTGGCACCATCGGAGACGGCGGCATACCATTCGTAGTCGGTTCCCGGTTTCAGACCCGTCCAATCAAGTTTCGTCGTGGCTGCGCCTCCGGGAGAGTTCACAGTGCCCAGCTCGACCCAGGCAGCGGGTGATGTCATGTTGTACGGCAGGGTGAATTCGCTGTCGGCATCGGTTTCGTAAGCGCCGGTGGTGGTGCGGAAAGTTCTGGCGCGGATCTCGTTGTTTGCCGGGGAGAACGTGAAATAGCGCAGCCAGGAACCGCCGCCGCCTTCGCCATCGCTGCGGTTCTGGTAATCCTGCAGCACGGTGTGCACGCTGCGGCCCTCGAAGACATCGACTCTTCGACCTTCTCCATGGATGTGTCCGCAGAGCATCAGAAAAAGATTCGGGTTGTCCTTCAAGTTGTCGTAAACCGCCTGCCCATGACCGCCCCAGTCGGCGTTGGCCGGTGGTAAGCTGGTGTTGATCAGCCAGTGGCTGGTGATGATGGCTCGGCGGTCAGGATGAGCTTTCAACAGCGCGTCCGCCCAGTCCAGCACCGCTTGGTTGCCGTCGGTGTTGGCGTTGTAGATCAGATTGACGACGATAAAATCCAGTCCACTGGCGCTGAAGAGCTGATAGTTGTTATTGTTGTTCGAGCCGTAGTTGCCCCCCCAGTAGTTGCGACCGGCCCAACGTGCGGTGCCGAAATACTGGTTCCAGAATTTCGTCGATCCACCGGGGCCGATGTCGTGATTGCCCGGCGCGCCGCCCCAGGGGATGCCGTGAGTGAGAAGGGTCGTGGCCGGATTCTCGATGATGTCCATTGCCTGGTCGGAGCGAATGAACTCGTCCTCCAAGGTGTCGTAGTTTTGTGTCATGTCACCCACGTGGGCGACAAAGACGGTGTTCAAGCTGTTCTTGGAACTGACGATCCAGTTCGTTTGCGAGAGAAACTGAGGAAAGCGGTTGTTGAGGTTCTCCGCATAAAACTGGGTGTCGGGCAGAATCACCAAGGTGAAGTCCGGGCCGGGCGCCGGGGGTTTCATCCGACCATAAAACGTCACGGTGAGCGCTTGGTTTTTTGGATCACCGAGGGAGACCTGAAGAGTGGTGGCGGGCGCGGTCACCGATGCCAGGCTGGCGGGCGAATGCAGTGCGATGGTCGGCGTGGTAGCGGAAAGTGAAAGCTGCGCCGCCATCGGCAAGGAGAGCTTCGCGAGAATGGTGAATATTCGGGTCGGGTTCATCAGGGAAAGATTCAGCAGGTGCATCATGGTTTCGGAGCAATGGACACCGGTTCGGGAAATGTCTCGCCCAATGCCTTGCGGGCCTGTTTGAGAAGTTCGGAATTCTGCGGCGATCCGCGTTCAAGATTCGGCAGGGAGAGAAGCCGGTCGCGCAGGGCAATCCAGGCCGCGCGCGATTCTTCAGTGCGGCCTGCCGTTGATAGCAAAAGCGCTCGTTCGGCCATCCATGTTTCCGGACGAGGTGCGAATTTCTGAAGGGCCTCGATGCGACGCAAGGCGGCATCCCAGTTCTTCGTTTCGCGTTCGATCACGAGGGCCATCTGCAACAGGGCGGGGGAATCGCCCGATGTTTTCAACGCCTCGTCGATTGTCTGACTCGCCATTTTCGGTTTTCCCACCTGCATGCAGACATCGCTCAGGTCCTGGATCAGTTCGACCTCGGGAGCCGATGTGAACTTCACCGCATTTTGCAGGTCGACGACCGCTTCGGCCGGTCGCTTGAGTTTCATCAGCACCCTGCCGCGGGTGGCTAGGGCGGCGCCATGCCGGGGATTTTTCGTTAGAAAACCGTCCAGCTCTGTTTTGGCTTCCTCGTCTTTGTCGGCGATGGAGAGAGCCAGGCCGCGCAGGGGGGCGGTCGGGTATGCACCCGGTGCCAGATTTTCGACGACCTTCAATTCCTCCAGGCAGGCGGATGCTTCCTCGTGACCGACATGGGCCTGGGCGAGTTTGAAATGCAGTGCCGCATTGTCGGGCTGCTGTTTCAACTGTTCGCGGATTTTTCGCACCACATCGTGATAGGCGCCGTGAGCCGACACAGATTGCATCAATGCCAGCACAATCATCAGGCAGGGCCATGCCCTATTCAGTTCCATGCAAATGATCATCGCATGCCGGACGACTCCGTTGCACTGTTTTCCTGCCCTCTTGTCCAAGTTCGCATTCATTTTCCGCGTAACAGTAACAACCCGTGTTTACCGAGCCGTCGTCGAATTGTTCCATTGTTGTAATCATGAAATCGAGCCACGTCGATCACGAAAAAATCAGGGCTGCGTTCACTGGTTCGTTCGCGCGGAAAAACCGCCCTGGTACAAAAGGACTTGCGTAGTTGATTTGGAATGCTTAATCATCTCCCGCGATGACAACCGATTCCGACGATCATCCTTCCTCATTGGGGGCGATGTATTCCGATTACTTTCTCGATTATGCCAGTTATGTGATTCTCGAACGCGCGGTGCCGCATTTGAACGACGGGCTTAAGCCGGTGCAGCGGCGGATCATGCATTCGACCAAGGAACTCGATGACGGTCGATACAACAAAGTCGCCAACATCGTCGGCAACACCATGAAATACCATCCTCATGGCGACGCATCGATCGGCGACGCGATGGTGCAACTGGGGCAGAAAGAATTGTTGATCGACACCCAGGGCAACTGGGGGAACATCCTTACCGGCGACAGCGCGGCGGCATCGCGCTACATCGAGGCCCGGCTCACCAAGTTTGCCCTGGAGGTGGTGTTCAATCCCAAGACCACCGAGTGGACACCGAGTTACGATGGCCGCAACAAGGAGCCCGTGACGCTGCCGGTGAAGTTTCCGCTCCTGCTCGCTCAGGGTGTGGAGGGAATTGCGGTGGGTCTTGCCTGCAAGGTGCTGCCGCACAATTTCATCGAACTCATCGATGCCTCCATCGCGATCCTGCGCAACGAACCATTCACTCTGGTGCCGGATTTCCCCACCGCGGGCATCATGGATGTGGCCGAATACCGCGACGGCTTGCGCGGCGGGCGAATCCGCGTGAGGGCGAGAATTTCCACGGAAAAAAAAGGCCTGTTGCGGATCACCGAGATCCCCTTTGGTACCACCACCGGCGCGGTGATGGAAAGCATCGTCGCGGCGGCGGACAAGGGAAAAATCAAGATCCAGAAGATCGAGGACAACACGGCCGAGTTCTGCGATATCCTCGTGCACCTGCCGGCCGGTGTCGAGCCCGAGACCGCGCGTGATGCCCTCTATGCGTTCACCGATTGCGAGTTGTCGATTTCACCCAATGCCTGCGTCATCGCCGATGGCAAGCCGCAGTTTCTCGGGGTCTCGGAAATTCTCCGTCGCAACACCACCCACACCAAGGATTTGCTGGGCATGGAATTGCAAATCAAACTGGCGGAACTGGCGGAGAAATGGCACTTCAGCTCGCTGGAGAAAATCTTCATCGAAAACCGCATCTATCGCGACATCGAAGAGTGCGAAACCTGGGAGGCCGTGATCAAGGCGATCGATGATGGATTGCAGCCTTTCAAAAAGTTGCTCAAACGCGAAGTTACTGAAGAGGACATCGTCAGGCTCACCGAAATCAAGATCAAGCGCATTTCCAAATTCGATGCCTTCAAAGCCGACGAGGAAATCCGTGGGTTGGAAAAGGACATCGACACCACCCAGAAAAATTTCAAGCAGCTCAACAAATACACCATCAAGTGGTTTGAGGATTTGAAGAAAAAATATGGTGAAGGTCGGGAGCGGCGCACCGAGATTGCCACATTTGACCGGGTGGATCGCGCACAGGTGGTTGCGGCCACAGAAACGCTTTACGTGGACTGGAAAAACGGCTTCGCTGGCTACGGCCTCAAAAAGGACGAAGCCGTGGAAAAATGCTCGACGATCGATGATGTCATCGCGATGACCCAGGATGCCAAAATGAAGGTCGTCAAAATCGCGGACAAGGTGTTCATCGGGCAGAAGCCGATCCACGTGGCGGTATTGCGCAAGGACGAGCCGCTATTTTATTCGATCATCTATCGCGACGGCAAGGAAGGCGCGGTGTATGCCAAACGGTTTCAAATCGGCGGCGTGACCCGCGACAAGGTGTACGATCTCGCCAAGGGCAAGGCAGGCACGCGGATTTTGTATTTCGCCGTTCACAAGACAGAAAAAGACAGCGCGGCGCAGACCTTGATCGTCCATCTCAAACCACAACTGCGACTCCGCAACGTCACCCGGCCCTTTCAATTTTCGGAAGTAGCCGTCAAAGGCCGCGCCAGCGGTGGCAACCTGCTCACCAAACACGCCGTCGAGAAAATCATCCGCGCACCGAAGGACTTCGATCCCGAGGCCGGCGCGTGATTAACGTCGAGTCCTCCTACGCCTGACCGGGGGCGAGGGTGGAACACGGGGTTGATGTTATAACGGTCATGGTGGCTGGAACTGGAGGCGGGTCAGGCGTTAGGAGGGACGCCTTGCGTGTGCGTAGCATGCACTGAAACTAAAAAGGGTTCAAGTCCCTTGTGAATAGAATGAACATCGAAGAACAAAAGGAACTGCTAGCGATGAAAAGCACTACCAGAAGCCAACTGCGGGAGGGTGACCGACCGTGGGAAGGAAGGCTATGG
>CAMAQB010000006.1 GCA_945860285.1 Akkermansia muciniphila | reverse complement strand
CAACCTGGCCCGCACTCAGAATGCGGAGCTGCTGAACACGCTGCAAGCGGGCTTCAAATACATCGAGACGGAATCCTTCGAGAGCACCTTCCAGGGCCTGTTCTCAGAGATTGACCTGAGTTTCCCCAAGCTGGGCAAGAAGTATGAGGACCGGAACGGCAAGCTCTGCACCATCATTCAAAAGATCGCCGAGGGTTTGATGAATTTCTCCACGGACATCGACGCACTGGGCGATGCCTATGAATACCTGATCGGCCAGTTTGCCGCCGGGTCCGGCAAGAAGGCGGGCGAGTTCTACACGCCACAGCAGATTTCCGACATCCTCTCCGCCATCGTCACGCTGGACAGCCAGGAGCCGAAGACCGGCACCAAGAAGCGTCTGGAAAGCGTGATGGACATGGCCTGCGGCTCCGGCTCGCTGCTGCTCAACGTCCGCAAGAAGGTGAACAAGGCGGGGGGCACCATCGGCAAGATCTTCGGCCAGGAGAAAAACATCACCACCTACAACCTGGCTCGGATGAACATGCTGCTGCACGGGGTGAAGGACACGGAGTTCGACATCTTCCACGGCGACACCTTGCTCAACGAGTGGGACATGATGCGCGAGGCGAACCCCGCCAAGAAGCCCAGCTTCGACGCCATCGTCGCCAATCCGCCCTTCAGCTACCGCTGGGAACCGACCGATTCTCTGGCCGATGATGTGCGCTTCAAAAGCCACGGCCTCGCCCCCAAGTCCGCCGCCGACTTTGCCTTCCTCCTCCACGGCTTCCATTTCCTGAAAGACGAAGGCGTGATGGCGATCATCCTGCCGCATGGCGTGCTCTTCCGTGGCGGTGCCGAAGAACGCATCCGCACCAAGCTGCTCAAGGACGGCCACATCGACACCGTCGTCGGCCTGCCCGCGAACCTCTTCTACTCCACCGGCATCCCGGTGTGCATCCTCGTCCTCAAGAAGTGCAAGAAGCCGGACGACGTGCTCTTCATCAACGCCGCCGAGCACTTCGTGAAAGGCAAGCGCCAGAACCAACTGACGCCTGAGCACATCGCCAAGATCATCGATACCTATCAGAACCGTACGGAGGAGACCCGCTACTCCCGGCGGGTGGACATGGACGAGATCGAGAAGAACGGCTACAACCTGAACATCTCCCGCTACATCAGCACGGCGGTGGGCGAAAAAGAGATCGACCTTGAAGAGACCAATGCCGACCTGGTGGAGATCGAAGCAGCAATCAATACAGCTACCGGGAAGCACAATGATTTTCTGAAAGAGCTTGGATTGCCTCTGCTGCCGCGCCGCTAGTTCTGGCAGTGGCCGGAAAATGCCGATGAAAATATTTGCAGTGCCTTCCGTCGGTTGACAAATCCGGTGCAAAAACTTGCAGTGCCTTTCGCCTTCCTGGGGAGGGGAACCGCCCCTATGCCGTGGATGCGGCAAGTTTCTCCAATGCCGCACCTACGGAGCTGGAAATCATGTGAAATCGTTTGCTACAGATATGCCGTTCCTGCGGAACTAAAAGGCATTTCGCAGCGCAACTCTACAGGTTCCCCGCTCCTGACGCGTTTGGGAAAACAGCGTCCCCGGCTTGGTTTAGTCGCTAGTCGATTCCTGCGATGGTCGCAGGTGGCGGGTCAATTGACGGTATCGGACAATGCCTTGCCCGGTTTGAACTTGGGGACGCGGCGGGCTTTGATGGTCATTTCAACTCCCGTGCGCGGATTGCGTCCGGGCCGTTCGGCCCTCTCGCTGACGGAAAAAGTGCCCAGTTCGGGCAGCGTCACTTTGTCGCCGCTCTTCAATGCGCTGGTGATCGCATCGCAAAAGGCTTTCAAGGCGAGTTCGGCTTGCTGTTTGCTCAGGCCCGGCACTTCGGCGATGACTTTGATCAGGTCGGATTTGTTCATGATTTCTGTTGTTGGTTGCTCGGTGTTGGTTGCGGTTTTGTCAGCGGACTGGAAAGTCGGAAAACTTCCGTCAGCTACATTGGCGCAGAGTAGCCAATCTCCCGGGCTTGCCAAGGAGTTTTTTGACAATCTTTACCACCCGGGCGGGTCAGGGCAGGTCGGTGTTGCCCATGAGATAACGGTCGCATTCACGGGCGGCGCCGCGGCCTTCGTTGAAGGCCCACACAACGAGGCTTTGGCCACGACGGCAATCGCCGGCGGCAAAGACACCGGGGATGTTGGTGGTGTATTTCTCGTGCTCGGCGGCAATGTTGCTGCGGGCGTCGCGGGCAATGCCCAGGGAGTCGAGCAAGGGTTGTTCGGGCCCGAGGAATCCCATCGCCAGCAGCACCAGTTCCGCGGGCATGATTTTCTCACTGCCTTCGATGTTTTTCGGCACGAACTGACCGTTTTCGTTTTTGTTCCACTCCACCTGCACGGTATGCACGGCTTTGACCGCGCCGTTTTGATCGCCTTCAAAGTGGGTGGCGGTGGTGGTGTAAATCCGCGGGTCGTGACCGAATTTCGCCGCAGCTTCTTCCTGGCCGTAATCGACCTTGTAGGTCTTCGGCCATTCGGGCCAGGGATTGTCGGACTGACGGCTCAACGCCGGTTTGGGCAGGAATTCGAGTTGACAGACGGTCGTGCAGCCATGGCGCAGGGAGGTGCCCACGCAGTCGGTGCCGGTGTCGCCGCCGCCGATGATGACGACATTTTTCCCCTTGGCATCGATGAAATTTTCGCTCGCTTCGCCGTCGAGCACCGCCTGGGTATTGGCGGTGAGGAATTCCATGGCGAAATGTATGCCGTGCAATTCACGGCCCGGGATCGACAGATCGCGCGGTTTGGTGGCACCGGTGCAGACAACCACCGCGTCGAAATTTTTCAGCAGATCCGCCGTGGCGTAGTCGCTGCCGATGTTGGTATTGCAAACAAATTTCACGCCTTCGTCTTCGAGCAGGCTGATTCGGCGCAGCACGACCTCGTTTTTATCGAGTTTCATGTTGGGAATGCCATACATCAGCAGTCCGCCCGGGCGGTCGGCGCGTTCGAAAACCGTCACCGTGTGACCGGCGCTATTGAGCTGGGCAGCCGCGCTTAATCCTGCGGGGCCGGAGCCGATCACCGCGACTTTTTTACCGGTGCGCTTGTCCGGCGGGTTGGCGACAACCCAGCCTTCGTCCCAGCCCTTGTCGATGATCGAAACCTCGATGTTCTTGATCGTGACCGGCGGGTTGTTGATGCCGAGCACGCAGGAACCCTCGCAGGGCGCGGGGCAGACTCGACCGGTGAACTCGGGGAAATTGTTCGTTTTGTGGAGGCGGTCGAGGGCATCGCGCCACAGTCCGCGGTAGACGAGGTCATTGAATTCCGGGATCAGGTTGTTGATCGGGCAACCGCTGGCCATGCCGCTGATCAGTTTTCCCGTATGGCAGAACGGCACGCCGCAGTCCATGCAGCGCGATCCTTGAGTGCGCAGCTTGTCCTCCGGCATGTGAAGGTGGATTTCCCTCCAATCAGCCAGGCGTTCCAAAGGCGAGCGGTCCGCGGGCAGCTCGCGGGTAAATTCCATGAATCCGGTAGGTTTTCCCATGTTGCGTGTAGTTTGAAATGAAGATCATTCGTGTGACTCGCGGCCATCAGCCGCCGCCGACACGTGCGGCATCCCTGGCATTCGCCTCAAAGGCCGCAGCCAGCGCTTCGTCGCCGCTCAACCCGTCGGCTTCGGCTTTGGCAATCGCCTGCAGCACGCGTTTGTAATCGCGCGGCATGACTTTCACGAATTTCGGCAGGGATTCCTTCCAGCCCGCCAGCACCTTGTTGGCTTTCTGGCTCAACGTCGCATCGGCGTGTTTCTGAATCAAGGCGCGCAGGGATTCGGCTTCCTGTTCGTCGTCGATCGATTCCAGTGCGACCATCTGCGTATTGCAGTGCTTGGCGAAATCGCCCTGTTCATCAAGGATGTAGGCGACCCCCCCGCTCATGCCTGCGGCGAAATTCCGACCTGTGGTGCCGAGCACGACCACTTTTCCACCGGTCATGTATTCGCAGCCGTGATCTCCGATGCCCTCGACGACGGTATTGACACCGGAATTGCGCACGGCAAAACGTTCGCCGGCGACACCGCGCACGAAGAGTTCGCCGCTGGTGGCGCCGTAGAGCGCGACATTGCCGATGATGATGTTTTCCTCCGCCGCGAATGTCGCCTTCGCATCGGGGTAAATGATCAAACGTCCACCGCTGAGGCCCTTGCCCACATAGTCGTTGGCATCGCCCTCGACCTCGATGGTGACACCCTTCGGCATGAAAGCGCCTATGCTCTGACCCGCCGAGCCGCGGAATTGCAGATAGACCGTGTCGTCCGGCAGTCCGTTCCAGTGGCGCTTGGTGATTTCATTGCCAAGGATTGTACCGACAACTCGGTTGGTGTTCATGATCGGCAGTTTTGCCTCGACTTTTTCGCCGCGCTCGATCGCCGGTTTGCAAAGCTCCAGCAGCGTTGTGATGTCCATGCTTTTCTCCAAACCGTGATCCTGGGCATCGGTGCAGAAACGTCCGACTTCCGGTCCCATCGGCGGTGAGTAGAGGATGCTGGAAAGATCGATTCCCTTCGCCTTCCAGTGTTCGACGGCATGTTTCGGCTCCAGCGCATCGGTGCGACCGACCATGTCGGTGATCTTGCGGAATCCGAGTTCAGCCATGATTTCGCGAACTTCGGTGGCGATGAAACGCATGAAATTGACCGCGTGTTCCGGGTCGCCAGTGAATTTTTTCCGCAGTTCCGGGTCCTGGGTTGCCACGCCGACCGGGCAGGTATTGAGGTGACAAACGCGCATCATGATGCAGCCGAGCGAAACCAGCGGTGCGGTGGCAAAGCCAAACTCCTCGGCACCGAGCAACGCGGCAATCACCACGTCGCGACCGGTTTTCAGTTGTCCGTCGGTCTCCACCGCGATGCGCGAGCGGAGATTATTAAGCACCAAAGTCTGATGGGTTTCGGCGAGCCCGAGTTCCCACGGCAGGCCTGCGTGTTTGATCGAGGTCTGCGGCGAAGCTCCGGTGCCGCCGTCGAATCCCGAGATCAGCACGACATCCGCATGGGCCTTGGCGACGCCCGCCGCGATGGTGCCGACACCGACCTCGCTGACCAGCTTGACGCTGATTCGCGCGGCGCGGTTGGCGTTTTTCAAATCGTGGATCAATTCGGCGAGGTCCTCGATCGAATAAATGTCGTGGTGCGGGGGAGGGGAAATCAGGCCGACACCCGGAGTCGAGTGGCGGGTTTTGGCGATCCACGGATACACTTTTCCGCCGGGGAGCTGTCCGCCCTCGCCGGGTTTCGCGCCTTGGGCCAGCTTGATCTGCAACTCGCGCGCCTGGGTGAGATAAAGGCTGGTGACTCCGAAACGACCCGACGCGACTTGTTTGATCGCGCTGTTCTTCGAATCGCCGCGCTCATTGGTCCAAGTATAGCGGTCGGGGTCCTCCCCGCCTTCGCCGGTGTTGGATTTGCCGCCGATCCGGTTCATTGCGATCGCCAGTGCCTCGTGGGCTTCGCCGGAAATCGATCCGTAACTCATCGCTCCCGACTTGAAGCGTTTGAGGATGTCGTCCACCGACTCCACCTCCTCGATCGGGATGGCCGTGCTGGGTTTGAAATCCAGCAAGCCGCGCAGGGTGAAATGCTGCTTCGTCTGCTCGTTCACCAAACCGCTGTAGGTTTTGAAAGTCTTGTAATTGCCGGTGCGCACCGCGCTTTGCAGCGAGTGAATGACTTGTGGACTGAACAAGTGGGCCTCGCCCTCGGCGCGCCATTGATACTCGCCGCCCACTTCCAGAGCCTCGGTGCGACCACTGCGGTCCGAGTAAGCTCGCTGATGGCGGTCGATGGCCTCAATCGCAATGGCCTCCAGGTCCGATCCCTCGATGCGGCTTGCGGTTCCGGTGAAAAATTTGTCCACCAGCGATTTTTGCAGGCCCACGCATTCGAAAATCTGCGCGCCGAGGTAACTTTGGATGGTCGAGATGCCGATTTTCGATGCCACCTTCACAATGCCCTTGGTGGCGGATTTGATGAAATTCTTGCAGGCGGTGTAATGATCCACTCCGACCAGCAAATTCTGGCGGATCATGTCGTCGAGCGTTTCAAAAGCCAGATAGGGATTGATTGCGGCGCAGCCATAACCCACCAGAGTGCAGAAGTGGTGGACTTCGCGGGGTTCGCCGGATTCCAGCACCAGACCGACAAGCGTACGTTTGCCCTCGCGGATCAAGTAATGGTGCAATCCCGAAACCGCAAGCAGCGCCGGCATCGCGGCATTGTTTTTGTCCACGCCGCGGTCGCTGAGAATGATGATGTTCATGCCCGCATCGATTTGCAGGGTCGCCTGGCGGCAAAGTTCCTCGAACGCGCTTTCCAAGCCCTTGACACCCTGTTTCGGGTCGAAAAGGATCGGCAGCGTGACCGAGCGGAACTCACCTTCGGCCACGTGTTTCAGCTTGGCGAGTTCTTCGTTGGAAATCACCGGCGTCTGCAGTTCAATCAGGTGCGCGCTCTCCGGTTTTGGGTCGAGCAGGTTGCGTTCCGGACCGATGGTCGTCACCGAAGAAGTCACGATTTCCTCGCGAATGCAATCGATCGGCGGATTGGTTACCTGGGCGAACAGTTGCTTGAAATAGTCGTATAAAAGCTTCGATTTGTTCGACAGCACCGCGAGGGGAATGTCGGTCCCCATCGCGCCAGTGGCCTCGACGCCTTCTTTGGCCATCGGCAGCAGGATTTTCCGCTGGTCTTCGAAGGTATAACCAAACGCGTGTTGGCGTTGGGTGATGGTTGCATGGTCGGGCTCGGCGACGTGAGGGGCATCGTTCACATCAGCGAGTTTGATCAAATTTTCGTTGAGCCACGCGCGGTAGGGTTGTTCGGAGGCGATGCGCTGTTTGATTTCGTCGTCTGCGACGATGCGGCCCTCCTGCATGTCGACCAGGAACATCCGGCCGGGTTGCAAGCGGCCTTTGTGGGCGATGTTTTCGGGCGGAATCGGCAGCACTCCGGCTTCGGACGCCATGATCACGAGGTCGTCCTTGGTGACATAGTAACGCGAGGGGCGAAGGCCGTTGCGGTCCAGCGTGGCGCCAATCATTGTGCCATCGGTAAAAGCCACCGAAGCGGGGCCGTCCCATGGTTCCATCATGCAGGAGTGAAATTGGTAGAACGCTTTTTTCTCGTCGCTCATCGACTCGTGACCGGACCAGGGCTCCGGAATCATCATCATCATCGCGTGTGGCAGCGAACGACCGCCCATGACGAGGAGTTCGAACACGTTGTCGAATTTTGCGGAGTCCGACCCATGATCATTGATGATCGGCTGGATTTTTTTGATGTCGTCGCCAAAAAGAGGGCTGTTCAACAACGGTTGCCGGGCGTTCATCCAGTTGACATTGCCGCGCAGCGTGTTGATTTCGCCATTGTGGGCGATGTAGCGGAACGGGTGGGCGCGCTCCCAGCTTGGGAAGGTGTTGGTCGAGAAACGCGAGTGCACCAGAGCCAGCGCGGTTTCCATGTCGGGATCGCCGAGATCGAGGAAATACTGGCCGACTTGTTCCGGCATCAGCATGCCCTTGTAAATCGCGGTGCGGCAGGAGAGGCTGGAGCAGTACCAGAAATTGTCGGAACCATTGGCGCGGAGCTGGAAATAGCTGATTTTTCTCAGCACATAGAGCTTGCGTTCAAAGGCCAGATCATTCGTGCAATCCGGACTGCGTTCGATGAATACCTGGCGCATGAACGGCTCGCTCGCGAGAGCGGAGTTGCCCAAGGTCGAGTTGTTGGTGGGCACGTCACGCCATCCCAGAACTACCAGCCCTTCTTGTGAAGCGATCGATTCGAACAATTGTTCGCTCTGAGCGCGAACCTGAGGGTCGGGGGAGAGGTAGACCATGCCGAGCCCGTAACGGCCCGCTTCCGGCAGTGTGAATCCGAGTGAAGCCGTGGCCTTTTTCAGAAACTTGTGGGGAATCTGGATCAAAATTCCCGCCCCGTCGCCGGTGTTGGTTTCGCATCCGCAGGCTCCGCGATGGTCCATGTTCACCAGCACAGTCAGCGCCTGACCGATGATCTCGTGATTGCGCTTCCCTTTCATTTGGCAAATAAAGCCGACACCACATGCATCGTGCTCATACTGTGGGTCGTAAAGTCCTTGTTTTTCGGGAAGTCCGTTGTTGCTCATTGAATCAGGTAGTGAAAAATAGGGGGGGGTGAATAAACCGTCCAATCGCCGGATAATCAAGCCAGTATTCGAAAAATTTTCGGAAACTTGAAATATTTCCCGTGCAAAAACGCGGTTGATTTGTTGTTAGGTTTTCAGCATGTAATTTTGGTGGTGCGACGGACCATTCGCCGTCGCATGCCAGTCCTGTCCAGCAGGTTTTGTACCAGCTTGTGATGGGTGGTCCCGATTTGAGACCACACGGGCTTTTTCCTGCCGGTCCTCACGGGCGAAGGCGTCAGGTGATACAGCGATCTTACTGCTCGATCGAAATCGGCGGGGTCACGGCTTCCAACGAGCCGGAGGGCGGCGGTGTCAAACCTGGGGGGGGGGCCTGTGGTCCGGCATTGTCCGCGGCTTTGCTAAGCAAGTCGGCACGCGATTTGAGCAGCGAGTCGATGGTGTATTTCGACACCTCAAATACGTTGTTCTGGAAGGCCTGCTCGGTTTTGAGTTTTTCCTCCAGTGCTTTGATTTTCGTCTGGAACTCCTCGTCCTTGGCCTTGGCATCCTCGGGTTTCTCATCGGCGGCCTTGGTGCGCTCTTTGGCGAGAGTGGCGGTTACTTTGACCGCCATGTTGTAGGCATCCTCCTGGGGCGGAGGGCCATCTTCCGGCTTGGGCGCATCGGGTTTGTCGGCTTTGGCCTTGACCGCCAAGGTGATGACGTAGGTGAAGCCATCGACGGTTTCAATCGTGGCAACCCGTCGGTCCGCCGCTTTTTCCACAGTGGCGACTTCCGCTGTCGGACCGACATCTTGAAAGCGGGCCATCGAGAGCAGTGACTTTATCGGCGAGGTCGCGGCGGCATCGAGTTTTTCGCTGTCCTGCGCCCCCTCGAGAGTGAACTCGGCGGTTTCGGTGACGCGGCTCAGCTTCCAATCGAGCTGCTCCGGCTTGCCCGCAGCACTAACGGAAATCGACTTGATTTTTTCGACCTTGAGGAATGAATCATCGAGCCAGGCTTTGGGATCGGCGGTTGCCGTGGGGAAACTTTCGCTGGTCACGTAGATGCCCGAGGTGTCCGCGCTGTTTTGAATGAAACGACCGCCGCCCTCGGATTGCTTGCCCAGGAATAGGGTTTTGATGTTTTCGTTCTTGGCATTGAGGAAGGTCAATTCCGTGCCATGATCGGCTTTGCTGGTGGCGGTCAGGTCGATGCCGAACCGCTTGCCGTAACTTGGGCCGGCTTCGATGGCATTGTTGATCTTCACCTCTTCGACGGTGCGCAACAAGGCATTGACCGTGGCGACATTGGCGGGGTAGTCGGCGCGTTCGGCCACGACCCAGTTTTTGTCCTTTTTCTCGAGGGTAACCGATTCCTCAAAGCCCTTGATTTGGATCTTCGCGACATCGGCAGCCGGGAATGATTCCAGCAATGTTTGTCCGCGACTGCGTTGGGTTTTGGCCTCGCCGGTATCATGCTTGCGGAACTTGAGCAGGGCCACGCCAGATCCCAGCAATACGGCGATGATCCACAGAGTGATGACTGATTTTTTCGACATGGTGTTGATTAAGTGATAGTTGAAAAAGGGATTTCAGGAGCAACTCAGCGTGCACGCGAGCTGCGGTGGCGGGAGAGTGCGACAACGATTCCCGCGAGCAGGACCAGCCCGGGAACCACCGCCATGTTCAGGAAGATGATCTTGGCGGAAAGTTTGTCCTTGTCGCGCTTCAGGTCCTTGTTGACCTCGCGGATTTCCTTGTTGGCATCGGTCAAATCCTTGCGGAATTTTTTCTCCTCGGCCTGGATTTCCGGCGATAGATACAGATCCTTGCTGCTGCTCTTCTGGTTGGCGATCTCGTTCACCCGTTGCTGAGCGGCTTTCTGTTTGGCCCGCAATTCCTTTTGTTTCTCTTCGAACTTGTCCTCCGCCGCGGTTTCCATGTCGCGGATGGTGGTGAAGGGCCTGCGGATCGAGGCCCGGCTGCGCGCGCCGATGAGGTCGGCCGACGACGCGGCCTGGTCGAGTATGTTGAGAAGCAGGACGGAATTGCCATTGTAGGGCATCGCGGCCTGCATGCCGCCGAGGTTCTGCATGCGGTAAGCACCTTGGTTGGAGAAGGCATCGGTGTCGGCGATGATGAAAACATTGGAATCCTGCGCGCCCTCTTTCAGATAGGTCGGTTTGCTCTCCCCGGCTTTTTTCTCCGCGTCCTTGTCTTTCGCTTCGTCCTTTTCCTTGTCAGCCTCTTCTTTCTTCTCGCCGGGTTTGCCATTCGGGAAGGCGGTTTTGAATTTGCCGGACAGGCGCAGCACAAGATCGTAGGACCTGCGGTTTTCGATCACCAGATTCGGACCGAACTGTGAGGCTTCCATCGCATTGACCAGACCCGCTTGCGTCGAGGACTTGACGAGCGCCGAAGAGGCCAGACCGTTGTTGCCTTGATTGGTGATCGCGCCGGGAAGGACAAAAAACAGGTCGTTGAGGCTCTTGGTGATCACATCCGATTTGTCGGGCATCGATTCGGCCGGCAGGCTGAGAATTGCCAATCCGGGGCGGTTCCCTTGCAACATCGTGCGGTATTTTCCATCGGCCAGCGTTTGGGTGCTTTCGAAACTGATGTTCCACGCAGGCAGCAAGGTTGGAAGGGTCGAGGAAACCGGCGTGCCGCCGCCGCCGCCCATCATCGGATTGCCACCCGACTGTGCGGCATCGAAAGAATACGCATCCAGACAGGCGATCAGGGTGCCGCCTTTGAGGATGAACTGGTCGATGGCAAATTCTCCTTCGGGAGAGATGCCTGCGGGGTGGATCAGCAGCAGCACCTTGACATCATCGGGAATCGCCGGTGCATTCATCTCGACGTCCTTGATTTCAAATGTCTGCGCGAGTTGCTGATAGATCACCCAGCCCTGCTTCGGTTGCTGGCCGGGCATACCGGCGGGACCGCCCTTCAGATCGAGCGCGGACATCACGCCAATCACCGGTTTTTTCACTGCGGAGACCTCGCCAAGCGCACGGGAAAGGGTGTATTCAAACATCGTCTCCTGTTCGTCGAGCGCCTGGGTGTCGAAGGGATTGATGTTGATGCTGGTGTTCTGATCCAGGCAGGAAATCGTCAGGCCGAGCGAGACGTTTTCGTATTGGTTGATGTTCTGCGTTTGAATGCCGTCAAGTCCGGCGGAGTCCTCGGCATCGGTGTCGGGCTGGGGATCGAGGTTTTCAACGCGGAGTTTGCCTTTCGACAGGTTGACATACTCTTTCAAGATGTCGTCGATCCGGCGGATGAACAACTTGGTCTCGCGCGGCAGTGCCTCGGTTTTGCGGGAGGCATAATAACGAACGGTAATCGGGGCATCGAGCTTGCCGAGGATCGACTTGGTTCCCTTGGACAGCGTGTGCACCTTGTCCTCGGTGAAATCCGCGCCCTTGGTGCCAAAGGAGGTCAGGGAAATCAGCCAGTTGGCGAGGAACGCGATGAGCACGAGCGCCGCAATGCCAAAGGCGGCGCGAACGACGGGGTGGGTTACTTTCGGAGTATGCATGAGAAAAATGTTAGATTTTTTGGGAATGAATCAGGCACGTTTTGCCGACAGGATGGCGGAGGTGCCGACCAGGCAGGCGAAAATGATCGAGGCAAACCATACCATGTCTTGGTAGCGGAACAGTCCACGGGTGAGGGAGCGGAAGTGATCCCACACGCCGAGAGAGACCATCGCCTCGACGAGATAATCGACGCGGAATTTTGATAGCTCGCGGATGAAGTCTTCATAGCCGCAGAGCACCATTATCACACAGATGCTGACCGAGACGATCAGGCACACCACCTGGTCGCGGGTGCAGGCGCTGACCAACATGGTGATGGCGAGGAACACGCAGCATGTCAGATACGAACCGAGGTAACCGGAGAAAATGCGCCAGTTGTCGGGCTCGCCGAGGTAATTCACGGTGATGATGAGAGGAAATGTTAGAGAGAGCGCGATCAGCCATACAGTGGCGGCGGCGAGATACTTGCCGAGAATTATCGCCCACGGCGGAATCGGAAAGGTGCCGAGAAGTTCGATGGTGCCCGTGCGTTTCTCATCCGCCCATAGTTTCATGCCGACCGCTGGTGCGAGCAGCATGTAGAGCCACGGATGCCAGAACAAGAAGGACCATTCCAGGTTGGCATCGCCGGCCAGAATGAACCGACCGAAGGTGAAGTTGAACAACAACGACAGGACCAGGAAGATCAAGATGATCGCATAGGCTGTCGGCTGGGTGAAATACGAATTCAGTTCGCGTTTGAAGATCGTCCAGATGTGTTTCATGGGAAAGAAAAGTGATGGGTTTGAATGGGTCTCACGCGGCGCTGCCATGAGCGCTGTCGTGTGTGGTCAGCTCGCGGAACAGGTCGTGCAGCGATCCGGTGGGGCTCAGCTTTTTGAGTTCCTCGGGCGAACCGTCGGCGACGATGATGCCGCGGTCGACGATCACCGCGCGTGTGCATGCGGCATCGACCTCCTCAAGGATGTGGGTGGAAAACAGGATGGTTTTGTTTTGGCCGAGGCGTTTGATCAATTCCCGCACCTCATGTTTTTGGTTCGGATCCAGGCCGTCGGTCGGTTCATCGAGAATCAATACTTCGGGGTTGTGCAGGATCGCCTGGGCCAGGCAGGTGCGGTGGCGGTAGCCCTTGGACAGGGTGTCGATCGACTGCTTGGCCACGCTTTGCAGGAAACAGGTTTCAATGGCCAGCTCGACGGCATCCTTTTTCGCGCTGCCTTTCAGTTCGCGCACGTCGGCGCAAAAGCGGAGAAATCCGGTAACCGTCATGTCGTTGTAGAGCGGCGCGGATTCGGGCAGATAGCCGATCTTTTGCTTGGCAAGAAACGGTTCGTCGATGATGGAGTGGCCGCACACCCTGGCATCGCCGGACGAGGGGGTGATGAAACCGGTGATCATCCGCATGGTGGTGGACTTGCCCGCGCCGTTGGGCCCCAGGAAACCCAATACCTCGCCGGGTTTGACAGTGAACGACAGATCCTTAACGGCGAACTTGGCACCGAAATGTTTGGTTAGATTTGCAACTTCGATCATGGGACGGGTTGTTAATTGCTGGAGGTTCTGCAGAACCGCATCGCTTTAGCGGCAGCAGTGGGGGAATTTGTCTAAAAAAAATGCGCCCCGCAATCGGTGCTGTTCAGCCGATCAAGTCGTTGATCGAACCGAAATCGGGGAGGAAAAGCCTTTTGTACATGCGGCTGGCGTAACCGTCGGTCATGCCGGCGAGGAAGTCGCAGATCAGCCGGGCTTTCACAGCGGGGTCCCCGGCCTGCTCGATCTCGCTGGCGCTGTCGGCGGAGAGGATTTGGAAATGCTGGCCGTCGATGTGGCCGGGCGCGATGTAGCGTTTCTCCAACAGTTCCCAGAGCGCGCGCAACATGTGGTTGCCCTTGTGTTCGAGCTGCTTGAGTTGCGGGGAGAGAAAAACGAGGTCGAAGGCGAGTTTTTTGAACAGCTCCGACTCCGCGCTCACGGCGGGATCGACGAGCAACTGGTAGCGGTAGCGTTGGCTTTGATGGGAAAGGAAATTGACCTGCTCGGTGAGCCGGGTGGCGCGGATGTAGAGGCCGATGCGCTTGCCGACAAAGGGATCGACGCGGCGTTTTTGGATGGCGCGGAGCAGGTCGCCGAGCGGGGTGCCCTCGCCACAGGGGATGTTGTTTTGCTCCGCCCACGGGATGATTTTGTCGGAACCAAGGAATCCGGCGCGCACGCTGTCGGAGATGTCATTGAGCGAATAGGCAGTGTCGTCGGCCCAGTCCATGATCTGGCATTCGATCGACTTGAAGGAATCGCGCGCCCTGCCCGCGGGGAGTTCGAGCGGGAAATCATTGCCGCCGATCACCCAATCGAGGATCGACTGCTGGTCGTCGTAGAGGAAATGGTTGTGCGGGATTTTTCCGGTGGTGGATTTCAGCTCGGTCCACAGCGATTTGTATTTCAGAATGCCATCAACAAACGCACGACTCGGGTCCATGCCGCTGCGTCGGGAGGAAAAAATTCGTTCCGTTAGAATGCGCAGGGTCTGGGCGTTGCCTTCGAATCCACCGTGCTCCTGCATCAGGTGGTTCAGACTGCGTTCGCCGGCATGACCAAAAGGAGGGTGACCGAGGTCGTGCGACAGACAGGAGGCCTCGACGAGGTCGGGGTCGATGAAATGATCCGGCGCGAGCGGTCCGTCTGCTTGGGAAAGCAGCCAGTGACAAATGGAACGACCGATCTGTGCGACCTCGAGCGAATGGGTCAGCCGGGTGCGATAGAAATCGTATTCACCGCTCCAGAACACCTGTGTTTTGTTTTGCAGCCGACGGAATGTCGGCGTGTGCAATACGCGGTCGCGGTCGATCTGGAATGCCGAGCGGTAATCGCCGTCGTCGGATTTCCCGGACCAGCGCGCGGTGTCCCATGCGTTGTAAAAGCTGTTGCGCATGGCGGCATTCTAGGGGGAAAGTGGAAACAGGGAAGGGGAATCCGGCTCATCCGCAAAATCCGTGGGCGGGGACTGCCTCGAATTTGATCTGATTTTTGGATGAGAAGGCAGAGGTTTTCGAGAGAACATTGTCTATGGGGCGGGGGAGCAAGCCGTCGCAATTCCGACGAAAGCAGATAGCACATGCAGCTTGAATCTTTCCACTGCCGTAGCCATCGTGTTTTACGAAGCGGTGAGACAGGTGGGATTTTGATTAATTCTGCTATTCTGTTAGAAAAAATGTCAAAAAAAACCATCTCCCAGTGTCAATTTTTTCGTTTTTAAACTTTCTTGATTGTATTACGGTTTCACAAATTTTGATGCGTGTTAGCATAGTGAAAAACTTCCACGCGAATAGCGTACGTTAAACCTTTGGTGACGGCAATCTGACGGTCCAGCGCGGGTTGCTCGTACTGGGGGCATCAGGAGAATTTGCGACATCGGCAAAACTCCTAATTGACGTCAGAGTGCTGCTTTGGCAAATTCCTCTCGGCGAGCGCGGGAGATGTAGAGGCCACTCTCACGAGCGGCAGCCCGAATGGGTCGGAACCTCGGCTCCTGGGGCCAATTAAGTTTAAAACCGCAGTGGCGAACCCGCTTTTTGGGCGATCAGCGTCGCCAGTTCTTTCTGCTGTGCCTTCCCGAAGTCAGGATCGTCTTTGGACCATGGCCAGCCGATGATGTCAGCATGACGCGGCGGTGGTTCTTTGGCGCGGACTTCCAGCTGCGCCTCCCTGATTACGCTGACTTTGACGATGGAGGCTCCATGGATGTGGCGGTCTGCGCCAACTTCTGCTTGCGCGACGGACTTCAGTTGCTCAAGCGGCTCCGCTCCATGCCGGAAGACGGAGGTCTCTCCATTTTTGGGGTTGGGCATGAAAGCTGCGGGTCTCGCCGCTGACGCGTTGTAGTGTCCGGACGAGGTGAGAAACCTTGCCAAATCCTCGTCATCGGCGACACGTTCAGGCAGCCCGGACGGAAGGATCATGGCTGGTGAATCGGCGGATTTCGGCAAGAATACGGGGTGGAAGTTGGCCGTCCACGAGTCTGGCTACGGCATGTCCCCTGTCTGTGCCATCCACCCATGCATAGGGCAACCTGTCGGATTCGCCCACGCTCACCGTCAAGGTGCGGTAGGGAGCGGGCATCCAGTCCAGCGATACACAGCCATCCGGTTCAATGGAGCACTCCGGCAGAGGAATGTCATCCGGAAACGATGCGATCAGATCTTCGGCGCGACGCAGGGCACGCAGACTAACCGGCTCAGCAACGTAGCCATCCCAATTCGGCTCACGGCATTCCTTACCGAGGACGGAAAGGGAAGAAATGAGAGTGGCCTTAGGGCCGAAGAGCGCGACCGAGCGGTGAACCTGCTCGACCACAATTGACGCGTTCAATCTCACCGACTCCGCCTCAGCAGAAACAGCGGAACGTGGACGGGACAGGGCTACCGCAGCAGTGTAACCAGCCAGCATCAGACCTGCAGAGATAAGAGGTTCAGGCATTGCGGAGTTAATGTATTCCGAAAAATCCGGTTTTTCAAGCTTCTTATTGAATCCAAACGATCTCGGATCAGCGACCAGTCGGCGGGAGGGATTTCAGAGGAATGGAAAACGTCAATGTCCAGAATCAGCGGGAGTTGGTCACCTTGCGGCAATTCGGTCGTTTTGATAATGTTGGCGCGGTTTCCCGTGTCGCTGTCCAAGGCCATTTGCTGGTCAAGGAATCCAAGGAAGCCCAGAGGCGATCCCGTTTCAGGCAGGCGGGGTGTCACCCTCAGGAAATCCCCAAAATCCAATCTTCCGGCATCCATCGGCAGCAAAATCCGGTTGATCATCCGGATGCCAATCTTGCGAACCATGACAGGCTGCGCAAGCTGGAGAAAGGTTCTCCAGCTTGACTCGATCTCCGTCAGATAGTCGTCCAGACTGCCATAGGGGGCCAGTCGGTTGAAGGAAAAGCCGTTTGGGCGGAATTGAATGAGTTGCTTCTCGTCTTGGGTCAGAAACTGCATGGCACCCTGGCCTTGATTGATGCGGAACTCCGGCGGTGCATCACCTTCTTTCGTGAAAACGTGTTCCTGAATTAACTGCTGGCGAAATTTTGGATAGCGATCACGCAACGCATCTCCGGCTGCCTCGCGCAGGCTTTGCAGATCCAGACTAGGCGGAAGATCGCAATCGATATCTACGATCGCTTCGATGATGGGCGCGCTTGGAATAGGCTGGTTTTCTGAGCTCATTTGAATGATGGGGCGATGGGTATGAATTTATGTTCTGAGAACATTGCGTCCAAAATATTGAGAAAGGATTTCTTTATCAGACTTTCAATGGGGTGGTTTCATTGATCATCGGCGACAATAATTGTAGAACTTCCTCCACCTCTGAAATAACTTGACGAGCGAGATTTTCATCGGGAAATCCCGCCTTGTGAACCACATTGTTTCTAGGTTCCATGACTAGCTTTTTGTAGTCCTTATCTGGTAGTGGGATACCCACAGTTTTCGCCAACTCAAATCTTCCGCCGAGCATGCGGTATTTTTCCAAAATCTTCTCTCCATAAACAACCCCCTGAGATTTGAATTCTTCTAAAATTCGATTCGTGAGAGAAACTTCCAGAGCATTGGCAGCTTCAATAATAGATTTTCGGTAATCCTTATCTTTACGGGCCATATATGCTTCCAGTAGCAAAATGTATTCCAGACGCGGAGGAAGAAGTTCCGAACTCATCCGAGATATTTCTTCAAACTGTTCCCGTTGAAGGTCGCCTCCAGTAGCGATATTTACGGCAACACTTTGAGGATATGTGATGTGATTAAAGCCCAGTTTGGATTCTTCGTGGTGAAGGAGATGAATTTGATTTGCTCTGGGGTGCTTCACTGTTACTCGGGAGCACCTGCCTTGCGTGCTCAGTAAGATCACATACTTCTCAAAGAGATCAAGCCATGGGCCGAAGCCGTTGTAGATGCGCTCTGCGTCACTCTCGAAATACTCAGGATCTAATTGAAATTGAAATAGAGCCTGCTCGACTGCGGACTCCCCATCTGGATATGAATGAGGCTTTCCCCAGAACATTAGATTTCCCCCCTGCTTCCAAGTTCGCGCCTGACCTGGACCCAAAAGGGGCATATGAAGCGGATCATCCTCTTTTATTCCCCAGTCGGGAGGCGATGGCAGGGTCAAGGTGCCTTTGATTCCACCTACAGAAACGTCAACACTACAGCCAAGAGCATTAGCCGCGCAACACAGCGATGGCGAGAACTTGACGATCCCGAAAAGAGGCTTTTTTGAACCATCCTGAACGGTGCTGATCTCATGAGTTGATTCAAGGGACATGGTTCGAGACTGTTGGAATTACTATGTGATCAAGCGCCTTCGACCAGCGTGATTTCCTCTTCGGTTAGGCCGTAGAGGTCATAGACGAGGCGGTCGATCTGGCGGTCGGTGGCGGCGATCTGGGCCTCAAGTTGTGCTGCGGCCTGTGGGTTGGATTCGGTTCGACGTTTTGGAACGAGGGAGAGCATTCTTTCCACGAGGAAAACCATGCGGTCATGTTTCTCGACATCAGCAGAGTTGGTGAAGTCGATGGGACGGATGGGAAGGCGTTTTAGATCACCGACCGAAAGGCGGGGAAACGCCTGTGCGACAATCTTGTTCGAGCAGTATGGGAATACGAATGAAAGCAGAGATGAGTTTAGGAGGCCAGTCATGAATTTCATGCTAATGGTTCCTCCTTTCTTCGGATTTACATTCAAGATCGTTTTGTAATGGCAGTAAGTTTCCTCGACATAACAGGCTAAAATTGCCCTTGGTGGTTTCCCTGGGATCTCCCGTATCAAAACTCGGGGTCCTGTAAGGATTTCCATTGGCCTATAGTCATGAAGCCATGAGCCATACTTGATCCATTGACCCCTCTTGCGCTCAAACTGGTAGCGATCCACGTCACTTCCCGCCAATTCGGGTAGGTATTCTTCGCTCAGTTTTTCCATTGAGTGAAAGACGCGGTTCTTAATTTGGTCTTTAGAATGCTTGCTGGAATTATAGGCTTGGCAACCTAATGATGCGATTGCCAATTCTGTGAGGGGAGGGAAAGCGTTAATGATCTTAGATGCTAGGCGCCCATTTGGTTCGTGTTGACGAACTTCGATGACTTGATTTTCGCTGTGCAGCCACGTGTGTTGAGGGAGCGCAACAGAAGACGTTTCCGTAATTCCAGATGCGGAGTGAACGTCTTTGGCAAGACGAACCGATGTCATCAATTCCTTGTTAGGGATCTCATTTGTGACAAAAAGCAACATAGTGAAGACGTTTGCTTCAGCGAACACCAGATGATTGAACAATACGAGTTCATCAAGCTGCATGCGCTTGAGAAGAAACTCACGTAGTTTTGAAGTGAACTGAGTTGTGAGCCATGGACTCGGAACGATGAATCCAAGTTTTCCACCCTTTCTTATTCGGGTTGCGCCTTGCTGAATAAATAAGTGGAAAAGGTCTGTTTTATACTGGGCTACCTCATATTTATTTAGATAGTTGATCTCTTGAACCGTAAGGAATTCCTTGGAGAGAATCACATACGGCGGATTTCCAATCACGCAGTCAAAACCACCCTGCTTGAACACCTCAGGGAAGCCAGTTTTCCAGTCGAAAACATTGACGCGGTAGCGTGTCTCGTCGTCTAACAGATCCATTTCTGGTTGGTCATAGAAATCCGGGCCGATAAGCGAGTTACCGCATTTGATGTTGCTGGCAAGGTCGGGCAAGATGCGCTCGCGTTCCTTGAGGAAGTCGCGCTGGGCGATCTCGCCAGTTTCTCCTTCGAGGACTTTCAGCAGCAGGGAGAGTTTGGTGACTTCCACGGCGGCGGCGTCGATGTCCACGCCGTGGATGTTGTTGAGGAGGATGCGCTTTTTCTCGGCAGTGGTGAGTCGCCACTCGTCGCCCTTGGCTTGATACAGCGTGGCGGTTTTGCCCTTGCTCCATCTTTCCGGGTTATCGGCGTAGCGGTCGCGATGCCAGTCGAGCAAGAACTGATAGGCGACGATGAGGAAAGAACCGGAACCACAGGCGGGATCGACCACTTTGAGCTTCGCGGCTTCCGGAAGGGATATGGGTTTCTCCGTCTCCGGTGTGAGGAGCTTGCCGAGGGTGTTCTCGACGATGTAATCCACGATGTAGGAGGGAGTATAATAGACGCCGCCCGCTTTGCGGACTTCTGGTTTTTCCTCGATCTTCGCTTGGTGTCCATCTGTGAGGCGAATGGTCTTGCCGAGAAATCGTTCGTAAACTGAGCCGAGGATATCGGCGGGTAGGACGGAGAACTCGTAAGGGCTGTCGGGATAATAAAGGTGGGCGATGATGTCCTTGAGGGTCTTGTCATCGAGAGCGAGATTCGGGGTGAGCGTATCTGGTTGCTCTGCTTGGTCCTTTTCTTTGGAGAAATGGAATAGACCAGAGTTGTAGCGGGCATCCGCTGCGCGAAAAAGTTCTAACAAGCGTGGATAAGTCTGTGTGCCACTGGCGATGGTGCGCAGGCGTCCGTAGTCCTCCGTGCCTCGATCCTCGCAGATACGCAGGAAAACAAGACGATCGATGGTTTTCTGCACAGCAAAATTGAGATCACGCACCGTGAGAGAAGGGTTGCGCAGTGCGAAATTGCGAGCGAGCAGATCGCGCCAGCGCTCGATTTCCTCCAGAAAAGCCGTATCGACTTCGGCGGTGCCTTTTTTCTTTTTCGCAGAGTCGGCGAATTTATCGAATGAACCTTTAAGGATGGAATCGCGCGCGAAGATCGAGGCGATCTCATCCCACTTTTCCGCGTATTGATCGAAGGTGCAATAAAAGATCCGCGCCTTCGATGGGGGATCGCCCAGGGCTGGTTTGATGCGTGTGTCGTAAATGGCGAATTCTTCGAAATCCGAGAGAATTGATAGAGGAAGTTTCGCTGACCACGCGTAGCGACGGAGTTGGTAAGCGGGAGCAATATCGGCCTTAATATTCACCGAAGGCTTTTTCGCTTCGAGGAAAAACTTCCTTTGTCCATGAATCGTGAAAGCGTAGTCCGGTGCCTTGACATGCGTGCCAATCTTGATGGCATCCTCGTGAATGACATCGCGATACTGCGGGGCGATACCTTGAGAATTGGCCATGTCCCATCCGAGGGCATCAAACAGCGGGTCAAGGAATTGTTTGCGCAACTGGAACTCATTATAATTGCCCGAACGGAAGTGTTCGCGGTGTTCGGCGAAGGTTTCGCAGAGTTTTTGGACTGGGTCAGGTGCAGGCATCAGAGCGAGAAGTGGTGCGGTGAAAAGTAACAGCGATTTAATAGCTATTTTGAATAGGCGAATCGAAACTCTAACGGGAAAAAACCATGCATCGATTCTTATTGCATCGCAAGCCAAATATAGCTCAGCAGGTATGTTTGCCATCTGAATTATACAATAGAACTTGCCATACGAAGCGGTGAGACAGGTGTGATTTTGATCTGTGAGGGTGTTCACAGTCATGACGCAGGCCAAATACCATCCCGATCCAAACGGATGGCAATGACTTGTGCATTGACTCCGAAGCGAGGTGCGACCCTCTCCGCGAATTTGTCGCGAAGTTGCCCGCTGCTCATGAAATTGGGCATCAACCGGTTCGCTTCACTGGCAAAATCGTCGAATAATTGACCAAGTCGAGTCTCCGGTACCAGTAGACGCCCAGCAAACTCATTGGCTTCCTGTTCCGCTGTGTATTTGCGGCCATGATAGTTCGCCGTCCACTTGGCGAAATCTGGGAGACTGGCGAAGTGGGAGGTCTGCGGGAGATTCTGGTGGAGGAAATAGTGGGCCAGTTCATGAGCCACTGTGAAACGGAGACGATTGAGCTTCCACTCCGGCGCCTTCTCCATCAGGACGTATTGCTCGGCATCCATGTAAATGCCGCTGAAATCCGCCTTGATCGCGGCTTCCACCCGGTATTTTGACACAAGATCATCGAAGGGAATGGGATCCAGTCCCAAATCCACCTCAAGAAAGGTGAACACATCGATGGGCGTACGATCCTCCTTCAACAGGTCATATTCAGCCCTCAGTTCCTCGATTTTGCTCCAGATGTGTTCCATGGTCAGCCTTATTGCGCGTCAGGGGTGTGGAGCTTACGGATGTCTTCCGCGAAGCTGAGAAGCTCCTGCTCTGTGAGTTCGTGCCCTCTTGCCGCGCGAAAAAAGGCAGGCAACGCCTTTTGCAAGATTGCGTTCTCCGCTACATCCGCAGGGATCTCCCGCCTCTGGATGGCTGCTTCGTCGATGAATGCCAGTTTGTCGGCCCCAGTTAGACCGAAAAAGTTGGCCAAACGTTCAAGCAGACCGACATCTCCCGGGGGCGGGTTCACGCCCCGTTCGACCTTGCTCCAGTTGCTTGGATCCAGCCCGGCTTGGGAACAGAAGTCCCTGAGTGTGAGTCGTTTTTGAAGGCGTAAGGATTTGACGGTTTCATTAAACATAGTGTGTTTTGGTTGGTGTGGTAGAATTATACCACAGACGTCAAGGCCCTGCCATAAGAATTTTTGAATAGCCGTCAGGATGAAGGACGCATCCCTGGTATCCTGACTCGTACACGTAGGCGGTGAAACTGGATTTGATGGTTGAGTGCTACGTCTTCTCGCTTTCACCCCCAGAAACAGCAAGCATCATCCTCATTCACTTCGGCAAGAAACTCATCGAAAAACACGGCCTCTGGCAGCAGTGGATAGGAGTGCCATTTCAAGTCCGCACGCATCCAATAGATTTTCCAGCGGTTCGTCGTGCGAACAAACGTCGCCTTGGCTGCTGGTTCCTCGATCTTCTGTCTCTCGTCCCGCCACATCGGGCGGATGGAAAATATCACCACACTTTGTCCTTCGATGCGCCAGCTCAAGTCGAGTTTGTCGCGAATTTCTTCAGGTGGGCGGCGTTTGGTCATGAAGTCCGCCATGGCGGCTTCGATGTCGGCGGTTTGTTGTGGGGTGAAGGCCATGAGGTGCGAGAGATTAGATCAAGCGCCTTCGACCAGCGCGATTTCCACTTCTGTTAGTCCATAGAGGTCATAGACCAGGCAGTCGATCTGGAATGCCGAGCGGTAATCGCCGTCGTCGGGTTTCCCCGACCAGCGCGCGGTGTCCCATGCGTTGTAAAAGCTGTTGCGCATGGCGGCATTCTAGGGGGAAAGTGGAAACAGGGAAGGGGAATTCAGCTCATCCGCAAAATCCGTGGGCGGGGACTGCCACGAATTTGCCTTGTGGTCAGCGTGCGGGAGGATGGCTGCGCCATTCGCAAAAAATCATGGCGGTCCGGACATGAAGGCCTGGGCTCGTTTCATCATTTCTTCCGGCGAAACGTCCTCGATATGTTGACGCAGATTCCAACGATAGCCAAATGGATCGCAGACAATGCCGGTGCGCTTGCCCCAGAACTGATCCTCGGGGGGGGCTGAGTGGTGTGGCTCCTGCTTCGATGGCTTTGGCAAAGGCTTCGTCAACATTGTCCACATTGATGGCAAAGAGACACGATGCCATGGTGCCCTCGGGCATGGCGCTTGCCTGCCACATCGGCGATTCGTCGGACATCAGCATGTGCGTGTTGCCAATCATGAACTCGGCATGAGATACGACGCCCTCTGCCGGTGACATGCGGAAGAGTTCAACAGCACCGAATGCCTTCGAGTAGAAGTCAAGGGCATCAGCGGCGCGCTTGAAGGTCAGGGAAATGCTGACTGTGGGTTCGATGGAGGAGTTCATGCAATGGTTGCGTAGTGATTCTTGTTAGATAAAAACAGGGGCAGTGCCGTCCATGTGTGTGATAACGCTGTGCGTATTTCAGGGTGCCGGTTTCGTGGCTTCAATCGGCACATCGCAAAACGTCAGCGCGGTAATGCCGGTGTTGCCGAAGATCAAGTCGTTTTGGTTCCAGTTGGGTCCTGGGTAGGTGATCTTCGATGCTTCGGAGGGGCTTTTCAGTTTGAGCGTGATCATATTGCCGCTCGCGGCTCCCGAAGCCACTTTGCCCCTTTCGCTGTCGAGGGTGAACTGGTCGGCCAGCGCATCCTGCCAGACCACCGGTTGGTCGAACTCCAGGGTGATCGTGTCCTTGGCCGCGTTGGCATAAGTCGCTTTCTTGAGATTCGGTGCCGTGATCGGGTCGGCAAACATCTTGCCATACACATCCCGTTCGATCAACGGCTGCATCAAGGTCGCGAATTCCGCCCAGCCCGCCAAGGGATAATGGCAGGTGCCCGCCGGCTTGATGCCCAATGTAGGCATCACGATCATGTTCGAATACAGATTCGGCATGGTCCGTTGCATCTCGCGGATCATGTTGCCATCGCCCATCGAGCAGGCTCCCGGCCAGATTTGGAAAAGGTAGTAGTTCCGGAGGTTGGGGAAATCCTGTTTCCATGCGGCGGACATTTCCATGAAAAACTGTTGATAGGATTTCCAGTCGAAATCGCCGGTGGGCCCCGCCATGCCCTGGTTGTTTTCCCCCTGGTGCCACAGCACCGCGCGGATGCCGTGGGTCAGCCGGGCTTGTTGGACGCGCCACAGGATCCTCCCGTAGATCGTCGTCAGGTCGGTGGGTTTGGTCTCGTTGCGCTGGTGTTGGTCGATGCGGCTTCCACCGACCGCGCCATTGATGATGAAGATCGGCATCTTCTGACTCGACACCAGCCGTTTGGCGAGTTCCATGCCCCAGTAACCGAGTTCCGCTTTATCTCCTTTCTCGGCCTTCCATACCGGATTGCACCACAAATTCTTCCGCGGGCCTTTCGCTTCGCCCTCGGGTTTGCCGTAGCTGCGAATCCATTCGTTGGTTTCCGCAGGCGACTTCTCGCCGGTATCTGTGGCCAGGGCGTTGGATTGTCCGTCGATGAGAAACGCGTCGCCGCAAACCAGATTGTTGATCGTTTGCACCAGCGTTTCGGTGCCGCCGGATTTCGTTCCGAGCTCGACCTTGTATTTGATCAGCCCCGGCTTGAGTTTGAGGGTGAAAGCGTAGCTTTTGTCGGCGGCGGGCTGCTGCGATTCGGTCTTGATGAGCTTGTCGTCGGCATACAGTTTCAGGAATACCGAATCGGCAATCTGCTCGAGGGTTCCGTTGTAAAAAAGTGTGCCTGTGTTGTTGTCATCCCGGGCGAAGAATTGACCGTCCTCAGGTTTCTCGTCTTTTTCCGGTGTTCTCTCGACCCACGGGTCGCTCTTGGGTTCCGTCACTTGAAGCATCGCTTTTGCTTCCTGGGGCGCACCGCCATTGTCGATGACCGCTTTCACGGAGAGCGGGCCGCTGAATTGCGAGCGTTTGAGAATCAATCGGTCAGGGGCGGTTTCCTTGATGATCGCGCCACCGGTGACCGACCAGGTGTAATTTATTTCGCCAGCGCCACTTGCCTTCATCTCGCTGAGATTGCTGATTTCCGGAACCACCTCGATGGTATTGCGGCCATTCCATTTCGCGGGCGCCTTGAGTGTGAATACCGGATCGGGAATCGAGTTCTTCACGGACACGGCGATCTCCTTGGTTTTGACTCCGTCCGCATAGACCGCCTTGAACTGCAAAACATAGGAGGCATCCGCCGCGACACGTTCCGCATTGATGGCATAGCGAACCTGATCGACCGCGACCACGGTTTCACTGCCGCCGCGTTTGACGATCCAATAGAGCTTCCTCGCACCACCGGCCATGGCGGTTACTTCCGTGCTTTTTCCTTCATCGATTTGGACCGTGGAACTGGAAACGGAAAACTCCTTTCCTGCCTGCGGAAGAATGCCCACAAGTGTTTGCTGCGGGTTTTGGTTTTCATAACACAAGCGGATCCAATCGGCGGACCGGGTGACCTTGGAGATCCGCACTTCATCGACATCGGCATCGGTTTCCCAGTTGCGATACCAGTTCGCTACATACATGCGGCAGGGACTTTTGACATCCATCGGCGCATTCTTCGAAGCCACGAGCTGGCCATTGACATAGGCTTTCTGTGTGCCATCGGTCTGGTAGGTGTGCACCACGTGATACCATTGGTTCAGGGAAACCGGCCCCGGACATTCCACCCCGCAGCTGATATGCAGCGGACTGAGCACGCCGATCAGCAATTTGCTGCCCTTGCCTTCATTGCCCCAACAGGCGAACCGGGTGCCCCACGGGCCGGGAAGTTTGTTGTCCTTGAACCACACTTCGGTGGACGAGGGACTGTTGCCGCTCGGGTAGTTGGTGATGTTCTCGCCGCCGACCACTCCCGGCCGACCATAGACGAAATTCAGCGCCTTGCCGATCATGCCGTCGCACGATGTCGCACCGAGATTGATCGGAGCCAGCGTGCCGGTTTCATCCCGGGGTTCCTTCGGATCGTCCAGGTGCATGACCGTGACAAATCCGTTGGACTCATTGAACACCGCTTTGCCGTTTGACTCCGATGCGGCTTCCGCCTTGCCCCAGTGCAGGTTGATTTCCTGCTGGGCATTGCCCTTGATGAGCGGGATGCGCACCCAGATGCTGGCAGTCCCCAGCGCCGCGTCCCATTGTTCGATCTGATAGGCGAGTGGTTTGCCCGCGGCGGAGAATCGAAGGTCCTCGCCGAGGGGCTTTGCCTGGCTGAAGTCGAACGTTTCTTTTTTCAATCGGACCAACAGCGGGAAGTTTTCCTCGGAAGCCGTGGCCGGCAGGTTCGCACCATCGGGTGTGGTGAGAATGGAAAGCGGGCCTGCGTGCTGCCAACCCTGGTATTGAGCGGAGGCGGCGGGCAGAAGCGCAAGAAAAAGGAGCGCGATTTTTTTTGTTGGTTGTTTTGTCATCTGATTTCGTATTTTTGAGGGAAAAATTGCGATGCCCGCCGAACGGAAAATTCTTCGAATGTGATGATAATTTTCCTATGCACCTGGTCAAGAATTACTGACTGGAATTTTTCCGCCGGGCAACCGGATGCGTCGATGGTGATGCTTTCAGCAGTGCGGTCTGGATCATGACGGGCCACTGAGTGTGCATGAATGACAAGCGAAACCTGCGCCAAAGGACGTGAGCCAGAAGGGTGGAGCGTTGTCCCGCGCGAGGGAACGCTCTAGCGCGAAGAACACCGAAGGACTGCTCATGTTGCCGCATTGCAGGAGAACCTCATGGGCCTCAGCCATTTTGTGCTGCGGCAACCTCGCGTGAATGGCAGCGAGCACGTCGCGACCACCGGCATGACAGATCACATGGTCTGAGGATCGATTGTGATTTTGATACAACTGGTGAACCGTCGCAGCGGCGACCTCGGGCACGGCGCGATGCAGTTGATTGCAGAGTTTGCCATCGCGATTCACAAAGCGGACTTTCTCACGATGTTCGGGTTGATGCAGTGTGTTGAAGTTGGAAAAATGCAATTCGCTGCGGCGCACGTCCTCGCCATCGAGCACGATGGCGGCGGCGCCATCGCCGAAAAGGCATAAGCTGATCAGTACGCCGGGGTCATCGCTAACATAAAAAGCCGACGAGCAGATCTCCACCGCAATGATGGCCGCGCGATGCGTGGGATGCGCTTTCAAATAGTTGCACGCGGCGCGCAAAGTGGGCAGGGCCGCCCCGCAGCCGGCACCGGTCACGTCGACCAAGTACGTGCTCGCCGGCAGTTCCAGTGCTTCGGCCACATGACTCGTGAGGCCCGGGCAAAGATAGCCGGTGCAGGTGCAGATGAAGAGCGCATCCACTTCACCGAGATCGGCCTTGGCCAACGCTTTGCGCAATGCCTGTGCGGCAAGGGTTGTCGCCTCGCGTTCGAACGATTCATTGAGCGCCTGTGCTGGTCTTGTGAAAAGGCTTTCCAGGCAATCCGTGGCGAAGTAGCGGGTGTCTATGCCATTGTTGCCGCACAGCACTTTTTCAAGCAACAAACGCGAACGCGGTTTCAATGTGCCCATCACGCTCGAACGCCGGAGGGATTGCCAGCACTCCGACTGGGTCCAGGCGCGCTGCGGCAGGGCGGAAGAGAGACTTCGGAGAAACATGAACGCTACCTCACCCTCCGGTAGAGGGTCTCAAACGAGACCCATCGTTTGTTGATTGCGACGGCGCAAAATCGGCGCCCCATTGGCTTCATCAGCAGCCACTGCAAGGACCGCGCCCAGCGCAGTCGTGATGTGAACATTCGCCTTTGGTTTTTGCGAATGTCAGCGGCCGTGGTGCTCCAGGAGCACTCGCCAGAACTCCATTTCGTGAGCGGTTCCACAGCACTGAGCGCGCCTTGCAGCGCCATGGTCATGCCGTTGCCCGTGAAGGGTGGTATCATCACCGCCGCATCGCCGATGCGCACCGAATCGTCCTGCTGCAACTGCCAGCCGAGGTGAAATCGGTTCACGCCCTTGATCGATGCGGAGTCAACGCGCGCCGCTCGCAACCGGTGGGCCAGCTCCTGCAGTCCGGCATCCTCCGCGGCTCCTGCCAGTACGTGCCCGCCGCCTTTCAGGGGAGTCGAGCGATGAAACAAGCCGCTTACATTCACGCGATGATCTTCGACTCGGGTGAGCCCGATGTAAGCTCCAGTAGCCAAGTGAATTTCCAAATCAGCATCGAGTGCGAGGTCTTTAAAGTGTGCCTTCAGACCCAGCCATGGTGACGCGCGCCGTGGTCTGCCTGTGGCGATCACGGTGCCTTCGCTGGCATCGCCGAGGAAACGGGAGCCGGTATGAAGTTCGCCGCCCAGCCCGATGAAGCGTTCGGCGAGAGCTCCGTCCAAATGATGACGGCTCAGTCCATACGCCGCCTCCGGCAACGTGGCCCGCAGCATGGGGCGGGCACCGTCGAACCAGGCGATCTCCCGGTGCCTTTCAGCGGGCTCAAACAAATCATCAATATTCAGTGCGATGAGTTCATCCGCCTTGATTCCCGAGATGAACTCTCCACACACCCGATGGCGGGGGAAGGACGCTGCTTCCATAATCCGCACAGGAATGGAGCGTCGGCGCAGGGCGATACCGAGGGCCAGCCCGGCGAGTCCTCCTCCTGCAATCGTCAGCGGTTTCATCGCCATGCCTTGAATCGATAAGCCCCCAAAGTGGTGGTGGATGTTTCCGTTTGCCAGCCTTGCAAACGGAGCGCGTTCGACAGTTCATTGCCGGTGAAACCCGCGCGGATGCTTACGAGCATGTCGTGGCGCGTGACCTGACTGAGCCCTGCCAGCACCGAAAGCAACCGACTTTGCAGTGAATGCACCCTGCGGCGTGCCGGTTCGCAGGCAATGAACGTCCGACAGGAAGCAGGCAGTCGCCCGCCCAGCATCGCCAACTGATGGTTGTGGAAGTGGTGCAGAAAAAGATTGGTCACGACGATCTCCGCATCCGGCAACTCCTGAAGTGAGAATAAATCGCGTTGATGCCATGAAGCTTCGCTGGGCCATTCCGCAGGCATGGGAGCTAGATCGATGGCGCTCCAACAGGCAGGTTGGGAAGCGCCCTCGCGCCAGGCGCGTTGTGCGAGCGCGCCATCACCGGCCCCCAGTTCCAACACATGCCGACCTTTGAGATCCGGTTGTTGCAATGTTCTGCAAAGCCAGTGGTGATTGCCCATGAGTCGGTTGATCATGAGCAATTCGCCACGACTGCGCAGTGCCGCAGGATCATCATGGGGCAGCGAGTCGAGGAGTTCTGGCAAAACTTGTCGCATGGGACGGGGCGTGGAAAATTTTCTCGTTGGAGTCGGACTGCATGGGAAAGGAAATGGCGAACATCGCATGCGCGGAAAAGAAGGCAACTGGAGAATCCGGAATATTGCAAATGTCAATTTTGATTAGGCACCTGCATCGCATCATCCGCGTCGGTTCTTGTCATCGCGACTCACTACGAGCCATACACTGGCAAGAGCACGCGATGGAATAGTGGTTGATCATAAGATGCGAACAGACAAAGTTTTAGGCCGTATGCACGCTCAGATGGCCCGGAGGGGCAATGGAAATGAGCCGGCGGCGTCAGCCACCGGGATGCATAATGAAAAGATTGCGCCCCGGCAGGGGCGCGGGAAAATGATCGCCATGCCATCGACACAGCGCTCACTCTATTATCACGTCGTGTTCAGCACCAAGGACCGGACACCCACTATCGCTACTGCGTGCCTCGCAGACGTGGTGTGTGATGTGAAAGCGGTGTCTTCCCGATGGGTGCATGAGGAAATCGGTGGGCGCAGGTTTGCATGGCAGGGAGGCGAGACGCCTCCGCCACGGTTGGTGCATCGCAACGGAATGCCGTTCGCGAATCCATCGCGCGGCGGCGTGGAATCCTACGAGCGGTTTCTTTGGTGATCGCGGGGAGTTCCACCGCACCTCCGGGGCATTTCCAATTTCGGAAGGTGGCCCAGGAAAGTTCCCCGACGACATGCACATTGAATCCGCCCCCGATTTTCGCATCCACGTGATGAACTGTTCCGGTGAAGCCGCTGGCTGCCAGCCACTTGCTCAGCGCTGTGGGATCGATGAACGCGCGGTAAACCCGCTCGGCCGGGGCGTTGAGGATGCGATGGACGATGCCGAAATGATTAGGCCCGCGGTCCCTCCCAAATTTCGTCCTTTTCTTCGGCGGAGCGGGGTTCGAGGTGAGTGATGATGCGACCGTTCGGAGCCAGCAACGCGCTGATTTTCTCCTCCACCAGCGTGGCGGTCTCGTGGGCATCAAGCACCGTGGTTTGATCGTCGAAAACCAAATGCAGTTCGACCCAGTGGGTGTGGCCCGAATGGCGGTGGCGCAGGTGGTGATAGCGGAAAGGTAGTTCGGTTTTCAGGCCATCCAATAGTTCACGGATTTTCGCCTCTGTCGCAGGCTCCGCGGCATCCATCAGACCGCCGAGACTCTCCTTGATCAGTTTGATGCCGGTGAACAGGATGTTGGTGGCGGCGAGAACCGCCATGATCGGATCCCACCACGGCCAGCCGGTGAAATGGACCAGTGCCAGGGCGATCAATACGGCGACGCTGGTGTAGACGTCCGACAACACATGCTGGCCATTGGCGCGGAGGACCGGTGACTGAGGTTTCCTGCCGACCCGCAGCAGGATCAGTCCGAGCACCAGATTGATGGCGGTCGCGACGCCGGCAAGCGTCAGGCCGATGCCGATTTTTTCCATGTGCGGTCCGGTCAGCAGGCTGCGCCCGGTTTCGTAGTAGATTAGCAACGCGGCGGTAGAGATCATCGCACCTTCGAACCCGGCGGAAAGGAATGCCGCTTTGTCGTGACCGAACTGATGCTCCTGGTCGGCGGGTTTGTGGGCGAGTTGCAGGGCGCGAACCGCGATGGCAACGGCGATCAGGTGCACGATCGATTCCGCGGCATCCGAATACAGCGCCGACGAGTTGGTGATTTCCGCCGCCCACACCTTGAGGCCGAGCAGGACTACTGAAACCGCCAGCGAGACCAGCATGACGGTCATTTGCTCGTGGTAGGATTTTCGCAGGGACTCGCCGTTCATTACCGGAATCGACATTGCAGGAAATTCAATGGCATGGCAAGCGTGGTCATGTGCGCATTGACTGATGGACGTGCCGCGCGATGATGTTTTGATTGCCATCGCCGCCGGATCTTGGCAAAGCAGGGTCGTGCAAAACGCTAAACTGGTATTGTTCGATTTCGATGGAATTCTGGTCGATACCGAATGGGCGATTTATTCGGCCTGGCGGAACTGTTATCAGCAGCATGAGCAGGAATTGCCGCTGGAAATCTATACCCGCTGCATCGGCAGCGACTTTGCGACATGGTCGCCGAAAACCCACCTCGAGGTGTTGACGGGAAAAACCTTCGATTGGGAGTCGCTCGATGTCGTTCGGCAACAGGAAATCGTCGCCGAACTGGCCGACGAAGGGGCGATGCCCGGAGCGGCGGAATTGATCCAGGAACTTCGCCGCATCGGCATGCCGATGGGTGTGGTGTCGAGTTCCTCACATCATTGGGTGGACGGCTGGCTGGAGCGGTTGGGACTCGCAGGATTTTTCGAACACGTGGTTTGTCGGGGTGATGCGCCGCGCATCAAACCCGCGCCGGACTTGTGGCTGGAAGCGGCGAAACGGTTCGCGGTGGAGTCGGGCGATATTCTGGTGATCGAGGATTCCCACAACGGCCTGATTTCCGCCCGGGAGGCGGGCATGCGAGTCTGGGCCGTGCCGAATCGTGTGACCCGTTGTTTGAACTTCGAAGGAGCGGACCGGGTGCACGGTTCGCTTTGGGAAGTCATCAATACCCTGCGGGATGGCGCATGATATAGCCCTTCACGCCGCGCCGCCACGGTTTCCATTTCGGGCCGGAACGGGAGCCGTCGCCTCCGGTATCGAGCCGCAGACCCGCGACGGTCACGAAAACATGGCCGTGGCGCGAGTAGATGGTGATCCAGTCGCCCTCGCCGCGTTTGCCGTAATTCAGGAAGCCTTTCGACGGCATGCTGCCCTTGAGCAAACCTGCCTCGCGGAGCACATAGGAGACGGTGCCCGAACAATCGTAGCCGCTGTCGTTTTCGCGGGCATGACCGCCGCCCCACTTATAGGGCATGCCTTGCAGGCGGTTGCCTGCGGCGATGGCGGCAATCACCGCTCGCGGCGCTCGTTTCGGCGCGTAGGCCAGTCCGTCTTTCAGCATCGCCGTCCGGCCTGGCACGAAATGGTAGACCACGGGTTCCTTGGCCCGAACCTGGAAGCAGGAGTTCTGGCTGAGGGTCAGCAATGTGAGCAGGATGCCGATGAGCAGGCGTTTCATGGAGTGGAAACGAGGGATTTTTGTTCGAGCCATGTGATGACTTTTGCCAGGGCGCGGCCACGATGGCTGAGGGCGTTTTTCACTTTGCTGCCCAGTTCGGCGAAGGACTGATCGTAGCCGGTCGGTGCGAATAGTGGATCGTAGCCAAAGCCGCCCGCTCCGCCAGCCGTGCTGAGGATCCGGCCTTCCACTTCGCCGCAGAAGTGAGCCAGGGATTTTCCCTCCCGGGCGATAACCATCGTGCAAACGAAACGCGCCGCGCGATTTTCCGCAGGCACATCGTGCAATTCCCGCAGCAGCTTTTGATTGTTCATCGCGTGGTTGCCTTCCTGCCCGCCATAGCCTGAGGAGTAAACGCCGGGCGCGCCGTGCAGAGCATCGACCATCAATCCCGAATCGTCAGCCAGCACCAGGCCGGACACCCTGGCGCTGATTGTTTCGGCTTTCAGCGTGGCGTTTTCCAGAAATGTCGTGCCCGTTTCCGCCACTTCGGGCCAGTCCGGGAAGTCCGAGGCATCGAGCACCGCGCATCTGCCGCCAAGCATTTGGCGGATTTCCATGGTCTTGTGCGGATTGCGCGTGGCGATGATCAATGGGGCATTCAAGGCACGCGATTCTGCCATCGTGCGGTTCTTCTGGCGAACGTTTTTTAAACAAAATTCCATCCGTGCTACGTTGGCCTTGTGATGAAAACATGCAAAAAAATTGTCGCCGCTCTTTGTGCCGGCGTGACCATGATGGGAGTGAGTTTCGCCGAGTTGGAAGGCTGGGGAGCTGATCTCGACAAGGCGCTGGAGCAGGCGAAGAAGGACAAAAAATCCGTTCTGGTGGAATTCACCGGCTCGGACTGGTGCCCGCCCTGCATTGCCATGCGCAAGAATGTTTTTTCCAAAAAAGAATTCGTCGAGGCGGCATCCAAGAATTTCATTCTGGTGGAGCTTGACTTCCCCAAGGGCGACGAGGAATTGAAAAAGAAAAACGATCCGCTCGCCACCAAATACAAAATCGAAGGATTCCCCACGGTGATCCTGCTCGATTCCTCCGGCAAGGAGTTCACTCGCTTCTTCGCCTCGGAACATCCCACCACGGAAAAATTCCTCGCCCATCTCAAAACGGCGCTGGAGAAAAAGGACATGGACTGAGAGGTCCCCGAATTCTCATCTATTCATTTGCCCAATTGCCGTTCGTGTGAATTATGGACGGCGATGATTGCGTACGGCATAAACAGGGCGAAAGGAGTCGGCGAAGAGGATTGTTTCGTTTGTTTTGAAACCGCCCGACCGGTGCCGGGACCGCGCGACCTGCTGGTCAGGGTTCGCGCGGTTGCGGTGAACCCGGTCGATGCGAAAGTCCGCGCCATGCAGATGTCACCGGTCGAACCACCGCGAATCCTCGGCTGGGATGCGGCAGGCGTTGTCGAAGCGGTGGGATCTGAAGTGCGATCTTTTCGCGTCGGTGATGCGGTTTACTACGCCGGGGACATCACCCGTCCCGGCTGCAATGCGGAATTTCAATGCGTCGATGAACGAATCGTTGGTCCCAAACCGCAGAGTCTGACATTTTCGCAGGCCGCCTCCCTGCCGCTCACCGCGCTGACCGCGTGGGAAGGCTTGTTCGACCGCATGCGGGTGAAATCCGGGCAAACACTGCTGATCATCGGCGGTGCCGGCGGGGTGGGCTCGATTGCCATACAACTCGCGAAACACGAGGGGCTCACCGTGATCGCCACGGCCTCGCGTTCGGAGTCGGCCGCCTGGTGCCGGGAGATGGGGGCCGATCTGGTCATCGATCATTCCAAAGATTTGTTAGAGCAATGTCGATCGGCGGGGCATGCTTCGGTCGACAACATCGCCAATTTTGTCAACACCGAGGCCTACTGGGATTTGATGGCGGAACTCATCGCGCCGCAGGGATCGCTGCTGCTCATCGTCGAGCCGCGTACGCATCTGCGATTGGGCGACCCGCTCAAAGCGAAATGCGTTTCGATCCATTGGGAATTCATGTTCGCACGCGCCAGGTTTCAAACCGCCGACATGGCCCGGCAGGGGGAAATTCTCGAACAACTGTCGGCCTGGGTCGATCAGGGAATCATCCGTCACTCGATGACAGGGCACGGCGGGTCGGTTTCTGTGGAAACCCTGCGCAAAGCCCACGCCTTGATGGAATCGGGCACCGCGGTGGGGAAATGGGTGCTTTCACTTGCTGAGGATCGCGATGAAAACCTGCAGTGAAATTTTCGATGTCCGCACGAGCGGAAAGGGGACCTACGATCTAACGGGAAAACTGACCGCGCTGGTTTCGCGCAGTGGCGTGCGGGAGGGAACGGTCACTGTTTTTGTCAAGCATACCAGCGCCAGCCTGGTGATCATGGAAAACGCCGACCCCGATGCGCGCCGTGATCTGGAGGAGTTTTTCGAACGTCTGGTCCCTGAAGGCACATCATGGTTCACCCATACCTGTGAAGGGGTCGATGACATGCCGAGCCACATCCGCATGGCGCTCACCCGCACCAGCGAGGTGATTCCGATCCTCCAGGGCGAAATGGCGCTGGGAACCTGGCAGGGGGTGTTTTTGTTCGAACACCGTCGCGCACCCCATCATCGCCAGATCGTTGCAATGGTGTCGGGCGTGTGAACGCATGTTCATGGCACAAAAAAACACCAGCGGCACGCCGCAGATGGTGGGTTGGAGGTGGGCATGTCATTTGCTGAGGCCGGCAAATCCTTCGAGGGACTTGGGAATCAACACGGTGCCGATCGAGTGCATCACGCCGTTGTTGGCTGCGACATCGGCGCTGAACACTTTTTCGCTGTTGATCTTGATGGTATCTCGTGAAATGGCGACGGTGATTTTCTCACCGTTCATGGTTTTGACTTCGCCATCTTTCAGTTCCGCGGCGAGCACTTTTCCGGCCACGACGTGATAGAGAAGCAGCGAACGAAGCTTTTCCTTGTTTTCGGGCAGCAACAGTTTGGCGAGAACCGCGGCGGGCAACTTGCCGAACGCGTCATCGGTCGGCGCGAAGATGGTGAACTCGCCTTTGTTGCCAAGGGTCATGTCCAACTCTGCAGCGGCCAGCGCTTTGCTCAGTGTGGAAAAGGTAACGCTGTCGTGAATCATCGAGGTCAATGATCCCTTCTGTAGGGTTTCTTTTTCAACGACCGGGGTTTTTTCCGCGACTACCTCTTTCGAATACGTGGCAGGTGTCAATGCGGCCATGCTGAGAAGCAGCAGGATTTGTCTGATGTGTTTTGTTTTCATAATGTTTGTTTGGCGATGAAGACGATCATTTGATCACCCCATGCAAAACGACTGTGGTTCATCGCATCTTTATCTCAATGGGGTGAAACCCTCATTGATCATCAAGCTTTCGTCGCCGGGGGACGTTTGATTGTTTGGTGGTGCGATCAATATTCAGATTCGCGCGGCCCGCAGAACTCTCATTTTGGCCGAATTTCAACCTTCATCTGCTGCCAATTCCTCTCAATCAGTGATTATGACATATTCATGTTCGTAACATTCAACACTTCAACTGCCTGATATCTGTTAGAGAAGCCTCGTATGAATCAATTCATGTTCCCAAAAACCAATCTATCCTAACATGGTTCACAAACCATTGATGCTCGATTTTTTGAGTGTTCCCCAAAAATGGCCTTCCCATTTTTGGCAGGATCGATATCATCGTCGACTGAGCAAATTTATCGTTAGACCAAGATGAAAATCCACACCTTCATGCCATTCGTCTTTATTCTTGCATCCAGCTTAGCTGCATCCGAGCCCGCAATGGACGAAAACATGGACGAAAACATCAAGATCAAAGAGCCTGCGCTCATTCAGCAAACAATGAAGGATCTTGGGTGGTCGTTGGAAGGATTGACAACGACGGAACTCGGTTCCATGACCGTATTTCAACGTAAAGAAAAGGTCGTTGGCTATTGTGTTGTCGAGAGCGATTGGAAGCCGATTCCTCCCGAGGAACGTCCGCTTTCTGGGGTAACGAAAATTGAATTCGGCGATCCCACTGTCCCGCCAGACGGTTACATTTGGTTTGCGATTGAGGATCCGGCGGAGATCTCACTTTGGGTGGCGGCATATCGCAACAATTCACGTTCGTCTCTGAAGATGTTACGATTCGTTCGTCTCGCTGCTGATGCCGGGTTCCAAAATGCCACCATCAAAATCAACTATGTGACAGGCCATGGGTGTCATCAGGGATTGTACTTTTACAATGGTGACAAGAAGATTCTTGTTATAGAAAGTCACTGGGATGAAGCCAGCAAGGCTGGAAAGCCCAGTTCCAATGAAGTGCTGCAATCGCTCGTATTGGATCGCATCCGGAAAGAAAGGGACAAAGAGCCGTCGCACGCCACGGAGCAGTCGGATTGTTCGAAATCCATCCACCCGCCAAACACTACTCAGCCGAAAGTTGAACAACCCGCTGATGGTAAAACGCCAGAAGCCCCTCAACCGCCCCACTAACTCAACACAACAACGCGTCTGCATCGCTCAAACATTCTCTCAAACCAAACTAACCATCCGCCATGCCAGCCTGCCACATTAAGCCCGCCGACAAGAAGGTTTTTATCAGCGCCGTCGGAAAAGAGTTGGTTCGGTCCAACGGAAAGAAGAAGTACTACAAGACTACCGAGGTTCGGCGGGCCGCCGAAAGTTGTGGCTACCCCATTGACATTCACTGCTGGGCCTACTGCTTCTTCTCGTCACCTTCTGACTTCGATGCGCTACACGATGCTGCGGGAGAGGCTTGTGACTACGTTGCCATGAAGACCGAATTGCTTTCTGACTTGGCATCCGGGGGTGGTTTTTCGGTGCCCGACATTGACCTTTCTTGGCTGGAGTGGCCGGATATTGATTTATCATCCCTCTTCGATTGGTTTGATATCCCATAACCGCGGAGCCTGCCAGGATTCACTAGCTGAGCGGCGCAAAGCAGACCCGTATCCTCACTCCGCCGCAACAAGCTCCAGATAGGCCTGGATTTCGGCCGCGGGATCGGCGGCGCGCATGAGCGACTCGCCGATGAGCACGGCGTTGGCACCGGCATCGAGCACGCGTTGGGCGTCTGCCAGGGTTTTGATGCCGGATTCGCTGACCAGCAGCACGTCGTCGGGCACTTCGCCGACCAGTGCTTCGGTGGTGGCGAGGTCGATGGTGAAGGTTTTCAAATTCCGGTTGTTGATGCCGATCAGATCGGCGCCGAGATCGATGGCGCGTTCCATTTCGCTTAGATCGTGAACTTCGACCAGCACGTCCAAAAGCAGATCCTTGGCGGTGTCGTAGAGATGTTTCAGCAATGGATCATCCAGTGCCGCAACGATCAAAAGCACTGCATCCGCCCCGGCAATGATCGCCTCGTGAATCTGCACTTCGTGAATGATGAAGTCCTTGCGCAGCAGCGGGGCGGCGGAGAATCCGGATATTTTCGTTAGATAAGCGAGCGATCCCTGGAAATACTCCTCGTCGGTAAGGATCGACATGCAGGAGACGCCTCCGTCGAGATAGAGTTGCGCCTGCTGCACGGGGTCGAATGAAGGGTCGATCACCCCCACCGAGGGCGAGGCTTTTTTCACCTCGGCGATCACGCCCAGTTGATGCGGCCCGCGGTCGAGGGCGGAGCGGAAGCCCCGGAAATCGTTGCGCTGCAGCGCGGCTGCTTTCAGATGAGCCGCGCGCGGAAGCAGGGCCGCTACCTCACGACGTTTGGTTTCGATGATTTGCGCGAGTTTGTCGGACATTGTGCGAGGGCATCAAAGCGCGAATCGCGGTTCAGGGCAAGGAGTGAGAGAAAAAATGATCTTTTTCCCTATTTTTGCTTGCCGCGTCCGCAAAAAACATTACAAAAGCCCCCACGCGATTTTTCGTGTGACGCGAAAGCGGGCGTAGCTCAGTGGTAGAGCGCCACCTTGCCAAGGTGGATGTCGTGAGTTCGAATCTCATCGCCCGCTCCATTTTATCATGCCTGTGTGAAGTATTGCACAGGCATTTTCATTTGTGGCTGAATTGATGGTTGGAACAGTATGTATGAATGGTCGAAATTGTCCGCTTTGCAATGGATGGATGCCTGGGAGGATCGCTTCCGCGGCAATCCTAATTTTGTGATCGATATTCTCAAGGGGGGCAAATCGACCCGCGTCAAAGTTTATTGCTCGACGGAAAAGGAGGCCAAGACCATCGTCGGGCAATTCGGCGGTTCGGTGCGAAAAATACGCAAGGCGGATTGGACCGCTGCGGCATCCGCGGAGCCCCCGCTGCTGAAAATTCGCGATGCGATTCTTGTCACTACGGAGTCGGACGAGAAGAAACTCGCGAAAATCCGCCGTGCGCATCCCCTTCGTGAGTTGATTTCCATCCCGGCGGAAATGGCGTTTGGCACAGGCGACCACGCAACTACCTCGACCTGCCTGCGAATGTTGGTCGATATTTCCCGAGATCACGAGCCCGGTTGGTCGGTGGCAGACCTCGGCACCGGCACCGGCTTGCTGGTGATCGCGGCAAAAAAACTCGGTGCGGGTGATGCGTATGCATGCGACTTCGACCCTTTTTCCGTCAAGGCCACGCAGGGGAATTTTGATCGCAACTCGATTGTCGGAGTGAAGCTCGAGGAAAAAGACGTGCTTCACTGGAAGCCGCGCAAGAGATACGATGTTGTGGTCGCGAACTTGTTCAGCACCATACTGATCCAGGCGTTTCCGGTCATTGCCCAACTGGTCAAACCCGGCGGCGAATTGGTGATTTCCGGCATTTTGGCGAGTCAGGCATGGGATGTTTTCACGGCTGCTGCGGCGCATGGGTTTGGTTTTCCCGTTGTGGTCCGCAAAGGCAAGTGGGTTACGGCCCGCGGAGCCTGGATGAATGATCTCGTGGATCGGTGAATTGACGGGAAAAGCAGGGCGACAGCGAAAAAAAACAGCCTCCTTGCTCATTGCGCTTGCCTTGCCGGAAAGGAATGGGCAAAAGGTGCGTCCCCGCACCGCAGGCAACGCGCGTTTTACAGATCGTTGCTCGTTTGAGGGGCACCAACATACACCGCGCGCAGCCATGGAAAGCATCTCATCCCGAATCCACAAAGTTTCCCCGTCCCTCACCCTGTCGATCACCAATCAGGCCAAGGCCATGAAAGCCAAGGGGGAGGAAGTGTATGGCCTCGCTGGCGGCGAGCCGGAAATGGATACGCCCGAACACATCAAACAGGCCGGTGCGGCAGCGCTGATGGCCGGATTCACAAAATACACCCCGGCGGCCGGCATTCCCGAACTGCGTGAGGCGCTTGTCGCCAAACTCAAGGCGGACAACAATCTCGAATACGATGCCAAGGACATCTGTGTGACCGCAGGAGCCAAAATGGCTTGTTACATGGCGATTCTGGCGATGGTGGAGGAAGGCGACGAGGTGATCATCCCCGCGCCCTACTGGGTCAGCTATCCGGAAATGGTTCTTCTGGCCGGTGGCATTCCGGTGGTTATCGAAACCACGGAAGCCACAGGTTGGAAAATGACGGCGGAACAATTCGAGGACGCGATGACACCGCGCACCAAGATGGTCATCATCAATTCCCCCGGCAATCCCACCGGAGCGGTCTACTCGGCGGCGGAACTAGCCGCGCTGGGGGAAATCGCGCTCTCGGAGGACATTACGATTCTATCCGACGAGATTTATGAAAAACTGGTTTACGGCGAAGAGAAACACGTGTCGATCGCGTCATTGAGCCAGGACCTTTACAACATCACGATCACTGTGAACGGCTTTTCCAAGGGCTATTCAATGACCGGCTGGCGTCTCGGTTACACCGCCGCCCCGCGCGCCATTGCCGATGCCATCGAGAAAATCCAGAACCACACGGTTTCCAATGCCTGCTCGTTCGCCCAGTACGGAGCGCTCGCCGCCCTGACCGGCGACCAGACATTCGTCAACGACATGGCCGCGGAGTACGACGTGCGCCGCCAATTCATGCTCGCCCGGCTGCGCGCGATCACCAACATCCGCGTCGTCGAACCCAAGGGCGCGTTTTACTTCTTTGTTTACACCGGCAAACTCGGATTGAAATCCGTCAACCTATGCGACAAGTTGCTGGCCCGCTACAAAGTTGCGGCCGTTCCCGGCATTGCTTTTGGCTACGACGATGGCATTCGGCTTAGCTACTGCACGACCCTCGACGTTCTCGCCGAAGGCCTGAATCGCTTCGAGAGCTTCTGCCGCGAGCATTGAAACAATCTCTAACAGACAACGGGCGAGGGTCACGGCTGCGCGGTCTTTTCAGGGTATGATTTTCATTTCCATCCACACCGCGCGGTGATCGCTGGCCTTGTCGAGCGACGCATCATTCTCCGGCCAATGCACCGCGCCGCTGGTGACTTCGAAACCTTGTCGGGATGGCAGCACGTAGTCGCAGCGCAAGTGGAAATGGGATGTCTTGCTTTCCCTGTTTTTATAGGATGGCGGAACATTCGCAATGGCGCCTTTGCTTGTGGGGACAATGGATGCATTGACCAACGGATGCTCCAGCAGTTGTCGGACAGCTCCCGCCACGGTGTCACCGTCGTCGGGATCCGCATTCAAATCACCGAGAACCACGAATCGCGATCCAGCCGCGAGACCGCCGGTGTGGACTTTGTCATCAACGATCCATTGTGCGTCGGCATGGCTGATGTATTCCGCCCAGAAGCGGATTTCATCGTGGTTGCGGCGGCCGTTCCAATCGACCGGCGAGGTGTCGGAGAGGTTGACAAGCCGTCCGTCGTCAAATGTCGGTGGTGTCGGGTGGCTGCAGAGGACATGCACGGTCTGGTTTTCCACCGTGATGGGAACATCCCAATGGCTTTTGGATGACAGCCGCAGCTTCTCAACCTGCCCGGCGGTGTAATACGATTTTGGAATCATATTGCCCGGCAGATCGCGCCACAGCAGTTTTTGAAATGTGCGGATTGAATCCGTTTGCAGCGGAAACTTGGAAAAGAGCACCATGCCATATTGACCGGGGTGGGTCCCATAACCAAAGGCATCCTGAGGGTCGGTGGTGTCCCCATCGTGGTTGAGATCCATGCCGCTGGGAACTCCGGTGTTCACAGGAGCAGAGAAATGATAGGGATACAGATCATGAAGGTAATTCGTCTGGAAATTTCCCAGAGCTTGTTTCTTTTCATCATAGTCAAACTCATTCAGCAGCAGCACATCCGCATCGATCTTCCGAATGATCGCGGTCACTGCCAACAGTTGTTCCTGATCCTTCTTCGCCGTGTCAGCGATCAACTCTCCCGCGCCGGGGCGGAAGAGGGATGCATTCAACGTGGCGATGCGCAGTTCCTTTGCTTCGACCGTCCCGAGAAGCGCACACGACAGCAGGAAGGCAGCTGGTTTCATCAGCTCCGTTTATTTGTTCAATTCGTCGAGCTTGATCCAGACTTCGTTGCGACGCATGAATTCCGGTGTCCACGGCGGATCATAGATGGCGAAAAACGCATCGCCACGGGTTTTGAGTTTTTTTGCTGTGGTGAAAGTGCTGAGATCGGTAACGGCCTTTTTCCGATTGGCCTCGTTGTCCCATCCGGAAAACCGCAGTATGGCGACCTTGCCGCCCTTGATTTCATTGGTTTTCAAGCCCTCGCCATCCGGTTGCGGGGTTCCTGTTTTGGCGATCGCGGCGGGCACCACAAAGCTCATGCGGCCATTCGGATTCTCGCCCTTGTCATCGGCTTTCCCTTCCATGAAGACCGGCGATGTCATCGCGATTTTCTGCTTTTTCTCATTCGCGCCGCTGATGTATTGAAAAAGTTTGCGAAAACTCTGGTCGCGCTGCCCCATGTTGTCCATCGGAGCCGAGACCACCGGAATGGCCTCGTACTTGCGGATCTCGAACTTCCCTTCTTTTTCGATGGTTTCATAGGCGGGCTTTTCAATTCCGAACAACAGGCCCGGTGCCAGCAGTGCGGTGCTTACAATAGTTTTGAAATTCATGAACCACGACTCTCGTGCGGGATCGGCGAAATGCAAATGGTTTTTCGGCATCGATTCCGGCTCGTTTTCAAAAAATAGATTGCATGTCCATGGGTGGGGCGTGGCATGATCCGCGCATGGAGGCACACGAATGGAATGAGAAGGGCGAGGAGGGAACCAGGTATTTCCGGGCGACGCATCACGCCGGCGGCTGGAGGTTCCAAACGACTCTGAAAACCGATCCGGAGTGGGAGCAGATTCCTTATCCGGATGCGGATCTGTGGCTGACGCTGCGTGACATTCTCTGGAAACGATACCAGCGCAAGCGGGGGGCCTGGGCGATCATTGAGGCAATCGACAAGTTGTGCGAAAAGGAATTCGGCATCATTATCAAACCGAAGGATGAATGAGCAATCAGCGCAGTGGCTGGCATGGGATCAACAGCATTGCTGGCATCCCTTCACCAATCAGGCCGATTGGTGCGATCCTTCCTGTGAGCGCCTGATCATCACCCGCGGCGAGGGTGTGTGGTTGTGGGACTCCGAAGGGCGGAAGTACTTCGATGGCAATTCGTCGATCTGGACCAACATCCACGGTCACGCGCATCCCCGGATCAATGAGGCGCTGAATCGGCAGTTGGGAGAAATCGCGCACAGCTCGTATCTGGGCTTCGGCAATGCCCGCGCCTCCGAGCTGGCGGCGAAGTTGTGCGGGTATTTTCCCAATCGCACGCTGGAGCGGGTGTTTTTTTCCGACGACGGCTCCACCGCGGTGGAGTGCGCCTTGAAAATGGCCCTGCAATACCGCATGCAGACCGGTTCGCCGCAACGGAACCGGATTGTGGCCTTTGCGAATGGTTATCACGGCGACACCATGGGCGCGGCATCGCTCGGCGGAATGGACTTGTTTTTCGAACGCTTTCGCAAGTTCGGACTGGCGGTGGATTTTGTCGGTTCGCTCGAGGAACTTGCGGCCTTGCAAGCGGGTGAAATCGCCGCCGTGATCATCGAGCCGCTGATCCAGGGAGTGAATGAAATGCGCAACTGGCCGGCGGGAATGCTGCGCTCGCTGCGCGACTGGTGCGATCAACAGGGGGTTCATTTGATTCTCGATGAAGTGATGACCGGTTTCGGTCGGACCGGCACGATGTTCGCCTGCCAGCAGGAGCAGGTGATTCCCGACTTTCTCTGCCTGGCCAAAGGTCTAACGGGTGGTTATCTGCCGCTCGCCGCCACCCTGACCACAGATGCGATCTATCGGGCGTTTCTGGGCCGCGACAATGTTTTCTACTATGGTCATAGTTATACCGCCAACCCGCTGGGCTGTGCCGCGGCGCTGGCGAATCTGGCGCTGTTCGAGTTGGAAACCACCATGGAGATGATTCAGGAAAAGGCGGGGGTTTTGCAGAAATTGCTGACGGAGCTGGTTGGCACCTCTCCACACGTATTTCAGATCCGTCAGTGCGGGATGATCGCGGGAATCGAAGTTCGACAGTCCGACGGGCGTTGTTTCGATGTCGCACAGATGAGGGGGGCAAAAATCTGCCTGGCGGCGCGAAAATACGGGCTGCTGACGCGACCGATCAAGGATACGATCGTATTCATGCCGCCGTTGTGCAGCACGCCGGAGGAATTGCGATATGCTCTGGTCGCGCTGCGCTCCGCGCTGGATGATGTGGATTGAGAAGCTTCGGCTTGCTCAGGGTTTTTCCGGCTTCGGTTCACGGAAGTCGGGAAAGACGAGCACGCGCGGGCTGCGGGCGCCGTTTTCATTGATGATGAATGCCACACTGCGGCTGCGCGGGTCGTGCAGCCATTGCGTTTCGCAAAGTGGGTAGATTTGTTCGTCGCCGGGTATGCGGAAGGCGAGTTTGACCTGATAATTCTGATTGCCCGAGGTCGGCGCATCGAGAGTTTCGCGCGCCCCAGCCTGGATTGTCAGTTTCTGGGTACCGAGCGTGTCGCCCACGGTATTCTGGGTGAGGTTGAACCACAGGGTCTGGCCTGCTTTCAATTTGTCGGCACCGGCGTTGATGACCTGCATTCGCACCGGGGCGACCGTGTTGGTGGGGTCGCTGGTGAGTAGCAGATAGAAATCCGTCATCGTTTCGGCAACAGCGGCCGACGGGGCTCCGGCGGGGATCTTTGTCGGATCAAGAGCGGGAGAGGACAGCAGGCGGAGATTCAACGCACCCGGGGGAAGTTCATAAACCATGGAAAAGTTCATGCGTGGCAATTCCACTTCGCGCGATTTGACACCATCAAACAGATGAAGTTTTTCCGGCGCGTTGTCCGGACCGTTGAGAAACAAAATCCGGCAGGTGTGTTCGCTTGGCTTTTGCGCGAGCGACGGGTTCGGGAGCAACAACAGCAAGGGAAGAATTTTTAGGAAATGGATCATGAAGATGGTGGTTATGTTGGGAGGAACAGGGACTAGAACAAAAATTGCGCCAATAGGCAAAAGCAATCGGTGGCTTGTCACACCTCATCGGGCGCCAGCCAGCGGAACGAGATGATTTGATAGCGGCGACCGAAGTACTTGTTGTCGGCTCTCACCGGTTCCTTGAAGCTGTCCGCCGGATCGATCGGGTTCACGAAATCGCGACTGCGGCGCACCATGCCTTCGCAGACGGCCCTGGCGATGATCTTGCCGGCGGCGTCGCGCGCGTCGCCGTAACCGCGGACGGTGAAGGTGTCATCGCGGGCCGAGAGAATGGGAAACAGCGGCCGCAGGATGTCGGCCTGGCGGGTCCAGCCGGGCATGCCGTAGGCGCTCTTGCCCACGGCGGCGGCGGGGAATTTGTATTCGGCATCCGCCGCGCGTTCGGGCACGGCCACGGCAGTGGTGGAGAGCGCCTCCATTTTGGCGAAGATGTTGGTCGCGGGCGACTTGGCGACTTCGTTGAGGGCGGCCTGGATGGTGCCGGCGAGGGCGAGGTCGCCCGAGGACAACTGGCGGTTGACGAACTCGGCGAGGGAAAGGAATGGACCGCGTTTGCGGATTTGATCGACAACTTTTTCGGCCAGGGCATCGAGGAATTTGTCATCGACGGTGCGGTATCCGGCGAACTCGTTGGCTTCGGGGAACACTCCCGAGGTGCTCGGCGTGCCGGCCTTCGCATCCCCGGCGATGCTGAAACGGGTGAATGCGTAGTTCGTTTCATTCGATAGCCCGGTGTCCCAGGTGGTGGCGGTTTCGCGAACATAAGGCACGCGCTGGTTGCGGGCGTGGCCGAGCAAAGCGCGCCAGGCGGTGACCGAGGTGGAGTTGACGTTGAACATGCCTTCCACCTGCAGTCGCGAGGCGATCGATTTCCATGAATCGTCCTTCGACACATGGTCGGTGAACAATTTGGTGGCCTTGCTGGTGCTGGAAAGCGCCGTGGCCTGATCGACGGGCAGCGGACGATAGGCGCGGTTCTGCAGCGGGGTTTTGCCGGTGACAAATTCATTGAAGACCACTTGCTGGCTTTTGCCACTGGAACCGAAATTGGTGGGGTCGGGCGCGATCGAGGAGGCGAACCAGTCGTCGAACAACAGGTGGTTCGCGCAGTAGGAATCATCGTGCTGGAGGTTTTCGGCGAAGTTTGCATCGACACTGTTCACCACCGCATTCGCAGGAATGACGGGAGTGGCATCCGAGTTGCCGATCAAATTGAAGGCGAACGGAGGAACCGAATTTTCATAGCGGAGGTCCCAGTTGACAAGTTCGCCGATGGAGTTGATCGGTCGGCAGGGCAGTTCGCAAACCACGCAGCGGGAGAGTCCTTCGGCGGCGGTGAAGCCGGTGACGATGTAACCGCGACCGGTGGTATCGTTGGCATTCGGCAGCAGGCTGTCGCCACCCGGGGCGTGTTTGACGAAGCTATAGTCGAAGGGGGAATTGACGGGGTGGCCGGTACCACCGTAGTGGCGACCGATGTCCGCCAAGTCCTTGAAGCCCATGTTGGTGTAATAGACAAAGGGACTGGATTGCACTAAGCCCTTGGCGGCGAGATGGGTGCGGCTGGCCGTGCGGGTGCCGAACATGGTCGAGAGGAAGGGAATCGGGTTGGTTTTGCACTGATTGAGCGTGGCGGATGCCAGCTGTGTCAGCGGTTTGTAAACGACATTGGCGACAGCGGGCGTATAAACCATGCGATATGCCAGATCCCAACTGCCACCAAACACGGCGTCCAGATAGATGCCTACTCCGTCCTGACCTCTGTCAACATAGTAACTATCAAACTTGGCATCCGCCTTGATCGTCGAGGACGCGGGCAATGACTGGATTGCGACACCGCTGTTGTTCAAGATCGGGAAAAAGTGACCGCCGCCGCTGCGATAGCCGACTTTCAGGTTGAGTGATGAATTGGAAGACACGGGGATGTTGGATTCGGGGCTGAAAACCCGGGACTCGCCGGGTTTGAGAACCAGTGGCTCGTTGATGGAAAAATTGATGTTGCCGGAGCCCATCGCCGGGGAGTAGTTGTAGCCACCCCCCATCACGCTGTTGTAATTGGAGTTGGCCAAGCCGTTGATTGTGTATCGCAGGGCGGTGGGTAGTGGTTTGGGAATGCCGAAGGAAATCGATGGTGTGGTTACCTCTACGTTGTAAGGGTTCCACATGGTGATCACCGGAGTCACCAGCAGGCGCGGGGCCAGCTTGGTGCCAGACGGGTCGGGAGGAGTCGCGGGACCGGCGCTGTGCGAAAAGATCCATTGCATGCGTGCAATGACCGGTAGAATGCGCACCTTGTGCAGGAAGCTGTAGCTGTCGCCACCGATGGAAATCGCATAGTGCGAGGTGGAGAAGTTTCCGGAACTGCTGGCGGATACCCGTTTGTAAAATGTCGCGTAGTCCATCAGATTTTCCCAACTGGTCACCGGACCGTGCTGGTAGATCGGAATGGTGTCGCCGCCTCGATAGGCCGCCCAGGGATAGAACATCGAGGTCGCAGGCACCGCATTGCCCGGCGCGGGGCGACGGTATGAAATGTCCGACGATGGGGTAACGCGGAACAATGGCAATCCCGATGACGGCTGCTTGCTCCAGCTTTCGGATAGCAGGGAAAAATCCTTGCGCCAACCGCCGTTGGCCGTGTTGGTCAACAGACCGACCGAAACGGCCGAGAGGTCGTGGAAATAGTCGGTCGCCACCGCGGCTTCTCCCGCGCCCTTGACCGCGACAAGGTCAGCCTGACGCAGCGAGATCGCTTTGTCGGCTGGCGCGGCATCGGTCAACAGGCCGTCCATACGAAAGGGTTCGGTGTCGGCGATTGCGTGCGATTTTGCATGCACCGACCAGCGAGCCACCGAAGCGGCGTTGTCGGGTTTGTACGGTTTCGGCAAACGCGCCTTTTGGTTTTCGCCACCGATCCACCACGCCAGATTTCCCTGACGGTTGGTCGACACGACCGGTGTCGGGGTCAAATGAATCTGCAGTTTCTCGGGTTCGGTTTTGCTGGTGACCGAACCCTTGCCCACCAGAGTTACTTTGTCGGTGCCCGGTGCGGTGTCGGGGAGAGTCGCTGCATTTCGAAAATTCGCGGAGGTCAGCCAAGCCAGAAAGCGGGAATTTTTTGTCGTTCGATAATTGCTGATCGGAGGTTTCGGACGTGCCGCATTCGGGCCACTGGTTTCATGGTCGCCGCCTTGCCAACTTTTCCACACACCCAAGACCGGTGGATTGTAGGCGTCGAGGACATCGGCGCGGGCAGTGACTCGCGTGTCCGCACCGGTTTGCCGCTGCAATTCGCCGATCGCCAGCATCAAGGACATTTTGGCATTGGCCCGCGCCGTCGATGCCGCATCCGCCTGCACCGAAGATCGCAGCGAGACGCTGGAGAGGGTTAACAATCCAACCGTCACCAGCGTGATCAACACCATCAGGGTGATCGTCAGAATCAGGGTAAATCCTTTGTTCCGGGAAGTCAGCAAGGGAAGAGTTTTCATTTAAATTCTGATCTGCGGTGATGGAAGAGGGAACTTTGTTTCAGTATTGACAATGTAGTCGTCAACCTATCAAGGGGCGGCGCGAACGCAAGACAATTTTTCTGAAAAGAATCAAAGCCGCTACGATTGTGCTTATTGAATCGAAAGCGATCTTCTTAGTTTGATTCACTACGATGCAAGAATTGCAGAATGATTTCAAAAAATGTCCTATACTTTATACCTTCGTGAAAAAAACTGCGAGGTTCGAACACACAGTATAAGCTCACCTTGACCGCCTACCAAACAATCGACAATCGTAAATTCGTTCCATCTCATCGCGGCAGCCAAATTAAAAAAGGATCCAGAACCAACGCAGCAGAATGCTGCGACTCCATACGTTGCGGGTGCCTAATCTTCTCATAAGGAGTCGCAGCATTCTGCTGCGTTCTTCTCTTTCCGAATAGAACCGCAGCAGAATGCTGCGACTCCTTAAAGGGCTCCTTAAACGATTGATGGCTTGACGTCAGGGGCGGGAAAATCATATCGACTCGTACATGTTTTTGCGCCGGGATACGGAAATCGATAAGCACCGGAATCTTCTGCCGCACTGGCAACAAGGCACGGCAATGCAGTTTGTGACTTTTCGGCTGGGCGATGCGATGCCGGCTGAAAAACTTCGCGTCTGGCGCGAGCGGCGCGAAATCTGGCAAAGGGCAAATCCACCGCCGTGGAGCACGATGCAGGAGCAAGAATATCACCGGAGATTCACAGCCCGGCTGGAATACTGGCTGGATCAAGGTCATGGCTCTTGCCTGTTGGCGGATGCGGCGGTGCGCACGGTGATGGAGGAGGTGCTGATGAAATTCCAAGGAAGCCGGGTGATCCACCACTCATGGGTGATGATGCCGAATCACGTGCACCTCATTTTCACCCCGCTGCAACCGATAGAAGAGCTTGTGGGGATATGGAAAAGCCACTCCGCCCGCAAGTTGGGGCGGGGTAGCATTTGGCAGCGAAACTACCGAGATACCTTGATCCGAGATGAAGAGCATTTCCAGAATGCGGTGCGGTATGTGAGGAGAAATCCGAGGAAGTTACGGGCCGGGACGTTTACGTTGTGGGAGGGTGAGTTGGCAGCCGCAGTGAAGTAAGGAATCCAAGGAGTCGCAGCATTCTGCTGCGAAGGGAAGACAACGCAGCAGAATGCTGCGACTCCTTATAGAAGAGCAGCGCGCCTCCTGCGCCGTAGATTGCAACTTCGCCAAGGCTCTGGCGCACAAGACGACGGAAAAGTTTTTGCTTTTGGATGGACGATTTCTGCGGGAAATTGGATGATAAAAAGCTTTGGTTGAAGCCGTCCGGATCAGGATGGGAAGGATTCCGGAGTTGGTTGCCGGGATGGTATTTGGGTGGATTACGATTTGCGATTTTTGAATCACGATTTTTTGATGGATCACAGTTCTCAAATCGACATCCATCAATTGCACATCGATGTACCCATCGTTCGGGCAAGGGAGATGCTGAATCGTTTCACAAGCACAAGACTGACGCAGCATCCGCTGCCATGCCTGAACGACACATTACGATTCGTCGAATTGCTGCAAGGTGTGAAAGATGATTTCAAAAACCTCCGGTTCCAGACCGCGGTCCGGGGAGTTTTTCAGGCAGGAGAGAAACCACTTTTGCAACACTGTGCGATGCTCTTTTTCGAAGTCGCGGCTGAATGCGTGTTGGGCTCCCTCCACGTTCAAGGTTTCCTGATCCCTGCGCCCGTGGGTGCGGCGGAGAATGTGGGCGTGGATCAGCAGGATCGAATCCAGCAGGATCCAGGGAAAATTCGGATCGCCGGGCGGGCCGAGACTGAGCGATTTGTTTTCCGAGTTCTCCAGTTTCACTCCACTCAGGCTGACTTTGAGGTTGGGCAGCTTGCCCCCTTTGAAATACGCGGCTCCAGCACCTGTGATGGCTCCGATGGTCGCGGCGATGCCGAGGGTGTGACCGCCGGTGCCGAGGTCGATGCCGCCGCCCGCGAGCAATCCGGTGAGTGCTCCCGCCGCCGTGAGCTGCATGCGCGAAAGCCCCCATTTCTGCCAGGTTTCCTGGCTTTCCAAGTCGAGCCCTTGGTAGGCGTGCTCGCGCAAATCCGCCTTGAGCAGATGGTGTCGATAGAGCCGCAGCAGTTTTTCTGTGGCGGTTTTTTCAAGATGGGCCAACCGCCGATAGTAATCTTTCTCGAGCATTTCCGAAAGCTTCTGCTTGCGCACGGGCAATTGCAATTCGCGGGCCGCGATGGTTTTGGTCGCACGCAGTTGCAGGGATGATTCGAGGAAATCGACGATGATCTCCGCGCTGTCCTGCTGACGGATTTCCCATTCGTGTTCGATCAGTCCGATGCTTGTTTCCAGGACCGCGCGGAATTTTTCCTCGATGTCCAACAACGAGCGGAGCAGGCGCAAGCGTTCATCAAATCGGGCCTGATGCGCGTTGAACGTGCGCACCAGATTGAATGTCGCACCCAGCCGGTTGCGCCAGCCTGTTTCATCGGGACAGCTTTCATCCTTATGATTCAGCAAGGCCAGTCGCGGACGACCGGTCCAGCGGAGGATTTCCATTTCCGCGAGAAAGGCATCGCGCAGCGGTTTTGAGGGATCGACGATGTAAAGGATGCCCGCGCCTTGAAGAAGTGGTTGCAGCAGTCTGCATTCGTCGGGAAATTCCGCGGCACAGGTCGAGATGAAACGTTCGATATCGTGCAGATCGGGCGTGCGGTTGCCTGCGAACGACTGGATGATCTTCATCGCATCGATCGGACGAGTGAATCCCGGAGTATCGAGAAAGCGCACCCGTTCGATGCCATCGAGAATCAGTGGCAGGATTTGTACGGTGGTGGTTTCCCCCGGTGTCGGACTGACCCGGATCGTTTCGTCGTCATCGATCTCCAGCAGCGTGGCCAGCACGGCGGACTTGCCCATGTTGACACGACCTACCACGGCAAAACAGGGAATGTTTTCATTGATCCACTTTTTCATATCGGGATTTGGCAGAAGGCGATGTCCATATGTGGATCGTTCAAGCTGTCGACGAAATCGTGCCACTGGTTCAGTTCGTCGGATTTCTCAACATGAAACAGGCACAGGATGGCGATGCGCTTCAATGGATGCAGCGCGCGGATTTTTCCGATCATCGCACGCATCTCCGGTGGCGAGAGCGCCCATGATTCGGCGAGCAAAACAATTCCCGCCGGTGCTTGACGGATCGCGGCCTGCGCGGCCTGAGTTCGCTGTTCATCGAGCACTCCGGTGCTTTCCCACGACTTGGGATTCATGCGCAGATGTTGCAACATGAAAGGGCGCAGGGCTTCCCGGTCCGGGTGGATGCCACCGATATCGATCACCAGCGCGCCGTCGAGCGGACCATCGACGGGGTCATCGCGTTTGACCCCGTCGAGCGTGCGCCAGAGTTTGCGGTGATGTGGAGCCTGAAAAGGAAGCTTGTCTAACAACCGTCGTTCTCGGTGGCCCGACAAAATCGCGAGCACAAGACGCGGCACGATGCCCCATACCAGCAGACAGAGGATCAAAAACGGCCACCAATTGGTGTCGGTGGCGGAATGATCCGGCACCTGGCCGGGAATCCAACGGGTCGCGCTGACTTCGGGCACTGCCGGGGGAATCCAGCGCGCCCAGGGCGAGGAAAGCACGGCCACCCAACTTTCGAGCATCCTGGTCATGGCGAAATGCGTGGTCGATTCCCAATAAAAGTGGATGTGGCGGAAGAATACCAGGAAAGTCAACGCTGCAATCGCGCCGAGATGATAGGCCACGGCGATCATTTGCAGGGATCGCGAAATCCGCCAGGCGAGAATGCCGCTGTTCTCGAGCAGAGGTCCGCTGGTCATTGCGGGAATTGACAGCCGCGATTTGATGAATTTGATCATCAAGCCACCCGCGATCCCGAGCGGTGTGAGTTTTCGACGAAACATCATCAGCAGCAATCCGCAGAGGAAAATCAGCCACGGCAGGAAAAGTGTTAGAGCCAGAAACAGCACCACGTGGATGCCGTTGTGCGCGGCGTTGTAGGTTCCCCAAGCACTGCCAGCCGCGGTAAAGAACGCAGCGAGGCAGAGCATCGCGGTCAGCAGTGACAATGCGGCGGTCAGCCGCTGGCCCATGGCAGGACGGCCCTCGGCGGTGGTCCAAAGCAGCAGCCCCCGGCGTTTGCGGGTTAGCGAATCGCCTTTGATCTTGCGGATTTCCTGGATCAGTTCACCGCGCGGGGATGCCATGTCCTTGTCCGCGACAGCGATCTCGAAGTCGATCAGATTTTGCAGCGTCCAGCGCCGCGGTGTTGTGCCGGGGCGGTTCATTTCAGGGGATTGTCGCCGCGATTATGTTGACCGCCAGCGGATAAATTCGATGCTCCTGCAGCTGGATTCGTGCGTGAAGGGTCGTCGCCGTGTCGTCGGTCAACACCGGGACCGCGGCTTGCAGAATGATTTCGCCGCTGTCCATGCCGGCGTCGACATAATGCACCGTGCAGCCGGTTTCGGCGACCCCGGCGTCGAGCGCTTGTTTCCATGCTTCCAGACCGGGAAAAGCGGGCAGCAGGGAAGGGTGGATGTTGATGATTCTGCCGGGAAAGGCCTCCAGCAAGGGTGATTTGATCATTCGCATGAAACCGGCCAGACAGACCAGGTCCACGGCGGCTTTTTTCAATGTCCCGGCAGTTTCCTGTTGGGCTTCGAGGGGAAACTTGCTGGTGCAACCACGACAGTCGATCAGGCCCGTGGGAATGTTGGCATTGCGAGCCCGTTCCAGGATTCCCGCACCGACGACATCACTCAGAACAAGAACGATTTGTGCATCCAGCGTGCCGGATTGGCTGGCATCGAGCAAAGCTTGAAAATTGGAGCCCGATCCGGAACCGAGCACGCCCAAACGAATTTTTCGCATGGCGCACGCTATCGCAACAGCTGATTCCAGGCAACAGGATTTGCTGGAGGCGGAGATGGGAGTCGAACCCATTCATGTCGGTTTTGCAGACCAATGCCTTCCCAGTTGGCTACTCCGCCGTTGCCGGCAATCTCGGGAATTGAAACTGTTTGCGCCACTTTGACTGGTTCCTGATCAAGGGAATGTCGCCAGCGTGCCGCAAGGAGAGACGAAAATAAGATGATTGCGACGAGCTTGTCAATTTGTTAGGTGATTTTTTTTCGTTTTTCAACGTGTCGTGGGATTGCTCGCTCACTTTCAAGCACCTGCTTCTTTTTGTCGACCCTCGCTAAAAACCTTGACCATTCGGGGTTTCCATCCTAGGGAAACGCATGACATTTGACCAATTGGGCTTGAGCGCTGCGGTTTTGGAAGCCGTGGCGGAATCGGGCTACGAGACTCCGACCGCGATTCAGGCCCAGGCGATTCCGCTGATCCTGCAGGGGCGGGATGTCATCGGAGCCTCGCAAACCGGCACGGGAAAAACAGCGGCTTTCGCATTGCCTTCACTTTCGAAAGTCGAACGTCTCGGCAAACCGCAGATCCTCGTGCTCGAGCCGACGCGCGAACTCGCTCACCAAGTGGCCGAACAGTTCATCAAATACGGCAAACACACGGGACTGAAAACCGCGCTGCTTTACGGCGGAGTGGGCTACGGCGAACAGGCAAAGGCTTTGGAGGAAGGTGCCGATGTTGTTGTCGCGACACCGGGCCGGTTGGTCGATCACTTTTATCGCGGCACCATGCGCTTCGGCGCGCTGAAAATGCTCGTGCTTGATGAGGTGGATCGGATGCTCGACATGGGATTTCTTCCCCAGGTGCGCAAGATTGTCAACCTCTGCCCCTGGGATGAGCGCCAGACTTTGTTCTTTTCGGCGACCATGCCCGCGGCAATCCAGACCTTTGCCCAGTGGTGCCTCAAGGATCCATTGAGCGTGGAAATCGCCCGTCGCGCCGTCGCCAGCACGGTGACCCATGCGTTTTATCCGGTGGCGATGGACCAACGTGATGAATTGTTGGTCGGACTTCTCAATGCCACGGAATGGCACAGCGTGATGATCTTCACCCGCACCCGCAAGGAGGCCGACCAAGTTACCGACATGCTGATCGAGAACGGCCACCCGAACGTGGTGGCGATGCACAGCGATGTTTCGCAAAAAGACCGGATGTTGGCCCTGCAGGGGTTCCGTGATGGCAAGTATGACGTATTGGTCGCAACCGATGTCGCCGCACGGGGCATCGATATCTCAGGTGTTTCGCACGTGATCAACTACCGCGTTCCGGAAAATGCCGAAGACTACGTGCACCGCATCGGTCGCACGGGTCGCGCGGAAGCGGAGGGCGATGCCTTCACGATTCTCACGGCGGATGAGCTCGACTATGCGAAGTCGGTCGAGGTCTATGTAGGTCATAGTATTGCACGGAAGAAGCTCGACGATTTTCCCTATACCTACACCGCGATGCTCGATGAAGATCCGATCCGGCAGATCCGCCGCAAGTCGTCCGGACCGCGCAAGCGGCGGTAAATCTCCCGCAAATCATTCATGCGTGTGCTCGCCGTGGATCCTGCAGTGCGCAATACCGGCTACGCGGTGCTGGAGGGCGATGCCCGGAGCCCGAAGGTCCTCGATTACGGGGTGATCAGTATTCCGGCAACCCAGGCGCAATCGGTGGCCTTGGCTGCGGTGCGCAGTCATCTCTACAACCTGATCAAAAAGTGGCAACCCGATGAAGTCGCGGTCGAGGGCATCATCTATGTGCAGTCGCACAAAACCGCAATCAGCATGGGCGCGGCACGGGCCGCCGCGCTGATCGCGGCCGCCGACCACGGACTGAAGATTTATGAATACGCACCGCGCAAGGTGAAAATGGCGGTGGTCGGGAAAGGGACTGCCGACAAATCGCAGGTCGCATTCATGGTCCGGGCTCTGTTGCAGCTTTCCGAAACCCCGGCCGCAGATGCCGCCGACGCGCTGGCGATCGCAATGGCACACCTGCAGGCCGGCGATCCGCTGCGCGCCAAATTGCTCGACCGACGTTTGCTCTAAAATAAATTTTTTCATGCTGCAACATGGATTCATCTCCTACGCCGACGGCCTGCTCATGCAGCAGCAAGCTGTGACCGGTTTGTTGGAAAATGGTGATGCTGAAAAGCTGATTTTGTTAGAACATCAGCCGGTTTACACCATCGGCCGATTGCGCGATCAATCATCCCTTGGCGACGCCTCGCGGTTGCCGCATCCGGTGGTGGAAACCAATCGCGGGGGACAGGCGACCTACCACGGCCCGGGGCAGTTGGTTGGCTATCCGATTCTCGATTTGCGCGTTCGCGGTCAGGACCTGCATGCGCACCTGCGGTGGATCGAAGACCTGCTGATCAATGCCTGTCGGGAATTCGGCGTCGAGGCCGGGCGCAGGGAATCACTCACGGGAGTTTGGGTACACGATCACAAACTCGCATCCATCGGGGTCGGAGTGAAAAAGTGGATCAGCATGCACGGATTCGCGATCAATATCACGCCGGAATGCCTGCCGCCATTTCTCGCCATCACCCCGTGCGGCATCGATGGCGTGACCATGACCTGCCTCAGTCACGAAGCCGGCAGGGAGATATCGGTGTCGGAGTTCGCCGACGTGGTGGTGGCGGCATTTGAGAAAAAGAAAAACGCAACGTGACTTATGGAGCAGGAATTGTCATCGACCGACGAATGCGTGAAGTGAAATCGTCGGCGTTGTTCGACTCCCGGGCGATCGTGTTGATCAGCGATTGTTGCTTCAACTCGGCGAAGGGAAGTCCACGGGTGACCAGCGCGCCGCGTTCGTAGAGCATCTCGTCGGCCTGGCCATTGAGCAGCATGCGCCAGTCCCAGCGGCTTCGCTGGGCCGGCGTGCGTTGGTTGCGGATGCTGGTCGTGCAGTTGGTGGTGATCGCATTGTACCAACGGGGGTTTTCGTGAATGGCATTCAGCGCCTTTACGTAATCGAGAAACATCGAACGAGCCTGTTCCTTGGAGGCGGTGGTGCGATAGAGGTAAATATCCTCACCCTTGCGAAAGTTCGTGCGCACCCGCATGACATCCGATTCATCAGCTGCGATGTAGGTCAGTTCGTAGCGTCGATAGAATCCGCCGATGGGTGAATAACTCTCGCCGACTTCCATGCGCGTTTCGATCGAAAAGCAGACCGGCGGAGAATCGGCGAATTGAAAACTGGCAATCGGATGAGCCATCCATGGCGAACCCCAGTAGTTGATCGCGAGGTCGAGGCCGGTGAGTTGCGAGAGCCGTACCGTGCGGGTTTCCCAGCGCGGGGTGAAGTCGGTTTCCGAGCGATAGTCGAACTTGCGCAGGTTGTGGAAAACGACCTCGTCGTCGTGCACTTCCGCCCATCCCGTCTGTGCCACCTCGGGTTTCCAGTTGCGGTCGTTGCGGGGATGCAAGGTCGACCACCAGACGACAATCGCCAGAAAAGCGGCCGCGACTGTGCCAAGCTTGAACCATTTTCCGGGCATGAAAACCAGCGCAGCGACAAAAGCCAGTGCGAGCAGGATTGCTGCGGTGCTGCGCGCGCCAACCCAGGGGAAATCGTAGTAGAACGCGCCGACAGCCCAAAGCGCGCAGCCGGTAGCGACGAGCCAGAGCAGCACCCAGACGAGAGCGCGCAACGTCCTGCGAATGAGCTTGGGAAAACGCCGTTGACTCATGGGTGCTGGTGATTTTTGCCGGTATGGAGGATTATCGCGACTGTAGCAGAATCCTCCGCACTTCTTGGATGGCCTGGGGATCTTGATGCGCCCCGTGGCCGGAGGGAACAATCAACTCGCTTTTTGCCCCGTCGAGATGGCTGCTCCAGTAAGGCACGATTCCATCGCTGCTGATCGGTTTGGTGTGGTCCTTGTTGCCGCCCTTGCCGCGGTCGCCCATGATCGTGTGATAGGGCACGCCCTTGGTCAGGGGAAGGGTGTTGACAGCCACCACAAAACGGTTGTTCGGGGACAGGGTGTCCACGCTGTTCGGCATCTTGGCGGGAATCGTTTCGCCTTGTGTGGTGGTGATCGAGCCGAGAACTTCCGCGCCGGCTTTCAAGATTGTGAACGGGCTTTTCACCAGCTTGGAGGCCATTCGCCCCATCCAATTGGAAGCCAGATCACTGCCCCGGTGAGGTGAGGCGATGAAGATCGCGCGACCCACCTCCGGGCGATGTTTGAAAATCAGCGAATCGGTCACCAGCTTCCGCGTTTCCGCTGAACATTTCAGGCTTTCCGGAGATTTGCCAATGGTTGACTTCCACAGCGTGTCACCGCTGTCGGTCAACATCAGGCGGGTGATCATTCCCCCCATGCTGTGGCCGATGACCACCATTTTTTGATTGAGCGGATAGCGTTTTTCAATGCCATCCAGCTGGTCCCTCAGGATCGCCGCAGAATAGGGATAGGGGTAGCCGCTGGGGTAGCTGTAGAACCAGAACTGATAGCGCTTGCGGATTTGCGGATCGGCCCGCATGGCGTTGAGCAGCGGCGTCCACGTGGCGGGGGTGTCCTTGAGTCCGTGGATGCATAGCACCACTTGTTTTGAGGGGTCATAGGGCTGCAGGCGCATAATGCGCGCGGTATCCGCATATTTTTGAGGATCCAACAGACGCGCAAGCTCTCTCTTTTTCGGGTCTTCGCGCGCCAGCATGACGGCCAAGGGCACCGTGTAGTCCGCTGCCAATGGATAGCTGCGACCGTCGAGACTCACTGTTTCCGTGCTCAATGGATCTTCGAAGGACAAGTAACACTTGTTCGCACTATCAATACGCGCTATGGCAGTCATGCCGTAGTAAATTTTATCCATGCCAAAATCATTGCGGGCGGCTTGGTTGATGTTTCGTCCGACCGCCACCACTGGCGCACCGATTCCGGTTTTTGTTTCCCGTTGATCCACATACTTGCCTTTGACATCGAATTGATCGGCCGAGGTGAAATCATATAGTGCGGGATTCCGCTGTGGGCGCGGATCGAGCTTGTGCGTAAGAACATATTCACCTCCAGCGGGTGCGGGAACGCGCAACGGTTGATGCCAGGGATCCAGCTTGTAGTCACTGATGGTGGTGACGATGCGGCCGACGGCGAAATTGTAATCATTGCGCGCATGGTTATCGCCCGGATTTTTCTGCAGGATGCGCGACGACGTTTTCACTGCGTCGAGGTATTCTCCCAGTGCCACCATCGGCTGGCTTTGGTCGTGCTCAAAAGCCCGGGCGATGGATTGGCCGACAACAGTCACAGGTTTGTATTTCGGGCGGCACAGCGTGACGGAGGAATAGTCGGAGCATGCCACCACGGTGAGGGTGCAGATTGTTGCCAGGAGAAGAGGGAGTGGTCGTTTGCTTATTTTCATTTGAGTAGAACAGTGATGGAAGAATTGAATTTTCTAAATGAAGCATGCCCATCCGCCGGTGCACGATGGGCATGCCTGATTGTGCCGTTGCAGCCGGCCTGACGTGAAGCTCAGTTTTTCACGAATGCCAGACCAGGGTCGCCGTCGGGAGCGCCAATGAGGACGAACTGCATCTGCTTATCGCTGGGCATCGTTACTTCCGAGATCATTTGCGAATCGTCCGAACTGAGGACCAGCAGGCCCTTGTCATTGAGACCATAGGTGCCTTTGAGCTCGGTCGACTTGCCTTCGTTCATGTAAGACCAGGTGTAGTTGCCGTCGGCTACCATGGTGAAGGTGACCTTGCCATCCTTGCCACGATCACTTACCCATGTTCCGACAAGTTTCTCGCTGGCAACCGTCGGTGGTTTGACAGGCGGAGCTGTGTCGGTGTCGCCGTTGTCGGGCAGGGAACTCTTGGTCAGATCGCGGAGCTGGCGGGCGATGGAATCAGCCGGCTGCAATTTCGCGGTCTTGTCGAATTGCTCATAGGCTTGCTCCATGTAATCGGAGACCAGGTAGTGGTAGCCGAGCAGGAAATGACCCTCGGCTCCGTCCGGTTTCGCCTTCACATAGGCTTCGAGCTTGCGCAGTTGGTCGCTGTAGGTGGTGGATGAGTTGTAGAAGTCCACCATCGTTTCCCAGCCCCAACCCGGGCCGGAGGCGAGCACAGGGTTGAGCACTCCGGCGGCATCGGCGTATTTGCCCAGTGCGAAAAGCACCAGGGCGCGGTATTCGTGCAGGGTGACATCTCCCGGCGTGTGGCCGAGGGCTTCATCCACAGCGGACATCGCGGATACGTAATCGCCTTTCTTGAAAGCGGCGCGCGAGCGGTTCATCGCTTCGGTCGACTTTGCTTCGGCGATCTTCGTGGTTTGTTCGTCGCCCGGGGGATTGGCGGCGGCAACAACCGACACCGGTTGGCTGTAGTTGATCGTCGACTTGGAATCGTTGTATTGCACCGTTGGGGCGGGATAGGGATTCTTGTACGACTGGTAGCCCATGTCGTAAACCATGTTGCCGAGACTCCAGACCGCGATGCCCCACATGAAGCCGCTGGCGAAGTCATTGTCGTTATGGTAGTACCAGTGATTGTGATAGTAGTTGCTGTTCCAGCCGTAACCCCAGTGGCCATGGTGCCAGTTGTGGCAGTCTCCGGCACCCCACCAGGGTCGATTGCCCCAGTAGTTGGGACGATAGGAATAGTTGACGTTGTGGTGGAAATTGTTGTTGACGTTGATGTTCACATTGTTGCCGATGTTCACATTGTTGCCCCAGACACCGCTGTTGCCGCCCCATTTGTTGTTGTCCCATCGTCCCGTATTAGCCGGCAGAGTCACCGGGCGGTTGAGGCCGACGTTGTGACCACCGACGTTGACCTTGTCGATATGGACATTGTTATAGGTGTTGCCGCCTTTGTTAAAGGTGTTGCCGCCTTTGTTGATGTTGACGATGTCGTTGTTGGGACGATTGATATTCCCGATGTTCGGGCGGTTGCCGTTGTTGAAGCCATTGTCAATGCCGGGGCGGTTGGGGTAGGTGACCATACCTGGCAGAGTGGCCGGACGATTTTGATTCGGGCGATTGGCCAGTGGGGCATCGCCGCCGTTGCCTGGTCGGTTGAGGTTCGGATATCGGTCCGGAACCTGGCCAGGCAAGGTGGAAGGCCGTTCCGGCAAAGGGCGGTTGCCGGGAAGCGTGGAAGGCCGTTCGGGTGATGGGCGATTGCTGGGAAGCGTGGTAGGCCGATCGGGTGAAGGGCGATTGCCGGGAAGCGTGGTAGGCCGATCGGGTGAAGGGCGATTGCCTGGAAGCGTGGTAGGCCGATCGGGTGAAGGGCGATTGCCGGGAAGCGTGGTAGGCCGTTCGGGTGAAGGGCGATTGCTGGGAAGCGTGGTAGGCCGTTCGGTTGAAGGCCTGGTGCTGGGCTGGGGCGATGGACGTTCGACTGATGGTCGGGAACTAGGCAGAGTCGCAGGTTTCGAAGCGGGGCGGGTGGATGGTTGCGAGGAGATCTGCGTAGCCGGTTTTGGAGCGGGACGACTCGTCGGACGTTCGATTTTCGAACCGGTAGAAGGACTGCGACTGGTCGATGCGGAACGGTTGGACGAAGAGGGGCGGCTGGCCGAGGCCGAACGCCCGCTCGATCCTGAACCTCCGAAAGAACGGGCTTCCGCGGTTTGGGCAAAGCAGGAAAGTCCAAGGATTGCGGACAGGGTTGTAATGATAAGTTTCATAATTCAGCGGGAAGTTGAAGGTGTTTATTCGGCGGCGGGTTCGGGGCTCTGGCGGACGATCCGCACACTCGTGTCGGGCTGGCTCTGGCCGTCGATCAAACGATCCTTGCCTGACCAGTTGTAGGCATCCTTGCCTTCGAAAACCAGCGTTTGATTCGCGCTCATGGTTTCGCCGTCGGCTGTGGTGCCCTCGGTGCGGATTTGCCAACCGCCTTCGATTGGCGTCCAGTCGGCCTTGGCAAAGCCGCCGGCGTCGTCAAAAGTCCAGCAAGAAATCGTTTTGCGTGCCGCATCCCACGCGAAACGAATGTTTGTTTTGATGGGTTTAGCATCGGCTTTGCTGACGAGAAGCAGGCCCGTCACCGCTTGGCCGGAATCGTCCCAGCCGAAGGCGAGATCGAGGCGGGTGCCATCTTTTTGACCGGTCCAATCTCCCTTGAGACTTGAAGCCAGATCGGCCAGGTGTCCGGCAGGGCTGGTGACATCCTGCAGTTGTCGGGTGCTGGCAATCTGCCATGCTCCCTCTGCATTTTTTTGCAACACGGCGGAGTAGGTTGCTGATTTCGCAGGGGCATCCTCTCCCTCTGCCGTGAAGTGCAGCGTGCCGTCCTCCAAAGCCAGATTGGTGCCGACCAGTCGCACCGACTCCACTTCGATCGCCAGTGCGGGGACCTTTTCTTCAGCAAAAATTTCTTCGTAACGGGCCTGGATTTGCTTGCGTCCGGTGGTCACATCCTTTGCTTCAAGATCGGCCACTTCCCCTTGTTCTGTGAAAAGGCCGGCGAGGGCGGCGGCATCGTTGTTGTTGTAGGCCACGATGAAGTCGGCCGCCGTTTTTTCAAGGCCCGCGATTTCAGGTGATGTTTCCTCGACCGTTTCTGCGGCTTTGGCTTCCGGCTCCTCAGCCCGGAGTACGGGACAGGCGAACATCGCGATCGCGATGCCGAGTTTCAGTTGTTGTTGTCGTTTCATTTGTTTGTCGGTTTCTTGTTTGAGTCCACAATACCAATCCTCTTGCCTGTGAGACAAGTAGGGGATGACGCTCTGAGCCATTTGCCACCAAGAAATAGCACAGAATTTTTGCAATGCAGTAAAATTTTTTGTTCCGGGCGGATCAGAATGTGTATTCAAAACCCAACGCCACGCCGTGGGCGACGATGTCGTAGGTAAAGCCATCATTCGTGTAATCGGTGCCGATCGCCCGATAGCCCAAAAGAAGTGAGCTGTTTTCCGAAGTCCGGTATCCAAGGGCCGCCATAGCTTGCCATGTGAATTCGGAGGAAACACCGAAACCGCCAATGTCGCCGACGGCGCGGAAAAAGAACCCGCCGCCGAGTTCGTTTTGGAACCGGACGCCGATGACCGGATCCACCCAGGTGTCGTCAAACGAGCGGCTGATGGTATCGAGAGCGAAATTCACATCCAGGGAGTTCACGCGGACCCCGCCGAATATGCCAAGGCTCATCTTGTCGTCCTTGTAAGCCTGATAGGTTAGGAAAAAATTGCCCATGAACTGCTTCTGTTCAAACTTGAGGCTCGGCGCGATGTAGCCTGCCGGTGTCGCGAAACTATCGCTGATTTTCGCATAGTTCAGATCGGCGAGAAAGCCCCATCGACCATGATTCACTTCGACCACACCCATGAATGCCATGTCGAGGTTTTCGAGGATGTCGTCGAAGCCGATGTCTACCGGAGTGGTGATGGCCTTGATGCCGATGTCGCCTTCCAGTCCTTGCGCCCAGCCATACATGGCGGTGCGGACCTGCCAGGATGTATCCTCCGGAGCAGGAGTGATCGGTGCAACCGCCGTGCTTGTTCCCGCCAGGACGGGTGCTGCAGTGAGAGCGATCAGGGCGGCGGTGAATGATGACGCTTTCATGGATTGTTGTCGGTCGGTTTGTGTGTTGATTGTGGTTGATCTCAGCTATTGGGAAACAGGAATGTCATGCCCAGGCGGATGCCCCAGTCAGGTGCGCCAGTGGGCTTTTCGACGAAATAACGGAAGCCGCCGAAGATGCTTACGGGTTGATCTCCGAGCTTTATGATCTGGCTGATTCCCAGATAGAGGGGAATGGTCCACTGCTCGTTATCCCAGTCATAGGTGGATTCGCTGTTGAATGTTAGAATCGTAGTTGGCGTTAGAGCGTAGGATACGAATGGTTGCAGGAAGGTGGCATTGACTTCCGGACCGTCGTCATCGCCGGCGACACCCCAGATGTGGTTTGCCAAAATGCCATAAGTCCAGGCCTTGTCCTGCTTGAGCACCACGGCTGTCGGACCGACACCGAATTGATCGGCACCAAGAAGATTGTCGGTCGCTGTGGGAAGCAGGAAAACCGGCCCGATGCCCCAGATCGGATCGCTGGATTTCGGCGAGAAGAAAAAGCTTTGCACGGTATCACCGAGCCCCGTGGCATCCGCCGCGCCGCTCGAGAGAATGCCACTTTGGTCGATGAAAGGAAGAATGGTGCGGGAGATGACATTCCAATCGTTGTTCAGGGAAATAGGAATGACCGGCTGGAAGTTCAAGGTGAATCGATTGCCATCGCTTGGACCAATGCCGGATTCGAAATTTCCCTGCAGCGGCACACTGATCAAGTCGGCCACGGGATTTGACAACTTCATGGCAAGATCGGAATCCTCCGCGTGACTTGCGGAGATCGCGGCAAGTGTGGCAATGACAAGGCTTGTGTATGTTTTCATGATTTAAAAAGTGGCGAAGGAAAAACTCCGTTCCAGAAACCAGAACATCGCGCGCCGCCGATTGTATAGGGTGAAATCAGTTCTGTCCAGCGGGGAATCGTGACCCGGATGCGGCGGATAAGAGCGGTCACAGCGAGAACCGTTGAGATGAACAAAAAATGACCGATCTCCACGCCCAGGCTGAAGAAAGCCAACGCAGTGGGTATATGACCGACGGGCAATCCTGCTTCGCTCAGGCCGCCGGCAAAACCGAGACCGTGCATCAGTCCAAAGCTGAATGCGACCAGCCAAGGAGCGCGGGCGGAAAATCCTGTCGTTCCGGGGAACGACGGGGAATTCAGCCCAGTTTTTTGACGTTGGAGATGTGAACGGGTTCGTCGATCGAAAGAAGCCCTCCGTCGGGATTGGCTTCGCTTTTGCGGGTTGAGATAGACCTGTTGGAAAGTGAACTGTTGTTCGATTCGAAAAGCATCGGCATGCTCTTGAAGATAAGCGTTCAGGTCGGCTTCGGTCGGTTCCGTTTGCGCGGCGATGTCGTCGGAAACAAACTCCATCTTCTGCCGCAATCGCCGTCGGATCACGGTGTCGTCCTTGTCCATACCCATCGCGACCGCCTCACGGCGGAACACCTCTTCGCGCACATGTTCTTGGATCAGGCCGGTCAACTCCTGTTCCGCAGGCGGGCGCTGCCAGGTCTTTGCGAAGCCGGTCGCGAGGTGATCGATCTGCCTCTGCGTGATGACGATTTTTCCCGGTTCATCGCTGCACGTTTCGACACGAAGCTTTAGCAGCCTGTCGGACTTAGAAAGCAAAAGATAAAGCCTGTCTGAGCGCCTTCGATACAGCATGTTGTGGCGGCAAGGCCCCATACTAACCGTTAGATATCCTGATATACATTAATTTCAGAAATTAGTGAAAATCAACTACCAAATCAAGTGTTAGCTCGACCTGAAAGTCCACATATTGATTTTGAGCGGAATTTTAAGTCAGACAGACTGCTAGGCCACAAAGATTGCGGCCCCCAGCAGGAGGAAGTGAGGGAGAGGTTCTTGAAGCAGAAGTTTCATGACTCGACATCATGAACCTAGAAACCGCAGTTACAACGCTAAAATAGGCTCAAATGCAGGGCAAACGCATTTAAAATTTGAGGATTTTCGCCAAGTAGGTGTTATCCCAGCCTGCGCGCTTCACTCGTCCTTTGATTCCTCTTTTGTTTGTGGATTCCCGCCGGATCAAGTTCATTGCCAGACCTCGTGTCGTTCCCAGGTTTT
>CAMAQB010000005.1 GCA_945860285.1 Akkermansia muciniphila | reverse complement strand
TTATTTGTAATGTATTGAATGTGGATAGGTCGCACCGACTTCGTGTCGGCGCGATAGCCCACGACTTGAACCAGACACGACACCTCCCTATCAATCTTAAATTTGACCGAATGGTGCGTGACTGGAACCAGTCGCAGCCATAAGGTCTCCAACGATCATGGAGAAGTTTTTCCGCAGATTCAGGGACGGCCGCGGATTTTTATCCTTCTCCCTGGGTGATTGCCTGAATCATTGCGTTTTTTCTAGTTCTGTGAAATCTGCGTAATCTGTGGTCCATTCCAATGAATACACCATAGGACTTCTGATCCAGCTTCATTGATTATACTGGGTGAATCTCTGCGTATCCGACTGCAACTTTTGCCTCTCAGCGTTTCGTTTTCTTCCTGGCTTGATTGCCCTGCTTTCGATGGATTTGTGCCGTGCAAGGCAGCATGGGATTTTTCGTGTTGCGCGTGCTCCGGCGGATTTCCTCTTGCCAATCGGAGGGGAAAGCGGCTATCCAGCATGCGTGACACTGGAATTCCGTCATGCACTGAAAAAGTTCCGCAGGAAAATCACCGGATACGCCGCCTGTTTGCTGCCTTTCGAGAGGGACGGTCGCATCGCCGAAGATGCGTTTTGTGAATCCGTCCGCCGGACCAGCAACGCAGGGCTCGGCTGTGCGGTGAACATGGATACCGGATATGCAAATTATCTGACGACCGACGAGCGCCGTCGGATTCTGCGGTGGACGCAGGAGACCATTGCGGGACATCGTGATTACCTCGCCGGTGTTTATGTCGAAGGCCGTGAGGGCGATCTGGTGGACCTGTATCGGCGCGAAATCGATGAAGTCGTGCGCTTTGGCGGCACGCCGATCCTTTTTCAATGCAGCCGATTTCATGAGTGGGAAGCTGAACGGATTGTCGATCTCTACGCAAGCGTTTGCCTCGGCCATGAGTCCGTTTTCGCTTTCGAACTCGGGCGGATGTTCGCGCCGAATGGAATGATATTTGACGAATCGACCGTGCGTGGTCTGATGCAGATTCCCGAGCTGAAAGGGATGAAACATTCCTCATTGGACCGGTCGATGGAATTGCGTCGTCTGGCGATGCGGGATGAGAATCGACCCGACTTCATGATCTTCACCGGCAACGACCTCGGCATCGACATGGTGGAGTATGGCAGTGATTATTTGTTAGGTCTGGCCGCCTTTTGTCCCGAGAAGTTTGGCGAGCGCGATGCGTACTGGTTGAATGGCGACGAACGTCATGCGGCCCTGAGTGACGCATTGCAGCACCTGGGCAATGTCGGCTTCCGGGCTCCGGTGCCGGCCTACAAGCACAGTTGCGCGGTGTTCCAGCACATGTTGGGCCGCATTCCGAGTCCGGAGCCACATCCGCTTTCCCCGCGCCGCCCGCCGTGGGAGGCGGAAATTCTCGCCGATTGCGCGGCGCGGCTCGGTTATGTTTGAAAAATGCGTGGTTGTGCATTCACGGCGATCATGCCAGGGAAAGGATTGACAAGAAATGTCGCAATCAAAAGGCAGAACGATCTCCGAGCGTTCCGGTGGGGGATGGCCACATTTCACCCTGACGTGATCTACCTTCACCCCACGCCCTCGTGCGCCAATAACGCCGGTGAGTCAGGAAGGATGATTACCCGTCAACCATCCGCCCCCACCGGATCGCCAGGGACAGCGATCCCTGCCTTTGAGCATCTCCCTGGCTTGATCGCCGTGGTTGTGCATTCACGAAACATGCCTTGCTTCCGCTTGGAACATTCATTAGTTTTGCGCGGCAAACGCAGTGGTGACGCTTCCTGAAACGCAGAACAGGGAAGTTTGCGGTCATCGGTTGTTTGCAAGGCCCCTACCATGGACATCCATCACGCCACCATTCACACATTCACCACCCGGCCGTGGTCGATCGATCAATGCATCGAAGGCTATGCGCGTCATGGGTTCGGAGGCATCTCGGTTTGGCGCAAAACAGTCGCGGGCGAGGACCTGGCACGGGTGCGGAAAAAAATTGCCGACTCCGGCTTGCAGGGTGTTTCGCTGGTGCGCGGGGGATTCTTTACCGGTCAAACCAAAGAAGAGCGCAGGGCTGCGGTAGTCGAGAACTGCAAGGTGATCGACGAAGCGTCGGCTCTCGGCTTGCCCATGGTGGTATTGGTCTGCGGGGCGACCAGGGGACAGATCCCCTCCGATAATTTTTTGCAGATTGAGCAGGGGATTGAGGGCATCCTGCCGCATGCGGAAGCGGCGGGGATCAAACTGGCCGTCGAACCGCTTCATCCGATGTATGCCGGCGACCGATCGGCGATCTGCAGTCTGCGCTACGCCAACGATCTCGTGGAACTCATTTCCCATCCCTTGCTGGGGGTCGCGGTGGATGTCTATCATCTCTGGTGGGAACTCGAGTTGCAGGAGCAGATCGACCGCTGCGCCGATGAAGGCCATCTTTTTGCCTATCATGTCTGTGATTTCAAAGCGGACATGACCGACACTTTGTATGATCGTGGACTGCCGGGAGAGGGGGTGGCGAATGTCGGCGTCATCGATGGCTGGGTGCGCGACGCCGGTTTTGAAGGAACCGCGGAGGTGGAGGTTTTTTCGCGAAAATACTGGGCGGGCGATCAGGATGAGTATTTGAAACAAATCGCGGAAAACCTGCGACCCTTTCGAAATCCCTGAATACAATGAAACTATGGAATCTCGGACAATAGGAATCATCTTGAACGGAGTCACAGGACGAATGGGAACCAACCAGCACCTGGTGCGTTCGATTCTCGCCATCAGGGAGCAGGGCGGTGTGGAATGTGGAGGCGAGCGCATCATGCCCGTGCCGGTTCTAACAGGTCGCAACGAGGACAAACTGCGGGAGTTGTCGCGCCTGCATGGGGTGGAGAAGTATTCGACCGACCTCGATGCCCAGCTTGCCGATCCGCGGAATGAGATTTTCTTTGATGCGAGTGGCACGCCCCACCGGGTTCCCTTCCTGGAGCGCGCCATTGCCGCGGGGAAGCACGTGTACTGCGAAAAACCAACCGCCGTCTCCGCGGCGGATGCGCGCCGGATCGCCGCGATGGCAGAGCATGCCGGGGTGAAGAACGGCACGGTACAGGACAAGTTATGGCTTCCGGGAATAACCAAATTCCGGGCCGTGAAGGAGTCGGGATTTTTTGGCAAGATCCTGTCCGTGCGCGGCGAGTTCGGCTATTGGGTGTTTACCGGAGAATCCAGCGAACAACCCGCCCAGCGGCCGAGTTGGAATTATCGTAGCGAGGACGGCGGGGGCATGATTGTCGACATGCACTGTCACTGGCGTTATTTGATCGACAACCTGTTCGGCAGGATCACGCGGGTCTTTTGCAGGGCCGCGACCCATATTCCCCATCGGAGGGACGAGCAGGGCCAAATGTTTCCGTGCACGGCGGATGACGCGGCGTATGCTCTATTCGAAACGGACACCGGCGTGATCTGCCAGTTCAACAGCAGTTGGGCGGTGCGGGTGAGGCGCGATGACCTCCTGACATTGCAGGTTGACGGCACAGAGGGATCGGCGGTTGTCGGACTGCGCAAGTGCCGGGTGCAACATGCGAGTGCAACTCCCCGCCCGGTTTGGAATCCGGACATCGACAGCCCGCTGGATCATTATGACGGTTGGAGCGAGGTGCCCGATTCAGAATCCTGCGACAACGCATTCAAAATCCAATGGGAAATGTTCCTCAGACACGTCGTCGCGGACGAGCCCTTTCCCTGGACGCTTGCGGAGGGGGCAAGGGGGGTGGAGTTGGCGGAACTGAGCTGGCTTTCGCACCGCACCGGTGCTTGGGTTGATGTGCCTTGACCGCTGTCCCGGTTTGTCACGGGCAATGGATCATTTTTTCGGCGGAGAGGCCACCGATTCACCTTCCGCGAGAACGCCGCGTACTGTAGCGAGAAGGGAGAAGTTGTTGTAAGTCGTCATATCTTCCAGCCATTCGCAGAGTGTCGAAGCGATTTTGTTGAGCGGATGCATGAAATGTGTCGGTTTGGGAATAAACCAGTCAGCCGAATGATCGTGGCTTTGACAAATGAGCGAAATGTCCTGTGGAATCCTCAAGCCCTTGCGCTGGACGTAACACAGCGAAGTGACGTACTCGCGCCAGTCGAGACAAATGATCGCCGTGGGCGTTTTGATGGCGAAGGCGCGGTCAAGACACTTGTGGTAGGCCTCCACTCCGCCTGCTTCGGATGTGGGACAGTTGAACTCGGAAATGAAGTCAAACCCCGCGTTGACCAGTTTTTTGCTGATGGTTGTTTTCAACGCTGCGGCAAAGCTCGTGGCGCGGCCGGACAGGGGGAGGGTGATGTCGCGGTGACCGAGTCCGATCAATTTGTCCATGGCTTCCTCCAGCATCAAATTGGAGGAAACGCCGACCATTGGCACGCTGTAGTCTCCAATTGTTCCACCTGAGAAAAAAATCGGAATTTTCGCGTCCCTCGCCCACGCGGCCATTGCAGGGGTGCCGAGGATGGCGACGACAGCCTGAGGTTTTTCCAGTTCCACCAGAGCGTCCCACTGTTTTTGCCGGCGCTTGCCGGAAGCGTAGTCGTCCAGATGGAAGCGGATGCTCCAGCCGAGAGGCGAGAGCAACTCCCACAAATGCAGCAACAGTTGGGAAGTGCCACGCGCCGGTTCGTTGTGCCCGGTCTTTGGGGCCAGCAGCAGCAAGGTGCGCAAAGCCGCCTCCTTGCCTTTCGACTTGAGGATCACGTCGCGATGGATCAGAAACCGCCGCCTTTCCCCCTTGTTGCTGATCCAGCCATCGTTGCGGACCCGCTCCACGGCCTTGACCATCGTGGCCGGGCTGACCCCGAACGATGTTGCCAGGGTGCGGATCCCCGGAACATATTCCTTCCAACTTCCGGAACGCAAATTGCGCCTTAATGCGAGCTCGGCTTGCAACACCCGGCTGTCTTTTTCCACGGGACCCGCCAAATGGGTCGACAAGTTTTCCATGGGGTTTTTTCGTTTTTTTCTTGGACGTTTCGATTCCATTTCGCGCTTACATTAGCGAATCGCAGCGATCTTGGCAATAAAAAGAGTCGTTTAATTCTGTTGAAGGAATAAATTTCCAAGTTCAAAGTTATTTTTGTCGCATTCGGGTGTTGACGCGATCCGGTGAAGGTGGAATCTTCCCGCGGCTATGGCGCTTGTGGATTTTGCTAATCGGTATGTTTGTGATTTGGTGGCGTATGAGCCCGGAAAGCCGATTGACGAGACCGCCCGTGAACTCGGTTTGCAGGCAGAGGACATCATTAAGCTTGCGTCCAATGAAAATCCCCTGGGTCCCTCACCAAAGGCTGCTGCGGCCATGCGGGAGGCGTTGCACAATGCCCATATCTACCCTGACGGCGGTGCCTTCAGGCTGCGCGGCGCGATTGCGGAAAAATTCCAACTGGGTCGTGAGAACGTCGTTCTGGGCAATGGATCGAACGAAATCATCGAACTGCTCTGCCACTCCTTTCTCAATGGCAATGCGGAACTAATTGCCGCCGAGCACGCCTTTGTGGTTTACAAACTGATGGCCACGCTTTTCGGCGCACGTTATGTGAAGGTCGCCGACCCCGGGTTCATTCATGACCTCGAGGCCATGGCGGCAGCGGTTGGTCCCGAGACCCGGCTGGTGTTCATCGCCAATCCGAACAACCCCACGGGCACGATGGTGGATCAGGCGGCGTTGGACCGTTTCATGGACCGCCTACCGGATCATGTGGTCGCGGTGTTTGATGAAGCCTATCATGAGTTTCTGGACGATGCGCCGGATACATTGAAATACGTCCGGGAGGGGAGGAATGTCTGCATTTTGCGCACTTTTTCGAAAATCCACGGGCTAGCCGCGTTGCGGGTGGGTTACGGACTGGGGCCGAAATCATTGATCGACATCCTGCAAAAGGCCAGGCAGCCCTTCAATGTCAACTCGATCGCCCAGGCCGGAGCCCTTGCGGCATTGGGCGATGAGGAGCACATCACCATGACCAAGACGGTGAATGCGGAGGGACTGGACTATTTCCAAAAGGCCTTCCGGGATCGTGGCATGGAATACGTGCCGAGCTTCGCCAATTTCGTCCTCGTCAAGGTCGGCGATGGGGATGATCTGTTCCGGAAAATGCTCAAACGAGGAATCATCCTTCGCGCCATGAGCAGTTACAAACTACCCGAATGGGTGCGCATTTCCGTCGGCACCATGCCGCAAAACATCCGCTGCATGGAGGTGCTTGACGACATCCTGCAGGGCGGCGGCTGACATTGTTCGCGATTTCCCGGAAATCCGGCACTTGCCAAATGTAAATATGCGTGATAGCTTCATTGACAACTGCAAGATGAAGACCACCGTGGCACTCTCATTGCTGGGATTGATGATTAGCGCATTTTCCCAGGATGCCAATCGCCTGAGCGTCAACGACAAAAAATTACCCGTCGGTTCGGACGACATGCGTGCGATCGAAGCGGCGTTGAAAAGCTCGCTGCCGGCGGCGCGTAATGCCACCGTCTGTCTCGAACTGGCGCAGGGGTCGGGCAGCGGTGTGATCATTTCCGCCGATGGCCTGATCCTGACAGCAGCGCATGTGACCGGTGGAGTTGGCAAGGACATCACGGCCATTCTCGCCGACGGCAGGAAGATCAAGTGCGAGTCACTGGGGCTGGACTCCGAGACCGATTGCGCAATGGCCCGCCTTTCCGAAAAAGGACCCTATCCTTTTGTCGAGGTGGATCGCGCCGATTTGACCAAACTGGGCGACTGGGTATTTTCCCTGGGCCATTCGGGAGGTTATGACAAGGAGCGCGGCGCGGGTGTCCGGATCGGTCGGCTTGTCAAGATCGCGGACTCCACTTGGCAGAGTGACTGCACTCTCATCGGCGGGGATTCCGGTGGTCCGTTGTTTGACGTGCGAGGCCGCCTGATTGGCATTCATTCACGGGTCGGTGCAAATCTCCAGCAGAACATGCATGTGCCAATGCGCGAATTCCTGCGCCACTGGGATGAGATGTTGAAAGGAGAATTCATCGGCGAGGGGCCATTTGCGAAAAAGCCCAAAAAGGGCAGTGGATTTCTGGGCGTGGGGACCGAGGAAACGGCGGAGGGCAAGTTGCGTGTGACCAAGGTCGGCCGTGACTCTCCGGCCGAGGCCGCCGGGATCAAGGAGGGCGATGTCATTGTCAAGATCGATGGCGCTGCAATCAGCAACAAGGAAAACTTGCAGAAATTGCTCAAGGAGAAGGCTGCTGATGAAAAACTGATGCTTGTCATCGTTCGCAATGGCAAGGAGAAGGAAATCACGGTGCGTCTTGGGGAAAAATGACCTGTTGATTGATTGGATTTTATGAAATGGAAAACGGCTATCATGATGATCGTCGCCTGCTCTGCAACAGCGCGGGCCTTCGAATCTCTGGAATCGGATTATCGCACCAATGGCTCGCTGATGCACGCCGTGGTCACCCGGGCCAACCAGTCGCTGCAGGAATTCAGCGCGGTGGTTTACGACGGCAAGAAAGAAATCGGCTACGGCATCGTGATCACCGAGGATGGATACATCCTGGGCAAGTGGAGCGAACTCAAAAACGCCGGCGCGCTGAGCATCCGGGTGGGTGGTGAGTTGTACGACACCGTGGAGATTTCCGCTCAGAAGACCCGATGGGACGTTTGCCTTTTGAAAATTGAGGCGGGTGGGCTGAAACCTGTGGTCTATGCCGACAGCAGCGATATCGGCCAGGGCTCGTGGGTGGTTGCCAACGGGGCGACCAGCCGCACGGAACGCCGGCCGATGATCGGAGTGGTCAGTGCCAACTCCCGCGAGATTCTTGCCGAAGGCGGGGCAGTTCTCGGTGTGGAAATCAAGGAGGAAAAATCAGGCATTGTTGCCGATAAAGTTCCGGAAATCAGCGGAGCCTACAAGGCGGGGATTCGGGACGGCGACAAGATCATCAGCGTGGGCGACCGGGAGATTCACAAGCGTGAGGACTTGGTCGAGTTCATGAAAGATCGTCGCGTGGGCGAAAAAATCGAGGTCGGATACCAGCGCGATGGCGTTGATCAAAAGACTCTGGTGGAACTGATGGGGCGGGCCGATACGTTCGGAGCGGAAGAATCCCGCAACGATGCCATGAGCGGCGATGTCTCCAAAAGGCGCAGTGGATTTCCACGTGTCATTCAACACGACATCGGCGGCACCAGCAAGACCGTGGGAGGGCCGCTTCTGGATCTCGACGGCAAATGCATTGGCATGAACATCGCCCGCGCCAACCGCGCGGAAAGCTATGCCATACCCGTGGAGGAACTCCGCCAGATCAGCCAATCGCTGTTGGATCAGGCGAAAAAGTAACGACAGTCTCCGCGTTTCAGGATTTGTGGAATTCAAGCGCGCCATTTGACACGCCGACTTCAATGACATCGCCTTCCACGAATTTTCCGTCCAACACGTCGATGCTGAGAGTGTCGAGCAGGTGGTGTTGGATTGCACGTTTCAAAGGTCGGGCCCCGTAGGTGGGATCGTAGCCTTGGTTGGCGAGGAAATCCTTCGCCTGCGGTGTCAGTGCCAGCGCCAGCCCCTGTTTCGCGAGGCGCTGGCGAAGCCGGGTGAGCTGCAACTCCACGATGCTGCCGATCTCGCTGCGATCAAGACGGTCAAAGATGATGATTTCATCAATGCGGTTGAGAAACTCGGGCCGAAAATGAGCCCTCAGCGCTTCCATCACTTTGGCTTCCCGTTGCTCGGAATTCTCCTCGTGCAGAATGAATTGCGAGCCGATGTTGGAGGTGAGGATGATCACGGTATTGCGGAAATCCACGGTTCGCCCCTGGCCGTCGGTGATACGTCCGTCATCGAGAACCTGCAACAATACGTTGAAGACATCGCCATGAGCCTTCTCCACCTCGTCGAACAAAATCACGCTGTAAGGTTTGCGGCGCACCCGTTCGCTGAGTTGTCCGCCTTCTTCATAGCCAACGTATCCCGGCGGTGCCCCGATCAGCCGGGCAACGCTGTGCTTTTCCATGTACTCCGACATGTCGAGTCGGATCATCGCGCTTTCGTCATCAAAGAGAAACTCCGCGAGCGCTTTCGATAGTTCGGTCTTTCCCACACCGGTGGGACCGAGAAACAAAAAAGAACCGACCGGACGGTTTTCATCCTGAAGACCCGATCGCGCCCGCCGGACCGCATGGGAGACGGCAGTGATGGCCTTTTTCTGGCCGATCACGCGTTCGCCGAGTCGCGTTTCCATTTGCAGGAGTTTGGCCCGCTCACCTTCCTGCAGGCGGTTGACCGGGATGCCCGTCCATGCGGACACAACCCGGGCGATGTCGTCCTCGGTCACCTCTTCCTTGAGGATGCCGCCGTTCGATTGATAGTTCGCCAGCTTCTGCTTTGCCGCCTCCAATTCTTTTTGCACTCCGGGCAATTCGCCATAGGTGATCTCCGAGGCACGGGTCAGGTTGCCGATTCGCTGCGCCTGCTCGGCCTGCGTTTTGAGAGTCTCGATTTTTCCCTGTGCGCTGCGAACTTCATCGATCACGGATTTTTCATTGCGCCACTGCGCGATCAGCGCGGAGCTTTGTTCCTTCAGGTTGGATTGCTCCTCGCGGACCTTGTCCAGTCTCGCGGCCGATGCCTTGTCGGTTTCTTTTTCCAGCGCTTTTTTCTCCATCTCCAGTTGCAGGACTTGGCGTTCGATCTGATCGATCTCCGTGGGCATGGAATCCAGTTCGATTTTCAGACGAGACGCGGCCTCGTCGATGAGATCCACGGCTTTGTCAGGAAGAAATCGATCGGAAATGTAGCGGTCGGAAAGCATGGCGGCGGCCACCAGCGCGCCGTCCTGGATGCGCACGCCATGATGCACTTCGTAGCGCTCTTTCAATCCGCGCAGGATCGCTATGGTGTCCTCCGCCGAGGGTTCCCCAACCAACACCGGCTGGAATCTTCGTTCGAGCGCGGCATCTTTCTCGATGTGCTTGCGGTATTCATCCAAAGTCGTCGCGCCGATGGTGGACAGTTCGCCGCGGGCAAGTTGGGGTTTGAGCAAATTCGAGGCATCGACTGCGCCCTCGCTGGCTCCCGCGCCGACGATGGTGTGCAGCTCATCGATGAAAAGAATGATCTGTCCGGCGGATTCGGTCACCTCCTTCAGGAACGCTTTCAGTCTGTCCTCGAATTCACCCCGATACTTGGCTCCGGCCAGCATGCCACCCAGATCGAGGGTGATGATCCGTTTTTTTTTCATCGAATCCGGTACGTCGCCCGACACGATGCGCCGGGCCAGACCTTCCACGATCGCGGTTTTGCCGACACCGGGTTCGCCGATGAGCACGGGGTTGTTTTTAGTACGACGCGACAACACCTGCATCACCCGCCGGATTTCATTGTCGCGACCGATGACCGGATCGATCTTGCCTTCACGGGCCCGTGCTGTTAGATCCGTGCCGTATTTTTCCAAAGTCTGGTATTTGCCCTCGGGGTTTTCATCGCTGACTTTCTGGCTGCCGCGCACGGACTTGATCGCCTCGCGGGCCTTGGCCTCGGTCATGCCGACTTCCTTGAGCAACTTGCCAGCGGGGGAGTCGGACTTCAGCGCACCGAGGAGAAAATGCTCGACGCTGAGAAAGTCGTCGCCAAGGGATTCGCGGGCGTTGTCTGCCGCATCCAGAGTGGCCCGCAAGCCGTAACTCAGCTGAGGTTGCGAGGTGGAACCTTGAACACGTGGTTCGGCGGCGAGGTTGTCGGCGACGGAATTCCTGAGACGTGGAATGTCGGTTCCGGCTTTTTGCAAAATGGGCATGAGGATTCCTCCTTCCTGTTCGAGCAGACTTTGCAAGACGTGGGCACTTTTCAGCTCCGCATGGCTGGACTTGGATGCCAGCCGCTGAGCCTGTTGCAATGCCTCCTGGAGTTTTTGTGTCATTTTATCGAGTCCCATATTTTTTGTTCCTGGTTTGAGTTGGCACTTTAGCGCAGAAAATTTCCTGCGCTAGGCCTGGATTGCCAGTTGTTGCGCATATTTATTGATTGTCTCTTCGCAAGGGCAGGCATGGCGCAGTTCATGCAATGGATCTTGCCTCCAACCTGTTGTTTGGTAATTTTGTCCGTGCGCGCATTACTCATTGTTCTGGATTCGGTGGGCTGCGGGGGAGCCGCGGATGCTTCCTTATACGGAGATGAGGGCGCCAATACTCTCGGGCATCTGTTCGAGCGTGAGCAGTTGGAGTTGCCCCACATGGCCAGCCTCGGTTTGTACGATTTACTGCGCTCAGGGGGAATCAGTGCACCGTTCACTCCGATGATGCAGAGCGGCGCGGCAGCGACCCACATGGCGGAAAAATCGGCCGGCAAGGACACCACGACCGGTCATTGGGAAATATCGGGGATCATTTTGGATCGACCGTTTGAAACATTCGACACCTTCCCTGAATCCTTGGTTTTGGAAATTGAGTCGAGGTCAAACGTTTCATTTATCGGCAACCTGGCTGCATCGGGCACGGAAATCCTATCCCGCCTGGGTGCTCGGCACCTGGAAACCGGTCGGCCGATTCTCTATACCAGCGCGGATAGCGTGCTGCAAATTGCCGCCCACGAAGATCCAGCAATCTTTGGTTTGCAACGTTTGTTGGAACTCTGCCGAACTGCCCGGCTGGTGTTGGATGAGCGGAAGATCCCTGTGGGACGTGTGATCGCCCGGCCTTTTGTCGGTGACAATCCGGAAAATTTTCTGCGCACAGCGAATCGGCGGGATTTCTCCCTGACGCCTCCCGACAACGTTCTGATCGAGTTGCAGCGCGACGGCATCCAAGTTACCGGAGTGGGAAAGATCGCCGACATCTTCGCGGGTAGGGGAATTTCGGAAAGTCATCCCACCAAGTCCAATGCCGAGGGCATGACTACGATCGCGACGCTGTGGAACCGGAGTGATCCCGGGCCGCAATTCATTTTTGCCAACCTTGTCGACTTTGATTCCCTGTATGGTCATCGGCGCGATCCGCGCGGTTATGCCCAGGCCTTGCGGGAGTTCGATGACTGGCTGGGGCGCTTTCTCCCTCTGGTGGGGCAAGGAGATTTTCTTTGCATCACAGCGGATCATGGCAACGACCCTTATCATCGGGGCACGGACCACACCCGCGAGCAGGTGCCCTTGCTGACGTTGAACAGCCCCGTTCCACTGTGGCCGGGAGACGATTTCACCGAGGTCGCGCAATTATTGCGTCACTATTTTTCCTCCTGGACCTGTTCCGGGCATGCCATTGCCTGACGATGTGCAATAAAAAAAGACACCCGCAGGTGTCCTTTTTTGAGCAGTTGTGAAATCGCCAACGGATCAATCCGCTGCCTCGTCCAGAATCAACGTGGGTTTGTCAGTGGAGAAACGCCAGCGGATTTTGTTGCGCTTGGAAGCGGTGCGCAGCTTGCGCTTGAAGCGGTCACTGGGAGTTTCGAAAGCGCGACGACGACGGATTTCCTCAAGAATGCCTTCGGCATCGAGTTTCGTTTTGAGGCGTTTGAGGGCCCGGTCAACGGGTTCTCCTTTTTTCATTGTCACTCCGCGCATGCTGCAATTGATGGTTGTTGATTGGATAAGTTTGTGCTGGGGCGCGGATAATTGGAAGAATCGGGAGCAAAGTCAAGAAGGAAACTGCAGGTTTCGGAATTAATTTTCCGTTTCTTTTCCGATCGCGCGCGCGGATGTGCGAACAAAAGCCCATGCCCCGGGAGCCGAAAAAGCACCACTTCCACAAACCACAGTGAAAATCCCGGTTGGATCTTGTGTCGGCCATCCTCGCGGCGCAATGCCAGGGCGTCATATTTTTTTTGACCTGTCGGGGCTTATGCGTCATCCTCCGTATGAGCCGATGAAGTGTCCCCGATGCGTGCAAAAGATTCACCGCGGGGCGGAATCCTGCCCGCATTGCGGCTTTTGCCTGGACACGGCTGATGGCGAGTTTGGAACCGAGGAGGTGGTGGTGAGGGCGCTCACGGACACGGCGGGTTTGCTGCGCAAGAAGGACCGCCATGCCGTGCAAAAAGCGATGGATCGTTTTTCGCGTCGATTCCCGCAGTTGTTCTTCGGGGTCTATACCGGTGTGTTTCGCGAGTCGGCGAATTTGCGCCAGTTCGGCTTTTGGCTGCTCAACCGCGCTGCCTTTGAGGACGTGGATCTTCAGCACCCGAATGCGGCGGGGATCATTCTTGTGATCGATGTCGAAGGCAAGGCCGCGGGGTTGACCTATGGTTATTTGCTCGATCCCTATCTGAATGAAGACGAGACGTTTTTTTGTCTAACAAAGGCGCATCCCTATTGGTTGGAGCGTCGCACGGCCGATGGCATCGTCGCCCTCCTGCGGGCATTGGAAAACATTCTCAAGCGCAAAAGCCGCCAGGTCAAAAAAGATCCGGAGCGTTTCGAATGCAACGTCTCCCCACCTCCGCAGATGGGCGACCTTGTGAAAAAGATCCGTTTCGGGCACTCGCGCTCCGGGCGTCGTGACTCGGGAAAGGAGGTCGGGCGGTGAGGGGTGCGATCTGTTTGCTGGCATTGTTCCTGTCTTTATCGGCCCGTGCCGATGAGGAGGATGAACCGTTGCCCGAGTGGTCGGCGGAGGATTCTCAACGGGTGAACTCGGGCGAGTTCCTTGCATCCGACATCCTTTTTCACATGCCAGAGGAAGGTGAGGACAGCGGTCTTGCAGGCCTGGGTTTGCAACTCCCCGAACCGGGCCCGGAAAGTCAGGTCCTTGTGGCGCCTGACGAAATTCCCGATGGGGACCTGGCGGCTTATTTCTCGCAGAAGAGCAATTCGATGGTCGATCCACAGAAACTTCTCAGTCAGCAGGAATACCGGGACTGCCTGAGCTTTCTGCAATTCCATGCAAGCGATTCGAAAGTTGATATGTTCGTCTTTCTTTTTGACAAGGAGCAGATCATTCCGTCCAATATCAAAATCGACGATGTTATCGCGACCTATTTGTATTCGGACCGTCCGGCAGTGTTGGTCTTCTACTATCTTGGCGCGCCGGAACGTTCGCAAATCCAACTCAGCCCCGGAGTCATGCGCGCCGTCGGCGAAGCGGAGCGTCTGCGCGCTTTGCAAATCGCAATCAACCAGGCGGTGTTGAAGAGCCAGCCGGTCGATCAACTTGACGGCTTTTGCGTGCAGATGTCGAACCGAATCTACGAGATGGAGAAAGCCATGGATGCCGGTGTCGTCGCGCCAGTCCAGCAGCCGCAGATCGACTCCGGGACGCAGCACAATCAGGCCCGGTTGGGTGCGGCGAAGCTCTGGTTGATGCAAAGGAGCTATCCGATCGCGATCGGCGCGGTGGTCGTTCTTGCCGCATTGCTCCTCGGCTTGATCCGCCGGGCACGCGCGACTTTTTCTTTTGTGGAATTTGATGTCGCACCGCGCATGGGGGGAGCGCATGCCGCAGGGGTGGGGGCGGTGATTTCCTACGCCAGTGCCAAGGTGCCCCCGGTTTTGCAAAGGGAGCAGGTGCCGAATTACCTGCGGCGGATGTGAGTGCCCGGCACACCCGTTTTTGCAACTCCGATAGTCCGCACGCTTTTGTGATTGGAAAGCACCGCAAACCCACTACCGTTCGCGCGGATGACAGGTGAGGCACGACAGGATTTCGCATTTGCGTTTTTGAGCATTCTGTTCGAAGGCGTGCCCTTCATTCTGCTGGGAACGCTGATCAGCGGCTTCATCGATGTCTACATGCCGCCCGGAATGATCGACCGCTTCCTGCCGCGCAATAAGTTTCTCGCGGTTGTCGCAGCTGCCTGCCTCGGTGCGATTTTTCCGGTCTGCGAATGCGCGGTGGTGCCGGTAATCCGACGCCTGGTGCGCAAGGGATTGCCGGTCTCCTGCGCGCTGACATACATGCTGGCGGCGCCGATCGTCAATCCGATCACCGCGCTGAGCACCTGGAAGGCCTTTGCCGACCAAGGGATCAGCATCAACGGGCACATGTTCTCCGCACAACTCGTGATGACTTCGGGTCGGCTCGGTCTGGGATTCCTCGTCGCGGTGCTGATTGGTTGGGTCGTCTCCCGCCAGCCAATGTCCCGGGTGCTGAAAAGAAGCCTCGTCGATGACATCGGGAACGCTCATCCAGAAGTTCATGATCACGACCACTCATCCCACCAGCACGGCGAGGGATGCTGCGGTCACGATCACCATCATGACCACCATGCGCCCGTGCCTGCTCGGTCCGGCGATCAACGCCTGATTGCGGCCTTTCGCTCTTCGCTCAAGGATTTCGTCGATGTCGGCGTGTATTTTTCCATCGGCATCGCCATCACCGCGTTGTTCAATACCGGCATCGCTCCCGGTGCCGCATGGTTGGACAGCCTTGCCAATCGTCACATACTGGCGCCCTGCGCGCTGATGGTGCTGGCTTTTGTCCTGAGCCTGTGCAGCACCTCGGATGCATTCATCGCGGCCACGCTCGACAAGTTCACGCACGGCGCCAAGCTGGCTTTTCTGGTCTTTGGTCCGATGCTCGACCTGAAGTTGCTATTCCTCTATCAAACTGTTTTGAATAAAAAATTCCTGATCGCAATGGCCGTCGCTTTGTTTTTGGTCATCGCCGCCGCCACCATCGGTTTCCAATGGTACATCGAACTCCCCGGACCGCCATGATTGTCATGCTGCAACGAATTGTGCATCCGTTGATCGCACTGGGCTGGTCAGGTGCGATGCTGTATTTTTACGGCAGCGGCCGAATCGTCAAGTATCTTGCCCCCGGCTTCCGACCACTCTGTCTCTATGGCGCGCTCGGACTGGCGGTGATTGGCTTGTTTGTGCTGCTGACAAGTCGGGAAAAATCCGCCTGTGGACATGACCACAGCTGCGATGAAGAGCACGACCACGAAAGCGGCGACATGCATCCGCTGATGTCGATGCTGCTGATGCTCGCGCCGCTCTTGTTTGCCGTTTTCAATACAACAGATGGCTTTTCCATCAAAGTCTTGTCGCGCAAGTCCTTGTACGACGCACCGCTCAGCAAGAACCTCTTTTTCGCCAAGGACTTGCCGCCGTTGACGATGGCGGACATCGGGAAATCACACACAAAAAACGGGGAGGGGCTCTATCAATTCAATTTGATGGAGTTGTATTTCGCCGTGGGCGACCCCGAATTGAAAAAACTGCTTGATGGCATGAACATCGAGACCGAGGGGCGGTTGGTGGCCGAAAAGGACAACAACGAGCGGGGCACACGCCGCAGGCTCTATCGACTCTTTACCACGTGCTGCGCGGCGGATGCCCGCGCCATCCCGATCATCATTGAATTCGGTGAAGGCACACCTCCGGCCTTGGCGGAAAACACCTGGGTGAAAATTTCAGGAAAAATCACCTTCCCGATTGAAAACGGCAGCACCCAGGCGCTGCTGCTTGCGGACAAATGCGGAAAATCCGATTCTCCCTACGAGGAAAGTTTCATTCGCAATTATTGAAGTGTCGCGGAAAAACCGCCGCCCCCTCATTTGCTGTCCGGCATTTCCTTGCGGGTGAGCACTTTGTCAACCAGCCCGTAGGCTGTCGATTCCTCGGCCGTCATGTAGTTGTCGCGATCCGAATCGTTTTCGATCTGCTCGATCGACTTGCCGGTGTGATGCGCGAGAATTCCGTTGAGGCGCTTTTTCAAGTTGAACATGAAACCAATGGTGCGTTCGACATCCGAGGCCGTGCCGCTGGCGCCACCGGAGACCTGGTGAATCATCACGTGGGAGTTCGGCAGGCAGAATCGTTTGCCTTTGGTTCCTGCCGTCAGCAACACCGAGCCCATGCTTGCGCAAATGCCGATGCAGTAGGTGTTCACGTCGCAGGTCATGAACTGCATGGTATCGTAAATCGCCAGTCCCGCTGTCACCGAACCGCCGGGGGAGTTGATGTAAATGTGAATGTCCTTCTTGGGGTCCTGCATCTGCAAAAACAACAACTGGGCGATCACCGAGTTGGCGACGAAGTCATCGATCCCGGTGCCGATGAATACAATGCGGTCCTTCAACAGCCGCGAATAGATGTCGAAGGATCGTTCCCCGCGGCCGTCCTGTTCGACGACCATCGGCACGTAATAGGAGTTTTTCGGGGCACTGGAACTGGAGGAGGGTAGATTCATTCGGTTGTGGTGTTGGATTCTTGTGGGATTTCGACAACGGAAGCATGCTCAAGAAGGAAATCAAGCGCTTTGTTGACAAGCAGTGAATTGCGGATGCCGGGGATCTGGCCATTGCGGCTCAGTCCCTTGATGAATTTCTCCGGATCCACCTTGCGATTGTTCGCGATCTGGATCAAGTGCTGGACCAGTTCCTGATCCTGAACCACGATTTTTTCCTTGGTAGCGATCTCCTGAAGAATGAAGTTGGTCTTGATGTTGGTCCTCGCCTGAGCTGCGGCGGTGTCGATGAGCGATTCGCGTTGCTGCTGGATTTCCTCCTCGCTCATTCCGGATTGCACCGCGCTTTCGACCAAGGCATCCGCCTGGTTCTGGGTCTCGGCCTCCAACAACTGCTCGGGAATTTCGAATTCAACCAATTGGTCGAAATGAGCGATGATCTGATTGATCTTCATGTCATCAATCTCTTTCTTCTTGTTGGCTTTCACGCCTTCGAAAATGATGTTGTTGAGCTCATCCAAAGTTTTTCCCTCGCCCATCAATCGTGCCGCAAAGGCATCGTCGAGATCGGGCAGTTCCTGTTTTTTCAACTCCTTGAGCTGGGTATGGAAAAGCATTGTTTTTTCGCGCAAGTCCGCCACCGGAAAGTCATCGGGAATGACGATCGCCACTTCCCGCACCTCGCCAGGAAGGGCTCCGACAAGCTGGGTTGCAAATCCGGGCAGAAATGCCTCGTCGTGCATTTTCAGCCAGTAATTCTCGCGTCCGGCGAGGTAACCGGCGGGACGACGAAGTGCTTCTTCGAGCGGTGCACCATCGACGGTGGATGTGAAATCAATGATCGCAAAGTCTCCCATCTCCGCCGCGCGACCTTCCACGCCCGAAAAGTCGGCAAAACGCTCACGCAGGTTGTCGAGTTGCGCGTCGATTTCTGGTTTTCCTACCTCTCCGGAGGGCACGGAAACGCTGAACCCCTTGTAATCGGGCAAGTCGACCTCTGGAGCAAGAGTCAAAGTGGTTTCGTAGCGGAATGACCCGTCGGCCGGGTAACTCAGGTTGCCCGGGGTGCCGAAATCGAGCACCCTGAGTTTCTCGGTTTTCAAGGATTCCTGCAGGGATTGGTCGATCAAGCGCGATTCGATCTCTTCCTTGATGTCGGACTGGAATCTTTTTTCGATCACCGCCATCGGAGCTTTGCCGGGCCGAAAACCCGGGATTTTGGCCTGCTTGACATATTGTTTGAGGATCGTCTCCTTTTCGGCGGAAACAACGGCGGCAGGAATTTCCACGCGCAGGGTGGCAAGGCAGTTCGGTTGACGATCAATGGTGATGTTCATGGGTGCTGAATCCCGGGCAGTGAGCGGGGAGGGGAAACTAGGCGTTGCCCTGCGGGCTTGTCAAATAAAAAGCCTGCCAGTTTCCCTGACAGGCCCAACAAGGATCTCAGCAATCTCGCGTTCCTCCAAAAGGCAATTCCAGACCTCGACAAAGCTAGGAAAACGAATGAGGATCAAACTTCTTACGCTCCAAACCGTTGTGAACGCCGTATCTTGTTCTGCGCGGCAGATACGTAACGCTTGCCGGGCCAGCCGATCACATCCAAGACCATGAAGTCAGTTGGTAAGGATTCGGTTTTCTCCAAGCCTGCCACCAGACAATGGCTTCCGCCGTCCTCTCCTTCCCATTCAACTTCACCTTTAACTTGAGTCGGTAATTCATTCCTGCGACAACCTGTTGCTCAGCTTGCAAGATTGTGACCAGTTCCAGCGTTGGCGGATCCATTTTTTTCTCCTGCATCGCCTTCTGGTGCGCATTAACCGCGAAGTTTGCCACCGCAACTACCTCCTTGCTGGCAACAGAGCCTGTGGCATATCCGCCAGGCTTGGGCTGTTGCGCTGGGGCGGTGATCGGAACTGCGGCAGCGTACGAAAGTAAAAACGCGATGCAGGTTTGTATGGATTCTTTTCGCATGATCGTTAAAACTCAAATGTCAGGTGTTGGCCCGGTAATACCGCAACGGTTGAGCGCGCCCACCGGCGCGCATGAGTGGAATTTGAAATGGGAAATCTTATGGCCGGTTGGCTCGTCACGTCTTGTTAGGCTCTTCGGGTGTGCTGTAATTCGGCATACTTGGCCTTACCCGTATTGAGCGTCCCGGTCAGCCACGCCTTCGCGGCCTGGAAGCCTTTGGTTAAAGTGCTTTCGCGAATGTCTGGAATCGCAAAATGATCCGCAATTGCCCGCTCATGACTCCGATAGCGCGGAAGAAAAAGAATGATTCTCGTGCTTGAATCCCCCGCATCCGTGCTGTGCAGCAGTGATGGAAAATAGATACCCTTGGAAATGGCCAGCGTTCCCGCGGGCAGATGAATGGTGCGACGGGATAGAATCAACCACGGGCGGAAACTGAAACAGATGGCTCCGTCTGGTGAGCGAACCAAACGCCCGTGTGTGCGTGTGGGAACACCCGCCAACGGTCGCGCCATGAATGCGTGTGTTTCTGTTGGCGTGACGAACCGTCGCGCCCGCCACGGAATGATCGTGTCGCTGGCAAATAATGTGCCAAAGACCGTAAGGCGGAATGCCGATGGAGCGAGCATCGCCGCCACAAGGACAATCAGCAGGGAAATCGCTGCGCCAAAATACGGGTTGATCAAGTAGGAAAGCACAACCAGACCAAGAATCGCAACCTTGAAAATCTTCAGCATCGAATCAACAAATCCGAATGGAGATATGGCAATCAGAACGTTGATTGCATGGCCTGTCATCCATACGACGAGGAAGGCTACAATACCAAGCGGAATGAATAGCAACCGCAGGTCGAAGCCTACCGACGCAATCGGGATAAGGGATGCGTAAAATAGATGTGCCGACGGGCAAATTTGAGCCTGAGTCGCATCGAAGTGTTGAGCCATCTGGGTTGCAATGAACGGGACAAATGAGGCACTGGCGACGAGTCCGCTGACCTTGTTCTCGAAAATCTCCGCCATGTCGAGAGGCTTCTTGATGAGCGGGGGGGCAACAGTGCCAAACACATCCTTGAGGATGCAGATGCCGAGAATGGCAAATCCGAACACCCAAGCTCCCGGATGGCAAAACCACGGCAACGAACCTCTTTGTGCGCTTGGAGTGTGGAAGTAACGCCAAGCTCCCGCAGAACACACGCCCAATAGAGGGGAAATCGCTGTGCCGGTGATCTGCGAAATGCCCTCTGCCATGTCCACTCCGGGGAGTCGGTCTTTCGAAGGTCGGCTGAAATCGCCGGATTGCGCCGTTGCAGACGCAAAGGAAAAGTCGGAGACGAAGATGATTAGTGTCAGTAAGGCGGTTCTCATGGGGTCTGTTCGATGTTGATTCCTGCCGCTTCGAAAATCCGGCGGCTACTATCGTAAGGCTTCACGCGGTCTTGAAACATGTAATGGCGAGCGCCGTCATCGGAAGTGCTTCGGAGCTGAATGTCACCGGCACCATTGATGAAATGATCGATGATAGTGCACGCGACCGCGACGTTCGGCACTCGATCCAACTGCACCTTTGGTATGGAAAATGCCTTCAACCTCGCGATAAAAGTAAAAACGATACATCCGAAATATAGTAACCGATTTCTCTTCGGTGCCTTGATCAGCATGGTTGTTCCGGCAGGGGCTTCCGGCAGCTCTGCTGCAATGTGTCGCCTCATCGGTTCTGTTTGGAATTCTTTCACAACCCCTTGGATCAGGCGATGGCGGGCGGGAAACGTCGATGACACGACACTTGCCATGCGGGCCGTTGCCTGCATCTGTTTTGTTAGCCGTTACGGGTTTTGACAAGTGAAAATTCCGTTCTGTTTTTTTTGAAGTCGTCCATCAGGAACACGGCCAAAGCGGTTCCGCTGCCAGCAGAATCCCGGCCTCGACGGCGATTATTTTGGAGGACTGCCTCCGAGTTTGCTAACGCTTCTTCCATAACGCCCAAATCCACCCGAAAAGCGCGGCGACAAATACCGGATAAGCGAACGAGGGAAGAGGCTCGCTCTTGGGATGAAGTGCCACGCCGTAGAAGATCTGAGTGGCAGTGGCGGTAAACAGTACCGCCGCCGCTATTCCCAGCAATCGGACTACGAGGGGAAACACCCGCGGCACGCTGATCAGCAATAGCGCTGCCGCCCAAAGACCCGCTCCTGCGCCAAATGACGGTATACTGGCAGCCAGACTCATCGCGGCCCCCGAAACAATCAAGCCTTGGCCCACGGCGAAGACGATGTAGCCGGCCGCAACAACATCCTCGCCCTTGCGGAAAAAGTGCACCGTCAGCAATGCGCTTGCAATGACAAGGGAAACTCCATCGATACCCCACAAGAGTCCGCGCAATTGCTCGGATGGTACGAAGCTGCCTGCCATGCCACCCAGTCCACCCAATGCGAGCCCGATCGAGGCAAGCAATCGAAGGCTGCGCGTGTGATCTTGAGTATTCATAACTGGGGTCAGTAAATGGTGTCCAGTCCTTGGAAATGCAAATTTTTAATTGCGTTCTTTTGCCATGACGCATCAACTTCCCGCATGGCCCGACCGTTACGCTTTGAATATGCTGGTGCTACGTATCATGTGATGGCACGTGGTGATTGCGCGTAAAAGGCTGCGCCTCACGCGATGCATGGGAAAACGAATCTTTCTCGATGACGAAGATGCCAAGGGCTTTTTCTTCCGTCTTGCTGAGGTTTGTGAGCGGTGTTGTTGGAAAGTTCATGCGTATGTCTTGATGGCGAATCATTTTCACCTGCTGTTAGAAACTCCCGAGCCGAATCTCGTGGATGGAATGCGCTATTTGATGGGAACGTTTAGCCAGGACTGGGATGCGCGGCATCAGCGCCGCTGTCATGAGTTCCAGGGTCGCTACAAATCCATTCCCGTCTCGGGCGAACGCGCTGCCGATGGCAGCTACTTTCGCGTCACCGCTGACTACATTCATCTCAATCCCGCGCGGGCGCGTTTGTTAGCTACTGAACCACTGACATCCTACGCATGGAGCAGTGTGCCGGCTTATGAGAGCGGCAAAGGCCCGAAATGGCTGGAAAAATGATCAAAAAAGGCTCCGTGTCAGGACCAGTTGTCAAAGCGCACAAAGTCTGATGCCGAGCGTGTTATCACCATGTTGGGTGCAGCAATCGACTACGACGTTGATCGAGAATCTCTCGCTCAACAGCGCAAAGGAATCTGGCAGAAAGCATTGCTGGCAGCGATGGTGAAAAAGCACTGCGCGGTGAGCAACGAATGGATTGCCAAGAGTCTGGATATGGGCGCTCTGCGTGCATGAGTAAGGTCATGAAACTCGACCAAGAGAGCAAAGACATAAGGAGTCGCAGCATTCTGCTGCGTTCTTCTGTTCCCGAATACAACCGCAGCAGAATGCTGCGACTCCTTTCAGCAGCTTCTGGTTAGATTTCTCGTTTTGCGCCGAAGCTTGGGTGCCTCCTGTCATGACGAAACACCACCATGAAGATCGTATCGTCTTTGACTTCATACAAGCGATGATATGGAAATCTCCTCATGTTAGCCCCTTCTTAATCCACAGGAGTCGTAATGATGACTTCTTGGATTCCGCTCGATTCCATCAATGACCGCATCAAGCTCTATTTAGAATGACGAGAATACTCTCTTTGAAATATCAGCATAATGCATCGCCGCGTCGCGAATATCATCTGCCAGCTTTGGATTTCTGATGACGTGCATCGCTTATGGGCGACCACATGCCTTCCAAAATTCATTCCTGGTGAGACCCTTGACCTTGCCCGGCCTTAGTTCTTCCAGACGCTCTAGAACTTCCTCATCACTGACATAATGAGGATGGGGGTCCAAGTCTTCTCGTAGCGACGATACAAGTTCTGCCCGATCAGGGAGATCGAGCTTCGATGCTTCCTTGAGTAGTGTTGTTACCTGTGGCATGATAGCAGGATAGTTGATTGCTCGAACAAAGCCAGCGGATAATTTTCCGCCCAACGTCAAAGGACACAGGACCCCTTACCGGGGGCGAGTCTTCGACTTCGAGATTGGAATGGTCATGGCGGCTTGAACTCGAAGCGAGTCAGGGGTTCTGTGCTCCAACTTGTTCTCCGTTAGTTATCTTTAGGCGGGTGTGGCAACTTTTGTGCATTCTACCGTCCCATAACATCGGGTATCGGATCGAGAAGCTCCGTCGGCAGTGGGGGCACTTCACGTATCCCTCTTCGTTCGCAGTCGCGATGATAACTCCCCGCGTTTCTGCGGCGACCTCGGCCTCAGCATACTTCTCGGCTCGTTCGCGCTTGGAATCTTCGATTATGGCCTTCCACTCGGACACTACCTACTCATGTCCGCACTCATGACAGTGCCACTTAGGCGAATCGGCGGAAACGTCGCAGCCACCCAAAACCAGATCCCCGCTGTCCAATCGCCCTTTGATGCTTTGGATGTCGCTGGGGAATCCAAACAGCATCTCAGCTACTCTCGACGAGGAGCACTGCGGGCACGATGGACGGCCGATGCTCATGGGATATTTCTTAGCGAACGTTCAAGCGCTGGCGCCTCTGGGGCGGGGGGCAACGAAACGGGATGGCGGGTTAAAGTTATGGAAAGCTTGGCCGACAGAGCAGCTCCAGCGGTTGTCCAGGAGCGCCTTGTTCGCTTTCTTTATACCGATGGCCATCTGTAGGGCGGTCATGGGAAAAACAACTCCTTGATAAGAGTGGCAACTACTCCGAGAAGCAGTCCTAAAACTATCTTTTTACCACCGGAAAGCTCGTGCTTCCACCAAGGTTTCTCGGCAAAGTTCGGCTGGCTGTCCCAATCACTCTGGGTCCCCCAATCTGCCGGAGACGAAAAGGTCTCTCCCTCGTCACCAGTCACAACGCCACCAAAGTGAGGGGCGATAGACGCCATATACTCAATGATCCTCGGTCCTTCTGGATTTTTCGTGAACACAGAGGCGTCCCCGCTTGAATAATGAAGAGCAAGGCTGTCTTCCCCATCAAGAATGGCGGTGATGAAGTGTGCGGTCTCTTCTACAACCTTGAGTTCGGGTCGGCTCGCCAGGAAGTCTCTCCACTCTTGCTCGGTGATGCCGGTGCTCGGTTCAGGTCTCTTGAGCGTGATGTGATATCCCATGGCAAGCGGCTTTGTTTGTTGGGCGTGCGGTTGGTATACGGCTACCAGAACTTCCACCAAGGTGATGGTGAATTTACCCGGTAAAAAATGTGATTATTTTTCAATTTTACAGGTTTGCTGTTTTTTTTGATCCACCGCACCACTTGGCTATACCAACCGGCAAACTGCTCGGCGTCGTAAGAGTAGGGTGCGGATTGGAATGAGTAAGGGCCGCCTGGAGTCAGGAATTTGCTCCAGAATAAGCGACCGGTATGGCTGTCATAGCAGCCTGCTGTGAAAGGATCGCGGCAATACTCAATGACCGGCGCACTGTCGATGTCCTGAATGTAAAATGACCCGTTACTGGCAACGGCTATCTCTGGAGTCCAAGGGTAGGCGGTGTTCCACAGGAAGAATCTTCTTTCACCGGAACGGCGTGGAGGCAACCGCTCCAAGCTCAGAAACTCCGGCTTGGTCGCATGGGAGACAAAGATTTTGATGTCGGCCTTGCTGCGGAGAAACTGCAGGAACAATTCCTCGGCCGGCTCACTCATCCCGACGGCTATTTGGCGACCCCATCCCATAGGTGTGCAAGAAATTAGCGGCGGCGCAATTTGCCAGCGTCAGGCACGTATTGAGCGATTCTGTTGACCCCCATTGTTCGGCAGGTGTCCAGAACTATTTCCTCGATCTGGCTCTGGATTTCGAACTCCGAAAAGAATGAGAGTGCCACCGAATCATGGTAGGGCGCCGGTCCACCAGCCGCATTCCAGAACTCGGTTTGCTCGAGAAGCATGAGTGTGCCGTCTCGTGTGAAGACAATGCGGTTAGGAAATTCGTCATTCTTTTCTAGCTTGGCATCGCTGCAGTTCATGAGATCAGCCCACGGTCGTTCGTGTTCGAACTCGTCACGCCAGCGCCTGAGAAGTCCGCATCGCTTTCGCGTCCAATACTCGGCAGAAATAACATCCGCCCTGACTAGCGAGGCGAGGCTTGGCACTGCAAGGCGAGCGAGAGTCCACGGCGCCACTGATCCTCCATCGCGCTCAATCCAAGTGAGGACGGAAATCTGAAACTTGTGGCCTGTTGGAGGCAAAGGAGTCCATTTGTGCGGCTCTTTTACAATCTGGATCAAATCATTCATTCATTGTGCTAGACCTTATGGCTGCGACTGGTTCCAGTCACGCACCATTCGGTCAAATTTAAGATTGATAGGGAGGTGTCGTGTCTGGTTCAAGTCGTGGGCTATCGCGCCGACACGAAGTCGGTGCGACCTATCCACATTCAATACATTACAAATAATGAAAACGAACCCAGACACGACACCCCAACTCTACATCGGACTCGACGTCCATAAAGAAAAATCTTCCGTCGCCATTGCTGATCCGGGAGCCACAGGCGAAATCCGCCACCACGGAGAAGTCGCCACCACCCAGGTTGCGCTAGATCGGTTGATCCGGCGTATCGCCAAGTCCAAGAACATTCCTCTATCGCGCATTTCCGTTTGCTACGAAGCCGGAGGCTGCGGCATGTGGATTGCCCGCATGCTTCACAAAATGAAAGTGCCCTGCACCGTTATTATGGATCGGTGTGGAATATGAGATGGGGACAGACAAATTATTAATTGCGATGAAAACTTTCTAACAAAATTCTAACATGTTATTATGCGAGGACTGACCCCGGCGAAGCGTGGCGAGCTTGGCTGGATCAATGAGCGGTTGAATCAGGGTTGATACGTCTTGGACCGCAACCGGATGTCCACAGTTTTGGACGAATAAGCAAAAGAATAGCAGTAATGGCTTACGGAACATTGAACATTGAAATTCGCGGAGCTTAGCTGGCTACATGACACACCATGCGCCACTGCTCGATCGTTAGCAGCATGTCACCCGCCTCTGACGCAGGCTCATCGTCCCAAAATACTATTTTTACACCTGTGATTTCTTCCAGCATGGCCTCCAATCGCACACGCTCCTGTTGATAATCGAATTTGATCGAGTTCAGCTCGAATCTTCCAAGGTCGTTCGCAGAACTGCTCTGCCACCTCTCGATCTTGGTGCGCTTTCTGGTCCAATCGATTTTCATTCTGCAACCGCTGCTGGCTTTTCTGCATCAAGTTTACTCTTTCTCGTGAAACGTAATTCGATGCGTCGTCGAGCAGGGATATCTTCATTTTTGGCACCACTCACCATATTACTATTCGGGGCAATAAGCTGAGCACCGGAGTAGGCTCGGCAAACAAGGGAACCTAATCTAGGACTTTGTGATTTGTCGAATTCATTGTTTAAAAATGAGGCGACTGACAGCGCACGCGCTAATCCAAGATCAGCATTTGATCCAGCTTGTAATCTTCCAATAACACTTGGTGATGACGGACCAAACTCGAATCCCATCAACATGGAATCTAGATTTGAAGATCCAGTCTTAGGCGTACCATCGGTGTGTCCGATTATTTCCATTACTTCGATTGGATAAGCTTCAACCATTTTGCGTATCTTTGGCACAATATCCTGTCTTAAGCGTTCCTCGAAGCCAGCGGGGAGTTCTGCATGCCCTGGGGCAAATGCATACCCTGACGCCTCTTCTAATGGTATTACTAATGGTGCATCCCTCATTACCACTTCGCCGGGCTTTAGCTCAACCCGCTTCTCAAAATCAGCTTTTTTGACGACAATCTCATCAGGTTTCTTTTCTACTCGCTGCTCCCAGGCCGCTTTATTTACGACGATCTCATACGATTCTTTTATCACCCGGTTCTCCCAATCAGCTTTTTTGACGATCATCTCATCAGGATTTTTTTTCACTAATTCATCCAAATCAGACTTTTTGACTGAGACATAGTTGGGATTTGGAATAGGTCGCTCATTCCATTCCTTCTCTCCGACAGCGATTTGCCCAGGCTGAAGTCGCGGAAATAAGGAGTCCCACACCGAGCGCATCCCAGAGTCCACCCCCCAGAGTATTAGGACTAGCAGGAGAACTGCCAAAACCAAGTCCGTCAGTGAAGGCCAGTATGTGTTTTCGTCTTGGTGTTTCCTGAACATAGTGTTGTATGCTGACTGCTATTTCATTCCAAGAAAATACCATTTCTTCTTACGTCTAATCCTTGTCGCTGGCTCTCCGGTGGGGCCCTTAATTCCGATCTGACTCATCTCTGTGCGGAGTCCTTCAATTGATGCCTGCAAACCACGTATGCCGTCGCGTAGAGCAATAGTGTGTTGATTTCCTATAGTTGTGCTACTCACTAAGGGGGCGAGTTCCTGGGGCAATTTAGTTGCAAGTGCCTGCGCTATCTGCGTCGGCAGGTCTGCGAGCAAATCATTTGCCACCTGGCGATGTGCTCCGGCTGCGGTTTTTACGTCAACTGAGAAACTACGAAACTCCGATGTAAGACTAGTTACCTCGCTTTGCCATTGCTTGGTGATCGCTGTAAGGACATCTCCATGTGTCGTTACAGCTTGTGCTGTTGCTGGCAGGCTAGCCGTAGCGGTTTCCAGACTTTGAGCAAGTCGTGCCGATTCCTGAGCTGTTTGCACTACTGTTTTTGTTAAAATAGCCGTCTCTTGTAGCAAGCGTAGCAAGTCTGCGTTTTGCGTGGTCGAAAGCTGCTGCATCTCCGTAACGGCAACCAATAATTGCTCATAGCGCTTTTCCGCTGGGCTGCTTGCGTCATAGAGCTGTTCCATTGCCTTCAAGAAAGGGCCATTCGCTGCAACGCTCTTGTCAAAACGGTCAGCTGCGGTCCCAATGTTTTTTGAGACACCTTCCATTCCACTTACGATTGGTGTTAGTGCCACTCCAAGATCGGACATGGCTTTTGCGATTGCTTTGGTTGAACTCTCAACAACTGTAACGGCGGCAAACCCTGCTGTGCCTATTTGCTCCGCTGATGTTTGAAACGCTTGCGATAGCTGGCTGCAGCCATCAATAGTCGCCATGCTCAGGCCTTCAAGCGACTCTTTAGTAGTTTGCGCCCCGCTTGTTACGGCCTCAACGCCGCTTTGTGCCGCATTGGCAAATGCATTAGCAGCGCCTTCAAGTTTTGATGCCGCATCTGTAGCAGCGGACGACACTTCTTTATGACGAAGCGTCCACGGAATTAGAGCACTACTCGCAAAAGCAACGAAGGCTCGCCCAGCATTTTGATGTGCCGGATCAAGGAAGGCGAATCTACCTGCCTGTAACAAAAGAGTCGCAAGGACACCGCAAATGCTTGGCCAGAACGCATTGGCAAGTGCAGGTTGTAGATGGCGAAAACTTTCCTGATACTTCGCCATGCTTGTTGCCATCTGGTTTGGATCAACTGATTCAAAGAGACCGCTGGCAGGGATGGCAGCATGCAGTGAGAAAAGTGTGCCTGCAATCCCGCAAAGCAGTACTACAGAAATGGCATACCTACGTATCCCGCACAAAAGTCGGACGTAGTTTTTGTTAGGCTCAATAAGATCAACGGATGCTTCTGGGGCGTGATCCGTGGCCAGAATGCGATCAAGAGCAGGGCGCAATGGATGCTCTTTTCCCAATACTGTATTGAGCCAGTTGCTCATGCTGTCTGGGTCGTTTACGAGCAGCTCTTTAGAAAGATGCGCGATGGCTTTGCTTTGTGCTAGCCAGAAACGGATTTCTAAATACAAGCCAATGCCCCCAAAAACGGTAAGCATGATGATCAAAGCAAGAAATAGTGTTCCCATTGATTAGTTTCTAGTTTATCAGACCTCATCGATTACTGGTTCGATAAATGCTCGGCCGAGTACGAAATCAAACGAGTTTACTCCCTCGAATAGGAATGCGAACCCGCGTGCACATTGCCGAACGCCGCCGGACGAAAGATGTATTGTCCACGTCGTGTCGCTGAGGTTCTTGAGCGTCATACCACGATCCGTTTCCTTCAATTCTCCCATTGGTCGCAGAAATTGGAACTCAGCATTTTCGAGGTGGTGTTCATAAAGTTTACGTCCGTGTGCCGTTAACATCTTCTTTCCATTGGAGAAGCGCAAACGCCACCGCGGGCCAGGGTTCATTTTCCCACAGAACAAGCAAGTGGAATACCTATCAGATATAAAAAATCTCTGCCTGCAATGATTGCATTCGGCCATGCACTCGAGTGCCTGCCAGAACTCGTGAGACCACGCTGCAGCAGTTGGACGTTCGATTGGCGCTTTCAGGCCATCTTTGAACACCTTTGCAAACATTGCTTGCATCGACTTCGGCAGGCTAGTGAAAGGAATGCCTCCAGCAAATCTATTTCCGCTATTTGATGGATGATCTGTGAATAACGCTTCTGCTCCAAATGCTTCTTCCTCTGTCTTGTCCAATAAATTGAAAGTTGGATCAACACTACCAATAAATGGATGCCTGAATAAAACTAGGTAGAAAAGCAGAATTGCAAGACTGTGACGGTCAGATTCAGGAGTCGGCCTTGGAACTTGCGCCGTGATGAGCTCTGGTGCCCTATAGCCTGGAGTTCCAGCAACTTTTACTGGCAGGTAATTCTCCCCACATGCTAAGTTATCGCAGTCAATTAGACAGATGCGTCCGTCAGAGGTGTCGATAAATACGTTTCCGAGCGATAGATCACAGTGCGTCATTCCATGACTGTGGATTGCACGGAGCGCACGGGTAAGATGAAAGCCAGCAAGTAGAAAGTGATGGTATTTCTCCTTACGGTTGACAACAGATAGGAGTGCAGAACTTGCGAAAGGGTTAGGCTGATCATGGGGATTCGTCAGGAGTGTGCGGTGATCAAGTGGCTTGCCTGATGCAAGTTCCATCAGCACGCCAAAATCCCCTCCTGAATTATGAACTGTCTGGGGAAAGCAGACCTGTGCCTGTGGCAAAGATTCAGCAATCTGCTTAGCAACATTACTGACCTTGTTGAGGCGTTCTTGCTGTTTCGTTAATGCCACTCCGGCTGGAGGATTCTTAAACAACTTGATTGCCATCTTGTGCCCGTCAGTTAGGCGGGTGATCTGCCAGACTATTGCCTGCCCTCCGACACCAAGTTCGGCGTCATAGCGATATTCTTGGCCGTCAGCCGCAGTAAATCTGGCGTTAGACGTCGGCATCGCCCTCTGGGTCTATGAATACTGCCACAAGTGTTTTATCATCATCCGAGAAATTACGATCTTCCCAGTAACGGCAATAGGCGTCGGCATACTCGGTAAGGGCCGTCCGGTCATTCAACCGCTGCTTCAACTCCGGCCAAATACTGCCAAAATATATGCCTGCATCACCAATGCTCTCGCTTAAGCCGTCTGTCATGAGGCAAAAACCTTGCATGCTCTCGTCGGCAATGAACTCTGGATGCGACTCGTCGTAACTGCGCTGCCATTGGTCATTGGTCAACGGTCGCACTTCATTTGAAAAACCTTCACGATTGATTTTCGTCAATAATCGCGCCGATGATCCGCCATTTGTCAGGCCGTAGATAGCTCCGTCGCCTACACTCGCGGCCCAGTATCCTTGCGCCTCGAGACATAGAACCAAGGCTGTCGTCGCATATTCATTAACTGTATTATCTTTCGGAGTTTTATTGTTGCCCGTGTTTTCTTCGCCTTTGTCTTCGTGTTCGCCTTCGTAATTGGATGCATCCCTGGCACATAAATCGATGAATTTACACCTTGCTCTTGCGAACCGATCTGAAAGGCGATCTCCCTCGAACATGACATCGCTGAATGTCTTGCCAATAGTGAAGCATGCAAATTCAGCTCCCTTCCGCGATCGAGACCGTGTTCCTACACCGTCAGCCACAACCAATGATAATCGCACAGAGTCGCCATTCGGTGATGATGGAAATATGTCAGCAAAGTCTTGACATTCGGTTCCCATTTCAACATGGGATTTTCCCTGCCAGCAGAATTTCACGACAGCGACTTTCCGCCCGGCTACACCATAGTAGGTGACAATCGGAGGCAAACTAAACCGGCTGGAATCGGCAGGCGTTTCCATAAGAGGTTCAGTTGATGAGCGTAGTCCCAATAACGTGGCTCATCGGTCGAGATTCGGATACCTCAATTGTTAACGTCTTGAGGTTTTTCAAAAAGCTACTGATTGTTGTTTGATCCTTGAGTTTCACGATTTGTGATTTTTCATCATCATGACGAAAATCGGTGAGAATTGATTCATTGATGTCATCGCCAGCACCTGCTATGACTCTGTAGCCAGCTGCGCGTCCAGAGGGTCTTTTCCCAATAAGAGGGTGCTGATTCATGATTGCCAGCTGTGCCTTCCAAGCGCTTTCGGCGCAATTTGGATTTCCATCAGTAATGAGAACGAACAACGGTTCTTTCCCTCCCTTAAACTGTAAATCTTTCCGTTTCACCAGTGCCAGCACTTCCTCTAGGCCTTTGTCGAGATTTGTGCGTCCCGCACCGGCTTTGATTAGCGGCGGGCTAACCAGGCCAACGGATTCATGTTCAATAATTGTCTGTGCTGTATCGCTGAATGTGATTACCGAAAGAAAAACCGAATCACAGGTATCTTCACTGCGTTGAAGTTCTTCGATGTAATCCCTTATGCCTTGGTTGGCCTGCGCGATACCAACAGGCTCCATGCTTGTGGACACATCTACGAGTAGGACAACAGGCATCGGTTTGCGTGAGGTTGCTCCTGGTGCGATTTCAATTGTGAGTGCCATATTCGATTTTGTTTCTGAATTGTACGTATGTCCTCGAGAATAATTTTCTGTCAGGTTCCACGAAACAAGCCATTTTCAATGACGTCTTCCGATTCAAACAAAAAAGACACGGTTTGGCAACAAAAACATCGTTAGCATTTTTGTGGTACCTCTCCGCAGGCGAAAAGCCTTTTCCTTCGGACTAATGTGTGTTGCCTAACGCCTCCAAGGCGGCGTCATGCTGGGCAGCGCTGGATCAGAAAGTGCTATACTGGATCAGAGATCTATTTCCCCTGATTGATAGCTGATAGAACTGGTGGCAAAACGATCGCTTGACTGCGTCGTAAGCCATAGAATGTGAGCAGGAAATCTATTTCCGTGACCGTCTCAGTCCTTGGGTCTCCCCACCCCCATCCAAATCCTATGAAAGGAGCCATTTTCTGTTTTACACTTTTTTCACGTCTGGATCCGACGTTTCCGGGAAGAAAATCCTGGGTGCCCAACCGAGTTCTTTCCCTACTGCCGTAATGGATGCAAGCGTTTCCGGCACATCGGCTGGATGAGCTTCCAGGTGTTCGACCTTTGGTGTAAAATCTGTAAAGCCAGACCCCGAAAAGTGTAAAGCTGCCACGACTTTTTGCGCGGCACCCAGCATGTCCATCACCGAGTGGTTTTTAGTATATTCTGCGGGAACTTGCATGAGAACTTGCATGATTTTGCGTGAAGAATGGGAGAGGCATTTAGCCGATCACTTCGTTTCGCTTTTACCACCTTTCGCCGGAGGGGTTTTGGATAACTTGATGCGCTCGTAGGCACCGCGTTTCGTGTCCTCGGGATGCGGCTCGATGGCGAGGACGGTGATGTCGGCCTTGTCTGGACCATAGGTCCAAAACAGGCGTCCGGCACTTGGGGTATTGTTTTCAAGATAGGACTGGAAAATCTTGATGCCATATTTGCGGCTTAAATCATCGATCTCATGAGACGCGAGGCTGTTGTGCCTCGGATCAGCGGCGAGGTAGCCGAGTGTTTTGACAAGTTTCTTAAAGAATTTTAGTTCCTCCTTGTCCAGGGCTCCTTGACGACTGCGATTCGATAGGTCCAGCCAAAGCTGATCCATCTCGGGGACTCCCATGCGAATTTGAAATGGCATAAAACGCTTCAGCGCTCTTGAAAACGTGACAGGTCAATAGGGGCCGAGGTTTTACCTTTTTTGAGGTTGACCACGGAACGATTGAGCATTTTCAGAGTCTTGGCGGGAATGGCATCGGGCGGCACCAGAACCCGTGGCTCTAACAAGTAGGTTCCATTGGATAGCGCTTTAACATGAAAGTATTTTGTCTTTGCCCCGCGCAGGCTGATGCGATTTTTCGTGTCTGCCGCCGCATCGTAGTCATGCACGACGGTGATAGGAGTTGCCTTTTTTAATGATTGGCGGGCCGTGGTCTTCATGGCGGCATGCTAGTGGGAAATCCCACCATTGTCAAATTTTCGATATGTTTTTTCTTTTCTAACCGTCATGACGCCCGACGAGAAACCATACAATCGTGCCCCAGCTCTCCATACTGAGTGCGCGGTGATCACGCGCCTGTCGCTGCACATCCGGGGCAAGGTCCGCAAGTTGCTTACGAAACGCCGCGCTGGTCGAGGAGTTCATGGAAAGGAACGGTTTTTTGTTCGCGCAACTCTCTCACCGCCTCAGCCGCTAGATCATCGAATGCTCCTACGCTCACCCGAGCGGCAACCTGTTGGCCCATCTGTCGCGGAACCACGCAAGATGCAATGGTGGCCGCTGACGATGAAAAATCGGGCCGATGGGACAGACTGGAAGCATGTCTGAAGAGAAAGCGGGCCGCATGGACTCCGATGAAGTGAGTGAATGAAGCGTGAAACACTTCATCCAACCGATGCAAGTCAGTTGCAGCAGTGATCGAGACCACACTTACCTGCGCACTGCTCCACCGTCATGCAAAGATCGATTCCACGGCTTTGCCTTTGCCGTCGATGGTCGCGTAGAAGGGGCGCTTCTCGACATCGAACACCGTTTTCGGGCTCATGCCCATCGCGGTGAAGATGGTGGCGTGCAGGTCGGAGATCGACACCGGGTCCTTGATCGCGACCAGAGGCCGTTCGTCCGCCGTGGCTCCGTGAAGGTGGCCTTTTTTCACGCCGCCACCGAACATCACAACACTTGATCCCTGGGTGAAGTGTCGATGCAAACCATAATGCGCCGGGCTTTCCAAGGTGTCGCCGCTGACCGTGGCCTGGTCGGTGGCTTTGGAGCCGGGACCGCCTTCCATCATCGCATCGCGCGAAAACTCACTGGCGATGATCACCAAAGTGCGGTCTAACAATTTCCTCGATTCGAGGTCCTTGATCAATTGCGCGATCGGTCCGTCGATTTCCGCGTGCATTTTTTCCACCACGGAATGGCCGTCCTTGTGGGTGTCCCATTGGAAGAACGGCACGTATTCCGTCGTGACCTCGACAAAGCGCGCGCCGTTTTCGACGAGCCGGCGGGCGAGCAGGCAGCCCTGGCCGAAACGACCGGTGTTGTAGGTATCGTAGACCTCCTTCGGTTCCAGGGTGATGTCGAAGGCATCGCGCTCCTTTGATGAAAGCAGGCGGTGGGCGTTTTCCAGCGAGCGCAGCATCGATTCCTGTTGATGGTCCGAAAGGTATTCGCGGTGAGGCGACTGGGCGATCAGTTTGGCGAGCAGCGCGCGGCGGCTTTGAAAGCGGTCGGGCGTCATGCCTTGGGGAGGTCGCACCGCGGCCGCGGCCTGATCCGGGTAGGGCAGGTTCATCGGTCCGAATTCCGATCCGAAAAATCCTGCGGTGGTGAAGGCCTTGAGTTCCTCGTTTTCGCCCACGCCTTCGAGGCGCTGGCCGATGTTGATGAATGGCGGCATCACCGGATTTTTCGGTCCGAGCACCTTGGCCATCCAGGCACCGATGTGCGGGGCCGCGACTGTTTGCGGAGGGATGTAGCCAGTGTGCCAGTGGTATTGATGACGTGAATGCAGAATCGCACCCAGGTCCGCCTGAACGGCCGAGCGAATCAGCGTGGCGCGGTCCATCACCGAAGCGATTTTCTCGAGGCCTTGGCAGATGTTGATGTTGTCCACCGCCGTGCGGATCGATGGGAAGGTGCTGAGAATGTCTTTCATCGGCGCGCCCTTCACGAACGGCTGGTAGCGTTTGGGGTCAAACGTTTCCGGCGCGGCCATGCCGCCGGCCATCCACAACAGAATGCAGCTGTCGGCCCGGGCGGCGGGATGTTTGATCTCATCTTCGGCCAGCAACTGCGGGGCGCGGGCCGCCCAAGCGGCGGCGGTGCTGGCGGAAAGGGCCTTGAGAAAATCGCGACGGTTGTTCATAAATCTTTTCGGGTAAGGGTTCAGCGGATCAGTTGGAATTCGGGAAGCATGAAAACCGACCAGAGAAAATCCTCGATGGTCGCGGGTTGCGGGGTGGCGCCGATCACCTGCATTGCGATCTCTTTTTCCGCGGTGGTCGGCGGGCGGGACAAGGCCTGGAGGTAAACATCGTCGATGAGTGCCGATGCATCCGATCCATGTTTGCTCATGATGTTCTGCGCGCCTTTCGATAGGATACCGGCAAGAATGCTGCCGTTGTTGAGATCCATCGCCTCCAGGGTGGTGAGGTCGTTGGGTCGGGAGGTGACGATCTGTTCGCGGTTCGGTCGACCGAGCGAGCGCATCAGTTCGTCCGACTTCATCAACGACGCGCGCACCTGCATCGGCGGCGCGTTGGTCAGGCGGGCAAGGGCATTTTGGAAGCCCGCTTCGTTGGTGTTCCAGACCTGTTGATTGGCGCACTTCACCGCCGGGTGCCATGCGGCATCGGCAGCGACTTTGCCGCCGTCGGCCGTCGTCACCTGCCAGGAATCATCCGAGCCAACATACGCGGTCGTTCCCGCCTGCACCAGCATCGCCTGGAAATAACAACCTGCGGGATTCGGTCCGCTGCCGCCGTTGGTGGCGATGATCACGATTTCATTGGTGCCGGTGTGAAGGTGCGGTTTGAGATCGACGACCACCGGAGCCGTCCAGTCATTTCCTTTCGAAACGTCCTTGCCGTTGATGCGAAGGGTGAATTCGTTGTCGCACGACACCGCGGCGACAGCGGAAGCGAGGTCGGCCTTCAGTTCGATGGTTTTTTTCAAGGCGATCGTTTCACCGGCCTTCGACTGTGCACCGCCATCGATCCAAACCCAGAACGCGGGAGGCATCGAAGTTGCGCCTCCGCCCGGTGACTGAGGTGGCGAGAAATCGGGCTTTTGGGGCGCGCCGCCGGTGATCTGCCAGAAGGCATCGACCATTTCCTCGGCGGTCATGCGTTTGGCGCGGGGGCCGGCGTATTTCCACTTCGACTCATCATCGTTCATCAAGGCCTCGGTTTTCGATTGATAGGCCTGCGAGGTGCAGATCAGCGAGATGACTTTTTTCAAATCGTAGTTGTTCTCCACCAGATAGAGCGCCAGGTAATCGAGCAGTTCCTCGTTCCATGGTTCGCTGCTCATCGCATCGACCGGATGCACAATGCCACGGCCCATCAGGCGATGCCAGAAGCGGTTGACAATCGTGCGGCTGAAGCGCCCGTTGGCTGGCGTCGTGGTGAGTTCGGCGACCTGCTTGAGGCGTTCCGCCGGAGGTTTTGTGGCATCGATCTTGCCCAGTTCCGGATAGAGCCAGTAGGGCTCGGCGATTTTGCCGGTCGGCTTGTCGCAGCGCGCGATTTCCAGTTTTTCGTTAGAAAATGCGGCGGCGAGACCGTATGAATCGGTGAGCTTCCAGTTGTCCGTGAACGAGTCATGGCACGACGCGCATTTCAGGTTGATGCCGAGGAATGCCTGGCCGACCGACTGCGCATATTGGATCGGCACCGTCTGGCCGGCGCTGACTTCGCCACGCCACTTGATGCCATTGGCAAATCCGGCGCTCGGTCCGCTGGCGGAGATCAGTTCGCTGGCGAGCTGGTTGTAGGGCTTGTTCTCCAACAGCGAGCGGTAGAGCCACTCGCTGATTTGCGATCTGCCGCCGGTGATGTATCCGGTGCCCGTGTAGTCATTGCGCAACAGGTCGTTCCAAAAAGTGAGCCAGTGCGAGGAATAACCAGGTCGGTCGGCGAGCAGGGAGTCGATCAACTTCGTCCGCTTGGCGGGATCCTTGTCGGCAAGATAGGATTTGAGAAAATCGGTGCGCGGCAGCACACCGGTGATGTCGAGATGCACGCGTCGCACAAAGGCCGCCTCATCGATTGGCGCGGGCGGGGTGGTTTTGGTCTTGGCGAGGTGGGCATCGAGAATCCGGTCCAGCGGGTGTTCGCGGCCGTTTTTTGCAGGCGGCAGTGCCGGACGGGTGAGTTTCAGCGGTGCTTCGTAGGAGCTCTTTTTGAAAGTGAATCCCGGTTCCCACGGGGCTCCGGCATCGATCCATGAGGCAATCAGGGCGATGTCCTTTTCCTTGAGCCGGTCGCCTTTGGGAGGCATGCGTTCGTCCTCTTCCTCCGAGGACGAGCGCAGCATCTTGATCAACAGGCTTTTGCCGCTGTTGCCGACTTCCATCGCGAAGTGACCGTCGTTTTCCTTGAGAAAATCCTCCCGGGTGTTCATCGAAAACCCGCCCTTGTGTTTGTCGCCCATGTGGCACTTCGCGCAATTCTCCTTGAGGATCGGAGCCACCTCGTGGACGAAATCCACGGCACCCGATGGCAGAACGAGAAGCAAGCCCGGCAGCAGGGAAAGGGAGAAACGCAGCGAAGTCATGTCGAATGATAATCTACGCGCAGCACATCCGCAAGCTATCAAAGCGGGGGTAATTTATGCGGCAGGGAAGTTTCCCCTTTTCCGGTGATGCGGTCGACAAAATTCCTGATGGCCACAAAAAACACCGGAACCAGAAAGATCGCGAGGATGGTGCCGGTGATCATGCCGCCGGCGACACCAGTGCCGATCGCATTCTGGCTGGCGGAACCCGGTCCGGTGCTTACCACGAGTGGGAGCACGCCGAGAACGAAGGCCATCGAGGTCATGAGGATCGGTCGCAACCGCAGTTTCACCGAACTCAGGATCGCTTCGATCAGGCCCTTGCCTTCGCGCTGGAGTTCGAGCGCAAATTCAATGATGAGAATGGCGTTCTTGGTGGACAGTCCGACGGTGGTCAGCAGGCCGACTTTGAAATACACATCGTTCGGCAGCTCGCGCAAAGTGACGGCGGCGAGCGCGCCGAGAATTCCCAACGGCACAACGAGAATCACCGCGACCGGAATCGTCCAGCTTTCGTAGAGCGCGGCGAGGCAAAGGAACACGATCAGCAGTGAAATCGCATACAGCAGTGGTGCCTGGTTGCCGGAGATCCGTTCTTCGAGCGACTGCCCGCTCCAGGAATATCCGATGCCCGGCGGAAGTTGCGCCGCCATTTTTTCCATTGCCAGCATCGCGTCGCCGGAGCTGAGCCCCGGTGCGGCGGCTCCGACGATGTTGACTGCGGGAATGCCGTTGTAGCGTTGGAGCTGCGGAGAGCCGAAGGTCCAATCGATGTGAGTGAAGGACGACAGGGGCACCATGCCGCCGGTTTTGTTGCGAACGTAAACCTTGCCGATGTCCTCGGGAGTCATGCGGTAGGGAGCGTCGAGCTGTACGATCACCCGTTGCACACGCGGGCCGTTGACAAAATTGTTCACGTAACTCGAACCAAACGCGGTTTGCATGGTCGTGTTGATTTCGGCCAGTGAAACACCGAACGCGCTGGCCTTGTCCTGGTCGAGTTCGATTTTCATCTGTGCGGCATCGGCCAGACCTTGTGGCCGGACTTGTTTCAGCGTGGTGTTCTGCGCCGCCATGCCGAGCAGTTGACCGCTGGCCGCCATCAATGCGTCGTGGCCGACCCCGCCGACATCCTGAAGCCAGAAGTCAAAACCCGATGAGACGGCAAGTTCGGGAATCGCCGGCGGATTCACCGAGAAAACCATGGCATCCTTGATGCCGCCGAGCCCCATCAGGGCGCGCTGGATCACGGCCTGCACCTTGTGTTCCTTGCCTTCGCGCTGCTCCTGCGGTTTGAGGCGGATGAAAGCCAGCGCCGAGTTCTGTGCCCGACCCGCGAAGCTGAATCCCGCGACTGTGAAATAGTGTTCGACCTCCGGTTGCTTGGCGAAATATTCCTCCACCTTCAAAAGGGCCTCGCCCGTGCGGACATCGGTCGCGCCGACCGGCAGGGTAATCAGGGTCAGGAAATATCCCTGATCCTCCTCCGGCACAAACGCGGAGGGCATTTTCCGATAGAGCGTCACCACCAGAAAGATGATCAGCAGCAAGGCGGACATGCCGATGAAAGATCGTTTCACCAGCACACCGACCCAGCGTTGGTATCGGTTTGTGAAAGCGGCGAACGCGCGGTTGAACCAGCCGAAAAATCCGCCCTTGGCGTGATGGTGGCCGGCATCCACACGTTTCAACATTGAGGCGCACAAGGCCGGTGTCAGCGACAGTGCGAGGAACACCGAAAACAGCATGCATGAGACCATCGACATCGTGAACTGTCGATAGATCGTGCCAACCGAACCGCCGAAAAACGCCATCGGAATGAACACGGCGGTGAGCACCACCGTAATGCCGATGAGCGCACTGGTGATCTGGTCCATCGCTTTTCGCGTCGCCTCCTTGGCGGAGAGGCCTTCTTCGTTCATGATGCGTTCGACATTTTCCACGACCACAATCGCGTCGTCCACCAGAATGCCGATGGCGAGCACCATGCCGAACATCGTCAGCACATTGATTGAGAATCCAAAGGCGGCGAGGATGGCGCAAGTGCCCAGCAGTGCGACGGGCACAACCAGCGTGGGAATCAGCGTGGCGCGGAAATTTTGCAGGAAAAGATACATCACCAGGAACACCAGCACGATGGCTTCGATCAGGGTCTTGAGCACTTCGTTGATCGAGGTTTTCACAAAGATCGAGGTATCCAGCGGAAAGTCCACCTTCACGCCGGGCGGGAAAAACGCCTGAAGCCGGGCGACCTCGGCGCGTACCGCATCAGCGGTGTTGAGCGCGTTGGCCGTGGGAGCCAGTTTGATCGCGGCGGCACTGGCGGGCTTGCCGTCGATGCGTGCCTTGATCGAATAATCCTGTCCGCCGAGTTCGACGCGTGCCACGTCGCGCAGATACACACGCGAGCCATCGGCATTCACGCGGAGGGTGATGTTCTGGAATTCCCCGACTTCGCGCAGCGTCGCCCGGCCCTGGAGAATTACATTGAGTTGCTGCCCGCCGACCGCCGGAAGCTGGCCGAGCTGGCCGACCGGCACTTGTATGTTCTGGGTCTGCACGGCGGCGGTGACATCGGCGGGTGTCAGTTTATAGCTCAGCAATTTGTCGGGATCCAACCAGATACGCATCGCGTTCTGGGTGCCGAACTGGATCACCTCGCCGACCCCGTCGACCCGACGCAGCGGATCGAGCACGCTGGCAGCCAGATAATTTCCGAGGCTGATGGCATCCATGCTGCCGTCCTCCGAGGACAGCGCGATGAACATCATGTAGTTGCGCGTTGCTTTTGCCACCACGACGCCCTGTTGCTGGACCGTCAACGGCAAACTGGGAGTGGCGAGCTGCACCTTGTTCTGCACCTGCACCTGCGCGACATCGGGGTTCGTGCCCGGAAGGAAATACAGCGTGATGATCGAAGTCCCGTTCGCATCGCTGGCCGACGACATATAAAGCAGATTGTCGATGCCGTTGAGTTGTTGTTCGATGACCGACGTAACCGTTTCGCTGAGCGTTTCCGCCGAAGCGCCCGAGTAGTTTGCGGTGATCGAAATCGAGGGCGGGGCGACGCTCGGGTATTGAGCGACCGGAAGCCTGGTCATGGCGATGCCGCCGATCACGCAGATCAGGATGGCAATCACCCAGGCGAAAACCGGGCGATCGATGAAAAAACGGGCCATGAATTCAGAAAATTAGTGTTGGTTCGGTGAGGCAGTGAACGGTTCCGGCACCACGAGTGCGCCGGGCCGGGCTTTCATCAGGCCCTCGATGATGAACCGTTCGCCCACGCTGAGGCCCGAGTTGACAACCCATTTGTCGCCGGAGATTTCACCCGTTTGCACGATCCGGGCCTGGGCGTGATTGGAAGCGTCGATCACCATCACCACGCCCGCGCCGCCGGCACCGCGGGTGAGGGCGCGCTGCGGAATGGTGATCACATTTTCGCGAACCGCCTGAACCACCCGCGCGCGGGCAAAGGTGCCGGGTAACAGGTCGCGCTGGGGATTGGGAATCTCCGCACGCAGGGTCACCATGCCGGTGGACTCGTCGACGAATGCCTCCGAGAAAAGAATGCGGCCCTGGCTTTCATACGCGCTGCCGTCCTCTAACAACAGCGTGATGTTGGTTCCATTCGCACCCGCTTTTTTCAGCTTCGCGTGATCGCTGCTGGATTGGGTGAAGTCGAAATACACCGGGTCGAGCTGCTGGATGACCGCCATCAGGGTGGCCGTGTTCTGACCGACGAGTGCGCCCTCGGTCACCATGGCTTTGCCGATGCGTCCGGAAATCGGCGCGGTGACCGTGGCGTATCCGAGGTTCAGCTCGGCTGTGGCCAACGACGCCTTTGCGGCGAGGATTTCGGCGTTGGCGATGCTGACCGCCGACTCCGCGTTCTCGGCATCCTGTTTGCTGACCGCACTGACACCCACCAACTCGCGTAGTCGCCGCAGTTGGTTTTCCGCCAGCTTTCCGTTCGCTTCGGCACGGACAAGAAGCGCGGCAGCGCTGTCGCGGGCGGCTTGCAGAGGAAGCGGATCAATTTGGAAAAGAACATCGCCCGCTTTCACGTCGGCACCTTCCGTAAACGATTTTTTCAACAGAATGCCAGGCACCCGCGCGCGGATTTCCGCCATCCGCAGCGGGTTGATCCGACCCGGCAGGTCGCGGGTGATGGTGACGGTTTCCGCCGTGGCGGAAAGGAAAGTGACCGCAGCAGGAGGCATTGCCGGGGGAGCGGCGGCAGGCTTCCTCCCACAACCGGGGGAAGTCAGGGCAAGGACGCTCAAAGGCAGGAACAGGATCGGACGCATGATGAAAAAGAATACCAGCGGAGAGGGGAGGGGGTGGATGAGAACGGTGGAAATTTCCTGCACAGGATAACCACAGCTCATCCAGGAGAATCAATTTTCCGGCTGCGTTTCCTCCTTGATCAAAAGCGCTGGGGTGGGTGGGTTGACGGCCTGGAAGAGCAATTCGTCGCTGTTGTCGCGGCGGATGACTTCCACGGTGTCGCCCTGCTTGATGTCTCCACGCAACAGCGCTTCGGCGAGCGGGTCTTCCAGATATCTCTCCACGGCACGTCGCATCGGCCGCGCCCCGTAACTCGGGTCGTAGCCTTTTTCGATCAACAGGTCGCGCGAGGTTTCACTGAGTTGGATGACGATCGACTTGTCTTTCAGGCGCTTCGCCAGTTTGGAAATTTCGAGATCGATGATCCGCGAAAGATCGGCTTTCTCAAGCATGTGGAAAACCACCAGCTCGTCGAGGCGGTTGAGAAACTCCGGCTTGAAGGCTTTTTTCGACTCCTCGATGATTTTTTCCTTCATCGTTTCGAAGTCGCCCTCGTCGGCATTCATCGCATTGAAACCAAGCGTGCTCTGGCGTTTGATCGTCGAGGCACCGACGTTGGATGTCAGAATGATGATGGTGTTGCGGAAGTCGATCTTGCGGCCCATCGAGTCGGTGACCATGCCTTCCTCAAGAATCTGCAACAGCAGGTTCATCACGTCGGGGTGGGCTTTTTCCACTTCGTCGAAAAGAATCACGCAGTAGGGCCGACGGCGCACGGCTTCGGACAGTTGCCCGCCCTCCTCATAACCGACATAACCCGGCGGCGAACCGATGAGACGGCTCGATGTGAACTTCTCCATGTATTCCGACATGTCGATCTGGATCAACGAGTCCGGATCTCCAAACATGAATTCGGCGAGGTTGCGCGCCAGGTAGGTTTTGCCGACACCAGTCGGACCGAGGAACAAAAACGAGCCGATCGGACGACGCGGGTCCTTCAGGTCCGCGCGCGAGCGGCGCAGGGCTTTGGAGATCGATTTCACCGCTTCGTTCTGACCGATCACACGGGTCTCGAGTTCCTCCTCCATCTTGAGCAACTTCTCCGATTCCTTTTGCTCCATGCGACGGAGCGGCACGCCGGTCCATTTCGAAACGACCGCCATGATGTCCTCTTCGTCGACCGTGATGATCGATTCCTCGGAATGAGCGCGCCAGGCTTTCAGGGTGTCCTCCAGTTTTTTCTTGGCCTGCTTCTCGGCATCGCGCATCGCGGCGGCCTTTTCAAAATCCTGTTCGGCGATCGCCGCCAGCTTGTCCTTGTTGGTGACCTCGATGTCGGCCTCCAGTTGTTTGATTGCAGGCGGACGGGTCATCTGGGTGATGCGGGCGCGCGAGCCGGCCTCGTCGAGAACATCGATGGCTTTGTCAGGCAGGTAACGTCCCGTTAGATAACGCGAAGTGAGCTTCACAGAAGCGACAATCGCCTCCGGTGTGAAATGCGCCTTGTGATGGGCCTCGTACTTCGCGCGCAGGCCGTTGAGAATCTTGACCGCGTCATCCTGCGATGGCTCCTCCACCTTGACTTGTTGGAACCGGCGCTCGAGGGCGGCGTCCTTTTCAATGTACTTGCGGTACTCGTTCAGCGTGGTGGCGCCGATGCACTGCATCTCCGAGCGGCTCAACGCCGGTTTGATGATGTTCGACGCATCCATCGCGCCCTCGGCCGAACCGGCACCGACGATGGTGTGCAGCTCATCGATGAACAAAATCACATTCTTCACCTTGCGGATTTCGTCCATCACCGCCTTGATGCGTTCCTCGAACTGGCCGCGGTACTTGGTTCCCGCGACCATCAATGCGAGGTCGAGGGTGACCACGCGTTTGTCGCGGAGGATTTCCGGCACATTGCCCGAGGCGATTTCCTGGGCCAGTCCTTCGACGATCGCGGTTTTGCCCACACCGGCCTCGCCGATCAGCACCGGATTGTTCTTGGTGCGGCGGCAGAGGATTTGAATCACGCGCTCGATCTCGCTCTCGCGGCCGATGACCGGATCCAGCTCGCCTTCGCGGGCGCTTTTTGTTAGATCGCGACCGAAGGCTTTCAAGGCCGGGGTTTTGGTCTTGCCCTCTTGGACCTCGGCCGAAGAAGACGACTGCTTTTCCGATTCCCCGAAAGGATTGTCGTCCTCCGGTTCATCCGCTTCCTGATCGTCATCGGCATCGTCCGATGGCGTGAAGTTCGGATCGATCTCAGCGAGAATCTCGTTGCGGGTGCGTTGGATGTCGACATTGAATTCCAACAAAACATCCGCTGCCACGCCATCGCCTTCGCGCAGCAGGCCGAGCAGGATGTGTTCGGTGCCGACATAGGAATGGTTGAGCGCCTTCGCTTCCTTGTCGGCCAGCGAGAGGACTTTTTTCACGCGGGGTGTGTAGGGGATGTTGCCGCCGGTCTGACCGGCCGTGCCCGTGCCCACTTTTTTCTCGACCTTCATGCGCACGCTGTCGAGGTCCAGGCCCATGCGTTCGAGCACATTGACCGCAACTCCCTGACCCAGTTTGATCAGCCCGAGCAGGATGTGCTCGGTGCCGACATAATTGTGGCTGAAGCGATCCGCTTCCTTGCGTGCCAGTGCGAGAACCTGCTGTGCTCTTGGTGTGAAGTTGTTCATAGGTCAATATCTAGGGGTGGCTCGGGAAATGAATCTTTTTTTGTTTGTGAGAAGACCATAGCAGGCGTGGGAATACTTTGCAACTGGGTGCGGATAATTTGTCCGCGGCTTTCATCGCGCTGTTCCGGAGAAAGTTTCTTGCCGCTGTGCAACTGCAGGTGGGCGGGCTGGATTTCCATCAACAGGTTGTCGCAGAGGCGCACGGTTTCGTGCGGGAAAAATCCGAGGTTGGCGCCGAGGCGGATCAGTGAGAGGTGATTCAGGGCCTCTTTGGAATCGATCAACCAGGCATGGCGGAGGATTCCGTAGGAGCGGCCGATCTTGTCGTGCAGCATCATGCGGTCGTCCTCCAGTAACTTCAGGCGGGCGTTGGTTTCGTGACCAGCGACTTTGTCGATGACGCGTTCGAGGCGCTCGATGATCTGACGTTCGCTCTCACCGAGCGTGGATTGGTTAGAAATTTGATAAAGATTGCCCAGCGACTCCGTGCCCTCGCCGTAGAGGCCGCGGACCGCAAGACCCATGCGACCGATGGCATTGAGCACCTGGTTGATCTGCTCGCTCAGCACCAGGGCCGGTAGGTGCAGCATCGCCGAGGCCCGCAGGCCGGTGCCGAGGTTGGTCGGGCAGGTTGTTAGATAACCCAGCTTGCGGTCGAAGGCGAAAGTGAGCGACTCCTGCAATTCGTCATCGAGATCGTTGAGAGCGTCGAACGCCACCCGCAGGTTCAGTCCGGGGCGGATCGACTGCATGCGCAGGTGATCCTCCTCGTTGATCATGATGCTCAGCGACTGCCGGCGTTCGATCACCGCCGCGCTGCCCTCGTTGCGGGCGGCGTGCTCGCGACTGATCAAATGGCGCTCGACCAGGACTTGTTTTTGCACGGAAGTCAGTCCGCTGAGAGTTTGACAAAAGGCGTCTTTCATCGGCCGCATCATCTGCACCACCGGCTGGATCAACGCCATCGTCTGCCGCCGTTGGTCCTTCGTCGCCCAGCCGGGAAACGGCAACAGGCGGACGTTGCGGGCGAGGCGGATCCGCGAGGTCAGCACCACCGCCGTATCCACATCGCCGCCGACCATCCAGTCGGCGGGGTGTTTGATCAATGTGGAAAATCGCATCATGGCACGGTGGGGGCGGGAATGGACAGTTCAAGCTGGCGGATCTGATCGCGCAAGGAGGCAGCCTCCTCGTAGTTCTCCGTGGTGATGGCTTCATCGAGCAAGCCGCGCAGTTCCTCCATCTTCTGGTCGCGCGCATGGATTTCCTCAAATCCTCTTGGCACCTTGCCGACGTGGTTGCCGCCCTGGTGCATGCCGCGCAGGATCAGTTCGACTTCCGATTGGAAAGCCTGGAAACACTCGCTGCAGCCAAAGCGACGGATGCGGTTGAGGTCGTCGAGCGAAAATCCGCAATTGGGGCATTTCTTGCCGCCCGAGCGACCGGGGGAATAGGTCGTGGAAGGCACGAGCGCGCTGGTGGAAACGCCGCTGATCAGCATGTCCGCCAGCGAGAATCCGGTGGGATCGGTGACACCTTTTTCCTTGGCGCAATTCTCGCAAAGGCAGACTTTTTTCATCTGCCCGTCAGCAAGCTGGGTGAGGAACACCGTGGCTTTTTGATTACAAAAATTGCATTTCATCGGAAAAATTGTTAGACAATCGGAGTGCCGGTCGAGTTCGCCAGTTCGCGGAAGGCGCGGATGAATTTGCCGGTCAACGGGCCCGGCAAACCATCGGCGATGGGCCGTCGGTCGAGCGAAATGACCGGAATCACCTCAGCCGCGGTACCGGTGAGAAAACATTCATCGGCGATGTAGATGTCGTAACGCGCCAGCGTCTGCTCGGCCCAGGGAATGCCCAGCTGGTCGGCGAGTTCGAGAATCACCCGCCGGGTCACGCCGTCGAGCGCGCCATCGGCGACGGGCGGCGTGAGCAGTTTGCCATCGCGGATGATGAAGATATTGTCGCCGGTGCATTCGGCTACGAAGCCCTGTTCATTCAACATCAATGCCTCCATCACCCCGGCTTGGATGGCTTCGACCTTGGCCATGATGTTGTTCAGGTAGTTCAGCGACTTCACCTGCGGCATCAGCGCGGACGGCGCCGGACGACGCGTCGCGCAGGTGATGATCGGCAATCCCTTGGTGTAATATTCCTCCGGATAGAGGCTGATCGTCGAGGCGATGATGAACATGCTCGGACGCTCGCAAAGATACGGGTTCAGTCCGAGACCGCCGGTGCCGCGGGTGACCACCAGGCGCACATAACCGTCGCGCAGTCCGTTGGCCGCGATGGTGTCCACGGTGAACTGAACCACCTGCTCCTGCGTCCACGGCATGGTGATGATGATCGCTTTGGCCGAATCGAAAAGCCGTTTGATGTGCTCTTCAAGGCGGAAGACCCGGCCGTTGTAGAAACGAATGCCCTCGAAAACACCATCGCCATAGAGCAAGCCATGGTCGAAGACCGAAATCTTCGCATCCTGTTCCTCCACCAATTTTTCATCCAACCAGATTTTCATGCGCGACCAAAGTTAGCCTTCCTGCCGCCCATGACAAGCCCCTAAAGAGAAGTTTTTTCGATGCGCAAAAAGATCTTCGCCGATCGATCCGTCATTGCAGGCGCATCGATCACGGCTCGGACTCGCCACCCGATTCGGGGGCTACGGATTCATCCGGCACATCCATTTCCACCCATTCGTCGGCGTTTTTTTCATGGTGGTGCGCCAACGCAAGTACGATCAAGATGCCGAGAATTCCGAAGCTGATTTCCATAATGATCGGCGTGGTGAGAATGTGGAAAATCCGCGCGCAGATCGATCCGAGCGGTTCCGGCAGAAACCGACCGGTCCATAGGCCGACGATGCCGAGCATCACCGCTGCAATGATCAGAAATGCGTTGATCAGTTGGCGGGTGCGGCTCATAGAGTGTCAGTAACTCCTCCCCCAGATGGCAAAACATGAGGTGCCGGCCTGCGTGAGAATGCACTTCGCCGCTGCGGGGGCCTGAGGCATCGGCACATCGGCGAGCGGCAGACAGCGGATGGTGATTTTGTGCTGTTTCGCCAGTCCATCTTCCTCAGTAGCGCTGCCTTGCCACGGTGTCAACAACCAGCCGGGATTCTCCGCAGCCCAATGGGCGTGAAAGTCATCGATGTTGTCACAGTAGCGGATGTTCGCATCGCGCAGTGCGGTCGCTCGATCGAGCAGGTTTTGATGGATCGACGAGAGAATTTCCCCTGCCTCGCGCAGGAAGTCCTCCTTGTCGGCGAAGGTTTTTTCCCCGCTCGGCTGATCGCGGCGGGAGATGGCGACCTTGCGCGACTCCAGATCGCGCGGTCCGATTTCGATGCGGATCGGCACGCCTTTTTTCACCCATTCCCATTTCTTGACACCGCCGCCGAGATCGCGGCTGTCGACGATCACCCGCAGCGGGTCGCCTTGATACAACTGGTTGCGAAGAGTCTCGGCCAATGCCTGGCAGGCATCGATGACCGCTGCTTTGCTGTCCTCCTTGGGAGTCACCGGAATGATGACGATTTGTTGCGTCGCCACACGCGGCGGCAGGACCAGACCGTCGTCATCGGAATGCGCCATGATCAACGTGCCGATCATGCGCGTCGACACGCCCCACGAGGTGGTGTGGACGTGTTGGATCGAGCCGTCGCGACCGGTGAACTTGATGTCCTGTGCTTTTGAAAAATTCTGTCCGAGGTAATGTGAAGTTCCCGCCTGGATGGCTTTTTTGTCCTGCACCATCGCTTCGACCGTGAGAGTCATCTCGGCGCCGGGGAAGCGTTCATTTTCGGTCTTCTCGCCGGGCACAACCGGAATGGCGAGGTGATCGCGCAGGAACGCTTCGTATTCGCGATGCATCAACCTCGTTTCCGCCTCCGCTTCCTCCCTGGTTTCATGCGCGGTGTGGCCTTCCTGCCAGAGGAATTCCGCCGTGCGCAGGAACATGCGCGGACGCATTTCCCAGCGCATCACGTTGGCCCATTGGTTGATCAACAAGGGCAGGTCGCGATAGGAATTGACCCAGCGTGCGAAAGCCGCGCCGATGATCGTTTCGGAGGTTGGACGGATCACATACGGTTCATCGAGTTTGCCTGCGGGAATGAGCCGGGTTTTCCCCGTGACCGGGTCTTTTTGCGACTCGAGGCGATGATGCGTCACCACCGCGCATTCGGTCGCGAAGCCTTCCGCGTGTTCCGCTTCCTTCTCCAGATAAGCGAGCGGGATCAGCAGCGGGAAATACGCGTTTTGATGTCCGGTGGCCTTGAAGCGGCGGTCGAGCTGTTGTTGGATCAGCTCCCAGATTCCATAGCCCCAGGGTTTGATGACCATGCAGCCGCGGGTTTCCGAGTTCTCGGCGAGGTCGGCACCGCGAATGACCTGTTGGTACCATTCGGGAAAATTTTCACTCCGCGTGGGCGAGATGGCTGATTTGGCTTCTGACATGATTCGGGACGGACAAACTATCATGAGCCATCACAAAAATCACGGCTTTTTTGTGGCGGATGTTCCGGGGTGCCTCGCGCAATTTCCAGGGTGCCTATCGGCACCCTTCGCTATCAACGTCGGCCCCGTCGGGGCCGGGGGGAATTGTATTTCTCACGCCAACGGCGTGAATGGTGATAGCGAAGGGTGAAATTCCGTTAGGAATTCACCCTGGTACCATGCCGCACAAAAGAATCAATCGTGCGCCCATTCAGGGCGCGGGTACATGGGGGGGCATGTTTTCCAGGGTGCCTCATGGCACCCTTCGCTATCACCGTCGGCGCAGTTAGGGCCGGGGGGAATTGAATTTCATGGAAAGGATTCGTGAGGTTCGATCGTTTCCGCAGGCTCCTGGCCGAAAAGCAGCAGCGACAGCGCCATCAGCAGGAAATTCAGACCGATGAGACATAACGGGGAAAATTCATACCTTTCGTGCCAGTCTGACGAAACGCTTGGGAACTCCACGATCAAAAAATAAACCAGCGCGGCAAAGCCCAGCGAGCAGATGCACGCAGGAATGAAGCGTAACACATTTGACTTCGCAGCAACGTCCCAAAAGGGAACGACGAGGATGTTGACCATCACCAGCAGCAGAAGTGAGAATGTCGCGATCAGGCTCAGGACGTCATCAAAAGCCAGGTCACCTTGGAAGTTTTGGATCACTGATTCGAAGATCGAAGGCCAGATTACCATGGCGTTGATGCCCTTTTTTTCAAAACCCGGCGGATCTGTGGCATAGGTGTGCTCATAATTCGGCATCAGGTTCCAGGTGATCAGCAGCAGCAAGCTGCAGACCGCCAGAGCGAGCGCCCAGCGGTTGCGAGGGGATTTCGGCAGCCAATTGCGCGGGATGTCACTCATTCTCACGCAGCGTAGTTTCGTCACGGACCCCCGCTCAAGAATATTTCATCGCGACGGCATTGTTGACAGAGTAGCGGCCTGTGGCTGCGTATTCCACAGCGAAACAACATGAGTCATGCCTGGCAGCCGAGGGATTTGATTGTCGATCGACGCGATTTCCTGCGTCGCTGCGGCATGGGCTTCGGCGGCATGGCGCTCGGCAGCATGCTGGAGGGCGCGAGTGCTTCGTCGGTCGGAATGCAGGGTTCCGCCATTCCGCACTTTGCGGGCAAGGCCAAACGGGTCGTGCATTTGTTCATGAATGGCGGACCATCGCAGGTCGACACCTTCGACCCCAAACCGGCCCTGCAAGAGCAGCATGGCAAGCCTATTTCGCTGGAAGGCTTGAAAACCGAGCGTCCCACCGGCGCGGCCTTGCGTTCGCCGTTCTCATTCCAGCGCCACGGCCAGTCGGGATTGGAAATCAGCGAGCTGTTCCCGCACACCGCGAAACATGCCGATGATTTGTGCGTGATCCGTTCGATGCATGCCGACGTGCCGAATCACGAACCCTCGCTGATGCTGATGAACTGTGGTGAAGGCCGGCAAGTGCGTCCATCGATGGGATCGTGGATTTGTTATGGTCTCGGCAGTGAGAATGAAAACCTGCCGTCGTACATTTCCCTCTGCCCGGGTGGCATGCCGATCAAACGTTCGGAAAACTGGCGCTCGTCGTTTCTGCCCGGACGATTTCAAGGCACCTATCTCGACTCCTCGATCCAACAAGTGGACCAGATGCTCGAAAATCTCCACAACACCAACGTGAGCGACGTGCGGCAGGCGAAGCAGTTGGAATTTTTGCAGCGCATCAATCAGGAGCACCTGCGGAGCCACCAGCACGACCCGCAACTGGAGGCGCGCATCCGCAGTTTCGAGCTGGCCTACCGCATGCAAAGCGAGGCCACCGATGCCTTCGACACCTCGCGCGAACCACAGGCGGTGCGCGATATGTATGGTCCGGGAAATTTCGCGCGTCAGTGCCTGATGGCCCGCCGGTTGTTGGAACGCGGCGTGCGTTACATCCAGCTCTGGCATGGCAACGAACAACCGTGGGACAGTCATGACAACATCGAGGACCACCGTCGTCTGGCCGGTCAATGCGATCAAGGCATCGGCGCACTGCTCGGCGACTTGAAAATGCGCGGACTTCTCGACGAAACCCTGGTCGTCTGGGGCGGGGAGTTCGGCCGCACTCCGGTGGTGGAACTGCCACAGGCGGGCTCGAACAGCGGGGTCATGAAGGGCCGCGACCACAATCACTACGGCTTCTCCATGTGGATGGCCGGCGGCGGAGTGAAAGGCGGGCACGTTCACGGCAGCACCGATGAGTTCGGTTTTGCCGCCGTCGACAAGCCGGTGCACGTTCACGACCTCCACGCGACGATCCTGCACTTGCTGGGCATGAACCATGAGAAACTAACGTATCATTATTCCGGTCGGGATTTCCGCCTGACCGACGTGCACGGCAAGGTGGTGCATGAGATCATCGCCTGAAGGCGGCGATCATTTGTCGAAGGATTTTTTTCTGGTCACGACTGGAAAAAAAGGCTCTCTGGAAGCATCCATGCCTTCGAGCGCCGGCATCATCCAGGACCTCAGCTTTGCCGCGATCGACTTTGAATCGGCCGGGGCCGCTCGCGGTGTGACCGACACCCCGATCCAAATCGGCATCGCGCAGTGGTCCCCTCAAGAGGGTTTCTCCGCGATGTTCGATTCGTACTTGCACACGCAACAAGAGATCACCTGGGCCGCGCAAAAACAGCACGGCATCGGTCCCGCCGAACTGAAAGACGCCCCTCCGCTGGTTTCCCTGTGGCCGCAGGTGAAACATCATCTCCACGACCGGGTGTTGGTCGCTCATGGCAAAGGCACGGAAAAAAAATTCCTGCGCGCCTTCCCCGGTCACGGTTTCGGTCCGTGGCTCGACACCTTGTTGCTGGCGCGCGCGGTCTGGCCACAAGAGCGGGAACATTCCCTCGGACACCTGTGCCGCGAGCTCGCGCTGACCGAAAAAATTTCCGCGCTGGTTCCCGAGCGCACGTGGCACGACGCGCTCTACGATGCCGTCGCCTCGCTCTGCCTGCTGGAATGGATGATCGCACATCTCGACCTCTGCCGCGTGCCCCTCGCCAGCCTGCTGCAACCGGATCAGTCCGGCTGGCACCTGAAAATAAAATCCTAAACCAGAATTTTTTACTTTACACAACTTGTGAATCAACCAATTGTAGTAACGTTATGAAGCGCCGCTATCGCATTATCCTGTTTACTCTGGCATGCACTGCTCTGACTCATGCCGACATCGTCACCGATTGGAACAACGCCGCATTGAATGCGATCCGCGCCACTGGAACACCGCCGCCCAAAGCGTCGCGAGCGCTGGCAATGGCCCATCTAGCGGTATATGATGCGGTGAATTCGATCAGCATGAATCACGAAGCGTATTTGGGATATCAGCCCCTGTCCGGACCCACCTCCATGCAGGCGGCGGCCGCGCAAGCCGCGCACAACGTTCTTGCATCGTTGTTCACCGCCCCGGCGCAGACTGCGGCATTTGATGCCCTACTCAACACCCATTTGTCGGGCGTTGCCGATCCCGTTCAAAAAGCCAATGGCGTGACATTGGGTACGAATGCCGCGAGCGCGATGCTTTCCTCGCGAGTCGCCGACCATTCCAACGACATCGTCAACTACGTCAACCCGCCGCCGGGCACGATCGGCGTATGGACGCCGACGCCTGCGGGTTTTGCCAACTATTTGTTGCCGCAGTGGAAAGACGTGACGCCCTTTGCGATGACATCCGGCAGCCAGTTCCAGCCTCCCGGTGCACCTGCGATCAACTCCGGTTACTACACTGCCTCTTACAACGAGGTGAAATCACTGGGCAGCAAAACCGGTTCCACCCGCACGGCGGACCAGACGGACATTGCGTATTTCTGGGCCGATGGCGGCGGCACCGCCACACCACCGGGCCACTGGAATCTCATCACCCAGCAGATTTCCTCCGACCAGGGTCTCACCTTGGAGCAAAATTCCCGTCTTTTTGCCCTGTTGAACATGGCCACGGCCGATGCGGCAATTGCAGCGTGGGATGCCAAATTCGATGAGGCATTGTGGCGTCCGGTGACGGCGATCCGGCTCGACGACGGCAATCCCGGCACTCTGGCCGATCCTACGTGGACACCGCTACTCTCGACACCGCCGTTTCCCGCCTATACCAGCGGTCACAGCACCTTCAGTGCAGCAGCGGGCGGAGTGCTTTCCGATTATTTCGATACCGACCTGTTGAACTTCTCGGTCGTCACCGAGGACATTTTCAACCTCGCACCCGGCTACACCCGCAATTTCACATCGATCTCCGATGCCGTTGACGAAGCGGGCATGTCGAGGATCTACGGCGGCATTCACTTCCCGTTCGACAACGAGGACGGCAAAATTGCGGGAGCCCAGATCGGCGAATATGTTACCGCCAATTACCTGCGCGTCGTTCCCGAACCCGCCACCTCGTTTCTGGCATTCCTTTCCGGTTCGCTGCTGCTGGTGCGCCGCCGCCGTTGAAGTTTTGACGCTTTTCATATCTGCATTCTGAGGTCGAGTCGGAAGCGCCGCCGCCTGCGGTGCAAAGGCTTTGGTTCTTGCATCGTGCGAAAAGCCGAACATGCAGGGTTTTCCCGAAAAATGGCATGCAGCATGCATCCAAAGGGCTCGCTCATCGATGAATCATCCGACCCGCAACCTTCTGTCCGGTCTCGTTTTCCTGACTGTGGTCATCGTCGCGGGGGTGGTCGGGTATCTGGTCGCGGGCTGGAGTTGGTCGGATGCCATTTACATGGTGATCATCTCGATTTTCACCGTCGGTTATGGCGAGGTCCGGCCGATCCAGGAAGAAGGGTTGAGGGGGTTTACGATGTTGCTGATCATCCTCGGGTGCTTCAGCGTGATTTTTGTCAGCGGTGCTTTTGTCCAAGTCCTGATGGAGGGACAAATCCGCCGCGTCATGGGAGAGCGACGTATGAATGCAGAAATAAAAAAATTGAACAACCACACCATCATTTGCGGCTACGGCAGAATCGGGCGCATGGTGGCGGCCGATCTCAAAGACGGGCAGCGCCCCTTCGTGATCGTGGACAAGGATCCGCGGCGCTTGGAGGCGGCGCGGGAGTGCGGACACCTGACTCTGGAGGGCGAAGCCACCGAGGAATCCGTGCTGATCGAAGCCGGGGTGACGCGCGCCGCCGTTCTCGCCACCGTGTTGCCGGCGGATGCGAGCAATGTGTTCATCACGCTCAGCGCGCGGGAATTGAATCCGGGTTTGAACATCATCGCCCGCGGTGAAGATCCATCGACCGAGCGCAAACTGCTGCAGGCCGGGGCGAATCGTGTGGTGCTGCCCGCCCACATCGGTGCCGAACGCATTTCCCATCTGATTCTCTTTCCCGAAGCCGAGGAACTCATTGACAACGCCGAGAAGTCCGATCAACTGCAGGCGGAACTGAGCGTTCTCGGCTTGGAACTGGAAGAAGCGGTGATTCCGAAATACTCGCCGTTTGCGGGAAAAACCATCGCCGATTTCGAGCGTCAGCACGCCGGCACGGTGATCGTCATCGCCCTGCACCGCAAGGAAGGCGGCACCGAACTGCGACCGAATCGGGAATCTCCCCTGCAAGCCGGCGACGGCGTTGTTGTGGTCGGCCGGGGTTCGAATCTGGCCAAGTTGCTCGCTCCCGAGTGAGGGACGATGGCCTGACCTCAAATCTCCGCCAGCGCCTGTTCGAGTGCTTCGAGGGTGAAATCGATGTCCTCCCGCGAGTGGGCCAGCGAGAGGAAACCGGTTTCGTAGGGGCTGGGGGCGATGTACACACCTCGGTCGAGCAAGGCCCAGAACAATTTTCGAAACATGCTCATGTCCTGCGTTTTCACGGATTCAAGATTGATGATTTCCTGGTCGGTGAAGAACAGACAGAACATCGAGCCAACGCGGTTGAGGCGGTGTGGAATGCCTTTTTCCGTTAGGATAATTTCGATGCCGCCCTGCAGATAGGCGCCGATCTGGTCGAGTTTTTCATAGGCCCCGGTTTTTTCGAGTTCATGCAGTTGGGTCAAACCCGCGACCATCGCGAGAGGATTGCCGCTCAGCGTGCCGGCCTGATAAACCGGGCCGAGCGGGGCAAGCCAGTCCATGATTTCCGCTTTGCCGCCGAATGCTCCGACCGGCAGACCGCCGCCGATGACCTTGCCGAAGCAGGAAAGGTCGGGCGTGACGCACTCCAGCCCTTGCACGCCGGCTTTGCCGAGCCGGAATCCGGTCATCACTTCGTCGAAAATCAATACGCAGCCGTGGCGTTCGGTGATTTCGCGCAGGAAAGAAAGGTAGCCGGGCAGAGGCAGGATCAGGCCCGCGTTGGCGGGATAGGGTTCGAGAATCAGCGCGGCAATCTGCTCGCCCCAGCGGGCAAACGCAGCCTCCACAGCGGCGGGATCATTGAACGGCAGCACGATGGTTTCCGCCGCAAAAGAAGCGGGCACACCTGCCGAGTCGGGTTCGCCAAACGTCAGCGCGCCGGACCCCGCGGCGACCAGCAACGAATCGCTGTGGCCGTGGTAACAGCCGTCGAACTTGATGATCTTGTCCCGCCGGGTATATCCGCGCGCCAGGCGGATTGCCGACATCGTGGCCTCGGTGCCGGAATTGGTCATCCGCACTTTTTCCACCGACGGCACCCAGGAGCAGATCATCTGCGCCATTTCCACCTCGTGCTCGTTGGGAATGCCGAACGACAAGCCGTTTTTCGCCGCCTGGTGCACGGCATCGATCACCGCGATCGGAGCATGGCCGAGAATCGCCGGACCCCAGGTGCCGATGTAGTCGATGTAGCTGTTGCCGTCGATGTCCTCGATGCGGCTGCCCTTGGCGCGGCGCACGAAAAACGGGTCGCCGCCGACATTGCGGAAGGCGCGGACCGGGGAGTTCACCCCGCCGGGGATCACGGATTTCGCGATTTCAAAGAGTGTTGCGGAATTGGGATAGCGCATGGGCGGCGTGATAGTCAGGGAATTCCGCCGCATCTGCAATGATGTTTTTTGCCGAAACGATCCGCGCGACGCACTTTTATCGAATAAATGGAGATCCGGCCTCGTTCAATCTTTGTCCTTTGCTTTTTGGGCGCGGGTGATACTTTGTTCTTATGAAACCGTTCGGAATGGTCTTGTTGCTGCTTTTACCTCTCTCCGCGCAATCGAAACTGGGCGAGCGCAAATCCCTTTTGGACAGTGACCCGCGGGTGGTCTATCTGACAGACATGCCCGACAAACAAATCGTGCTGACGATTGTCAAAGACGCCCCGGTTTATTCCGATGTCGACGGCAAGGTGAAGCTGGGGGTGATCAAGGCCGACCAGAAGGTGAAGATTGAAGCCATCACCGACAAGGCCTACAAGGTGCGTGGCAAGGGCACCATCGACGGCATTTCCGGATGGGTGGGGCCTTGGGCATTTTCCTCGAACGACCCGAAGTTCGTCGATAACCTGAAAAAGTTTTACACCCGGCAAATTGAAATCAACGCGCTGATCGCCGCCAAGGAAGTGGCCCTGGGCATGACCACGGAGGAAGTCTCTCAGTCGCTCGGCAAACCGACGAAAAGCTCGTTGCGCGAGACGCCCGAAGGGAAAAGCGGCAAGTGGGAGTTCATCGAATCCGAGGAACAGAAGAACTACACCACGGTGAGAAACCCCTACACCGGTGATATGTACCGACAACTCGTCAGCGTGACCCAGATCGAGAAAAGCAGAAAGGTGGTGGAATTCACCAATGGCATCGTCAGCGCGCTCGAAGACCAGAAGAACGAGCGAAGCGAAAACGTTCGCATCGTGGTGCCTCCCGTGGTTTTCCAATGGTGATCGCCCTGCGGCAAGCGGGAGCGTCTCAAAATTTGCCTCGACAGTGCGGGGCGGTCATTTAGATTGGTTGGCGCGATGCGCAAGTAGTGGTTGAACGCCGGCGCATGCAAGCCCACCAGCCGACGATACGATGATTTTCTCCTGCCCCAGTTGCAACATGCAACTCAAAGCCGAGCCCGAGCAGGCCGGTCATCTCGTCCGCTGCCCGGGTTGCAATGCGCGTCTCGTCATTCCTTCCGCCATGCCGGAGTCCGCCTCTACCCAGGCGGGATCGGCGCACCGCACGGCGACCCGCCAGGTTTGGAAGGAGACCGACCCGACCAATCCGAACATTTTCCTCAGCCTCGGCATCGGCGCGTTCCTGCTCGCGCTGTGGTTCATGATGCTCGCGCCTTTCATCCCCCACGCCGACAAGGCCATCTCGTCCTACAGCGCAATGGAATTTCTCTCCTCGCTGTTCTACAAACACCTGCTCGTCAGTTTTCTCAACACCTTGTTCTTCACCTGGGCGATCGCGATCCTATACCTCAAGTTCAAAAAACTCCGCCACCAGCGGGCCGCTCTGCTGCTCGATGTGCTGCCCATGCAGCTCGGCAAGGAGATCCACGTCGGCAACGTGTCGCAGTTCATCGATCACGTTTACAGGCTGCCCCGCAAACTGCGCGACAGCCTGATGGTCAACCGCATCCGCAAGGCGCTGGAGCTGTTCGAAGTCCGCCAGTCGGTGTCCGATGTCCGCGAAATGATGTCCAGTCAGTCGGACATCGACAGCGCACGCATCGGCGGTAGCTACACCCTGCCTCGTGCCTTTCTCTGGGCGATCCCGCTGCTCGGATTCATCGGCACGGTGCTCGGTCTGTCCCAGGCCATCGGCGGCATGAACTTCGCCAACGTCGAGGATGTCGGCAAGATTGTCACCTCGATCAACAACGTCACCAGCGGACTGGGCACGGCCTTCGATGCCACCCTGCTCGGCCTGGTGCTCGCGATGATGCTGAATTTCCCAATCAATTCCCTCTCGAAACAGGAGGATGATAACCTCAACGAGATCGATGCCTTCTGCAACGAAGTCCTGCTGCCGCGACTCAACGACGGTGTGGGTGCGGGCAACGGTGACACCGGAGCCATCGCCGATGCGGTGGTCAAGCAACTCACCAGCGCGCATCACGAGTTTCTCAGCGACTTGAACGAACTCTCCTCGCGCATGGTCGGCTATGCAACCAGCCTCGATGAAAAAATGGCGGCCTTCCAGAAAACGGTCAGCGAGGAGTTCGTCGTCAAAACCGCCGCGATGCGCGAGGAATCGGACAACGCGGTAAAGGAGTCAATGACCCAGGTTTCCCAGTATCTCAAGGGACTGCACACCGGAATCCAGGGACTCAACGATGTGCTCGCCAGCCTTGGTGAAAAACAAATCGTCATCCGCCAGTCCCGGCGCAAGTGGCCGTGGTCGCGCAACGACGAGGCATGAACCCCTGAACTGAGAAAGCAACAATCCTCCCATGGCCAAACGCCGAAAAGCGAATCGCGACGAGGTGATGATGATTCCCTTCCTCGACATCCTCTGCGCTCTCATCGGGGTGCTGATCCTGATCATCGTGGTGCTTTGCGTGGCGCAGACCCGGCAAACCAACGGTCGCACCCCCGAGGAGGAAAGTCTCGCCCGCAAATTTGCGGAATTCACTCGCATGCTGAAAACCGCGGAGCAGGAAAGCGCGCCGTTGAAAACCCGATTGGCGGAACTCACAGCGACACATGCGGAAGCCCGGGCCAAAGAAGCGCGACTGAACGAACTGCGCAAACGACTGGAAATGTCCGGCGCGGAAGCGAAAACCAACAAGGAGCAGGCAACCGTCCTGCAGAAAAAGGTCGAGAACCAGATTTCGCAAATCGAAGCGATCACCCGCCAAATGCCGCCGCTGGCCAAGGAAATCGAGGCACTCAAAAAGGAACTCGAATTGCGCAAGAAAAAACCCGACGACAAGCCGCTGCCGGTGCTCGTTCAACCGTCCGGAAGCGGTTTCGGCGGCAACCGCAAGCTGTTTTTTGTCGAGACCTCGAACGCCGCGATCACCGTGCGCAAAGGTCGCACGGAAAAGCAAAACGTCGGACAGGACAGCGTGATGTCGGACGGCAACTACAATCAATTTCTCAATCAGGTGAAAGCCACGCCGAATGCGATGTTGATCTTTTTGGTCCGCTCGGACGGCTGGGGATCCTACAATGCCGCCGCTGGCTGGGCGGAAAACCACTACGGCCTGGTGACGGGAAAACTGCCGATTCCCGGCGCCGGCGAAGTGGACCTGGGCTTGTTTGAAAAATAAGCCTCTTCCGCAAAATCTGTGGGTAAAAAGCACCATTGTGGGAAAATAAACATTTGTGATGACGAGCTAATTGGTAAGTCAAGTGGTCAAAAAAAACCAACCATTCCGCTCGCCATCACAATTAAAAACCTACTCCGTAAATTGTGCCCGATCAAGGGCTTTCTTTTTCGCACCGTCGAAATGACTGAGAGCCCCAAGAAGCTCATCAAAGTCACCATCGAGCCACGCAAAAACAACCGTGCCAAATGCTCTTGCTGCGGCAAATCCGGTCCCACTAACGACACCTCCCCCTCAGTTCGCTCATTCGACTACATTCCCCTCTGGAGTTCAATTTGAAAGTAGGCAACGCGATGAGAAGAGCCTTTGGATATAGGAACTTCGAGCATTTGAGCCTTGCCCTTTACCATCAACTGGGCGCCCTCCCCGAGCCGCAATCCACCCACAGATTCTGCGGATGAGCCAGTTTTTATTTTTAGAAAACCTTTAATCTGTAAAGCTTTTCCCTAGCTTGATCGCCGGTGAGCGGATACTCGGGTCTGTTGCTTCGATGATATTGAGCGGCATTCCCCTGATTTTTGAGATTGCCGACTTCGAAGGGTTTTTGGTGAGTGGAATCATGAAATCGGAATCGTCACTTTGAGATACTTGAAACAAAGTGACATTTCCCAATGATTACTGAGGGAAATTTTTTCAGTGGTCGCGCTACCGGGGGTGCTTGCATCATAACCACCAGCGCTATACCAAAAAAATAGGCGGTGTTCTGCCGACCGCATACGTAAGATCAATCAAAATGACGAAGATCCGTATATTGCCGAAGATCACAATGGCTATTCTTCCATTCTCAGCAGGAGTGCCAGGAATTTGCTTTTGAGATGAAGGTTTTGAGGATCCGAAATGGCCACTGTCCCGTTTCGGGTGTGGCGCGATAGTCAAATTCGTAAGCAGTGCTTCCGCTTTCAAACGTCGCGATGACCCGTTTTCAAAGCCATGCTGGTCGAATCCAGGCAATCGGAACGGAGCGAGCCCAAGAAAGCCGCTCCCTGCTGATAAGAATGGCTCCAAGCGAATGTATTTGACTGGCAAATTCAAACCAAAACGCTCAGTAGGAATCACCATGAAATCCTTTATTCACGCATCTTTAACCGCGTTCACTTTACTGTTTTCCCAAGTGCTCGCTACGGCGAAGCCACTGAAAATATTCATTCTTGTCGGACAATCCAACATGGAAGGTCATGCGAAGATCGAGACCTTTGACTACATTGGAGATGATCCAAAGACCGCGCCATTGCTGAAACTTATGCGTGGAGCGGATGGAAAATCAACGGTGTGTGACCACGTTTGGATTTCCTATTCCACAGGCGCTGGCGATCAATACGGAGAGGGCTTCGGCAAGCTGACCGCCGGATACGGCTCTCGAAAAAATCCGGCGGAGGACGGCGGCAAAATCGGGCCGGAATTCACATTTGGCATAACAATGGACAAGGCCTTGAAGGAGCCGGTGCTCATCATCAAGACCGCATGGGGAGGAAAGAGTCTTCATAAGGATTTCCGCCCGCCGAGCGCGGGACCTTATGTGCCCACGGACGAGGATCGCAAAAAATGGGCTGCGAAGCCGGAGAAGGAGAAGGAAGTGGCCGCAGCCACTGGTGTCTTCTATCGCAAGATGGTCGAGCATGTGAAATTTGTCACCAAGGACATCAAGCGCGTCTGCCCGGCCTATGATGAAAAAGAGGGCTACGAGATTGCCGGCTTCGTTTGGCTCCAGGGTTTCAATGACCTCGTGGCGGGCGACGCTTACCCGTCAAAGACCGGAGGCAAGGATCGCGACTATACCAAATACGGTGAATGGCTGGCCGATTTCATCCGCGATGTCCGCAAGGATTTCAATGCACCGAAAATGCCTTTTGTCATCGGTGTGCTTGGCGTGAACGGGCTGAATGCGTCCGAGAACATTCAGGCATTCCGCAAAGCGATGGCGGCTCCGGCATTGTTGCCTGAATTCAAAGGCAATGTCATGGCTGTGCAGACCGCGCCATTTTGGTCCGAGGAACTGGCTGCCATTGATGCGAAGCGCGAGCAACTCAGGGGCAAGCGGCAGAAGCTGGAAAAGACAGTCAAAGAAGGCAAGATGACCAAAAAAGACGCGGAAGCGGAGGGAAAGAAACTGGAAGCCGAACTGATTACTCCCGCAGAGAAAGCCCTTTGGGAACGCGGCGCATCCAATGCCGGTTACCACTACCTGGGCTGCGCAAAAACCTTCGCTCTTATGGGAAAAACCTTCGCCGAAGCATCACTTCAGATGATGAAAACCGGCGGCGACAAAACAGGAGATCCCTGATGACGATAAGTGCCAGGAATTTGCTTTTGAGATGAAGGCTGGTTAGAAAGCTCATGGAAAGACCGGAGCCGGAGAAAAAGGGGGGTGCTCGTCAATGGCATCGTCGTTTCCATCTGCGTTGTCGCAATCAATGGTTGGCGGCCAAAGTCAAGAACGCTCTTGGAAAAACCCGGCGGATCCATCGGCGACCCACGGCGATTTGTCAGGGCGCGGCGGCGGCATGCTGGCCGGCGGCGGGATCCCCTGCGGCGAAAACCATTCCGCCGGCGGGTTCCAGATAGAGCATGACCGGCGCGGCCACCGCTCCCGCAGTCACCTTCAACCGGTGTCCGCGCCGCGCAAGCTCGTCCCTCGTGCGTTCGCTCACGGTGTCGTTGACTGTTAGCAAGCCGAGGCTGACGATGGTGGTTTCACGTTTGGCGGAGGGATTGAAGGAATCCTGGTAGCTGTCAGTCGCGAAGCGCGGCGCGGTCACATCCGCGGCGGGCATCATGCCGAAGTCGATGCAACCGAGCAGCAGTTGCAAGGTGCCCTGATCTTGCAAATCCCCTCCGGCGACGCTGACCGCCAGGATCGGCCTGTCGTTCTTCAGCACGAGCGTGGGCGTCAGGGTGATGCGTGGAAGTTTCCCCGGCTGGATGCAATTCGGGTGGCCCGGCTTCGTGTTGAGGCTCGCCAGGCGATTGCCGTAGGTCACTCCCGCCTCGCCACCCTCGCATCCCGCCGCCACGTTCGCGCTTGGGGTGGCGCTGATCACGTTCCCCCACCGGTCGGCCACCACACAGGTGGTCGTGCCGCCCGCTCCCGGCCGGATGACGCCGGCGCTCTTGATCGATTTCATGCCATAGGGATCGCCCGGGCGGATCTCCATGGAAGCATGCGCCATGTCGATGAGCGGGCGGCGGATCCGCGTGTATTCGTCGGACAGCAGTTCCGTTAGAGGAACCTTGACGAACGCAGGATCGCCGCAGTATTAATTGCGGTCGGCGAGCCCGAGTCTCATGGCCTCGGCGACGGCATGGATATAGTCCGGCGAGTCACGGCCCATCTTCTTCAGGTCGAAGCCTTCCAGCAGGCGCAGCGACTGGAGAAGGAAGGGCCCCTGCGTCCACGGCCCGCACTTGCAGACGGTGTATCCACGATAGTTCACGGTCACCGGGTCCTCAACCAAGGTTCGATGAGCGGCCAGATCCGCCTTGCGCAGGAATCCTCCCTTGCGGATATGGAACGCCTCCAGTTCGTCAGCAATATCCTGGGGAGCGCCGGGCCTGCCGAAGAAACGATCACACGCCGCCTGGATCTTCTCCTCACGACCGCCGCACGCGCTCCTCTCCGATTCAACCATGCGGCGCAATGTCACCGCCAGATCCGGATGCCGGGGCGCCTTCCCGGCGTCCAACAAGGCGAGCGCGGGCGCGATGATCCGTTCGAACGACATCGTGCCATGGAGTTGCAACAGGGTGGCGCACAGATCCACCACCGAGGGAACCGGAGCTCTTTTGATGTCATCGCCGCCGGGAATGCCATGTTGCATGTACCAGTTGATGGCATCTTGCGAGAGGGGTGCCCGGCCCTGGCCCACGAGAACTTTTGCCTGCCGCTACTTCGCATCCCAGACAATCAGCGGCACCTCGCCCCCGATGCAACAGTATCCGTGATCGGTGATGTTGAGCGCGAAAATGGTCGCGGCCGCCGCGTCCGCCGCATTGCCGCCGGCGGCGAGAATTTCAATGCCGGCCGCGACAGCCTGCGGACTTCCCGCAGCGACAACTCCATTCTTTCCCGCCGCATTCCAATCGCCTTGAAGCGGCGGATTGGGAGTGACCGAGCTCTCAGGCGCCCCAGCGGCACAGTGTGCCAGGATCGCCAGAACCATCCCGAGAACGGCTGGCGGGACCATTTGCAATCGATGGCATGTTTTCATATCGGTAGGGGAAATCGCTCGTTGTTGAAATGGGAGTCCATGACATACGACGTTTTAGGAGGACCAGGTCGTGAAGTCAATTTCGATTGGTCAGTGATGAATGGCCAGGGACTGTCGCGTGCTCGCCATCAACGACCACCGGTCGCAACCCGTGGCCACCCCAGACGAATGCGTCGATCAATTTCATCCATCGAGTTTGAGCAGTCCGGCAAGAACGCAAAGCACGCTCGGTTCGTAAGTGGGAGAGAAAGTCAGGCGGCTGCAAGCTCCACGAAGCTGGGTTTCCCTGGTGGGCGTCATTGCCTTGCTTGGCGCGTACTTCAAAACAGACGACTCTGGCTTTGTGGATCATTGCGCATCTTCGTCTTTCGTTGCACCCTGGATGTTGCTACGGAGGATTCACGCACATTCGGCGATCCAGGTGACATTTTCGTAGCTTCCCCACGATACTCCATGCGGGAGGCATTATGGACTGCGAACTTATTCCACCTCGATGCGGACGAAGATTTGTTTGGGCTCGCCGGGGCCGGTGATGGCAGCGACGCCTGCGATAACAGTCACAGTGAGCGCTCTGTTGCCGATTTTGGCTGGTCGACAAGGCTAACTTCCGCTGTGATGACCGCATCAGTTACGAAGGCTTCGCTTGTCTTGCTCGCTTCTGTTGTCCTTTCGGGCTGCGTCAGTCATTTTCGTGCTCCGTCGCCTGGATTGAATCATGCCGCAGTAATTAGGGCATTGGCGGGGGAGTTGCGGCACAACGTGAAGGTGCTTTCCGAGCACATTGGTGAACGCAATTGCTACCGCCCGGCGGGCTTGCATCGTGCGGCGACATCGATCGAGCGACAACTGACCTCGTGAGGTTACCTCCCCCGTCCGGAGTTGATCCATGTCGATGGCCGGCGTTTTCAGTGCGCGACGCAGACCGTGCACAACGTCATTGCGGAGCTTCCGGGAACGAGCCGGTCGGAGGAGATCATCATTGTGGGGGCGCACTACGATTCGCGCGCGGCATTCGATGGCTGGCATGATCATGACAACGTCAAGCCCGAACACCGCGGCACTCCCGGGGCCAACGACAATGCCAGTGGAGTAGCGGCCGTGCTGGCCATTGCAAGGCGCATGGCCGGTCATCCTCTGCCGCGTACTGTGCGATTCTGCTTCTGGGTGAACGAGGAGCCGCCCTTTTATCAGAAGCCCGATGCAATGGGCAGTCATGTCAGTGCGCAGCGCAGCAGGGCCGCACACGAAAACATTCGCGCCGTGATTGCCTTCGACGCAGTGGGCTGCTAATCGGCGCAGCCCCGCACCAAACGACGGGGCGGTCTCGGACCGATTCCTGCTTTCGTTGGCTTGCCGGATCGCACGGACTATGTGGCATTCCTGACCGTGCCTTCGGGTGGCTCATTGGCGCGGAAATGCACGACGGAATTTGCCGCCCACTCATCTGAGATGGCAGTGCGGACATTGACTCTGCCGTATGTGCACAAAACGGTGGCCTGGTCGGATGACTGGTCCTATGGCCGCGCGCGATATCCGGCGTTCTGCGTTACGGACACGGCTTTCCTGCGGTCGGATCACTATCACGAACTCACCGACACCCCGGACAGGATGGACTTTGGGCCGTTTGCGGAGTTGGTCTGTGGGATGGGTTATGTGGTTGAATCGCTGGCTGGGAGAGGTTCTGTTCAGAAATAGGGCAGACAACGCGCGGCCATTGATTGACAAGCTCGCAGCAGATTGACAGAGCCTGCACGGGTTTTCCTGAGAGATTTTTTTCTATCCACGGTCATCAAGCCCCCAAAGAAAAATCCTAACATGCAACCGGGCGTAATGGTTTTCATTTCCGTGAAGCGGGAGCATTCCCTTCAGATCGGCCTTGACAGCCCACCCGACGGGACAACAAGTTTGCTTGCGAAGAAAGAATCCACACTTAACGCCGTCTTACAATACCATGGAATCGCCTACCACTGGAAAACCCTTACCGATGCCCTTGGGCGCGCCCTTGCAACCGACTGGACAAATGCATCCAATCTTGCGGGAATGCCTGGCAGCGGGGGAAGCGGCAGAGAAGTATTACCGCGAGACACCGGAGGGACAGGCGTTTATAGCCGCCGCCCGCTCCCGGATTTCCCAGGCGAAAAAGCAGCCGCAGGACTAATCCCGATCTAATTTGGGGTTCACCAGCCAGTTCCGGCACCGTCCTCTACCAGGAAAGATCGAACTCAGCTCACAAACCAAACAAAGCCTTCTCGAAAACATCAAATCTCCACAGCCATGAAAACTCCGTTGATTTTCCCCCTCGTGTCCGCGTTTGTCATCGGGCATATCTCCGCTCAACCCGCTGCGGTTACCGTCTTCGAACAGGGAGTGCTGCTGCGTGCGGCGGATCTGCTTCCGGCGGATCTTCTCCACGGGCCCTCGCACCGGGTGAGGGACCAGGTGGTTACGGACGGGTTCATGGCTCACTTCGAGATCGATTCGGACTTCGGCATTTTTGAAGCCTCCGGCGTTCCGCAGGTGCGCCAGCGGATTGTGGAAATCGAGGCGATCCGCAAACTCGTGGAAACCAGCAAGAGTGATCTTTTCGCCGAGGGGGTGAAACGTTCCCTCGAGCAACCCATCGATGCGGTGAAAAACATCGTTCATGATCCGGTGAACTCGGTGAAGCAGGTCCCGAAAACGGTCGGTCATTTTTTCAGCAAGGTGGGTTCTTCGATCAGCCGCGGTGCGCAGAAAGTCGAACGACGCGCCGATGAAGCGAAGGAAAATCAAACAGACGCCGGCACCGTGGCCGCGCAGGCAGGCAAGGGGGTCGGCAACACCGCGAAAAACGTGGCCGGATTTGACAAAGCAAAACTCGATACCGCCCGACAGCTCGGAGTGGATCCGTATTCGGACAATGTCCGGCTGCAGGAGGAGATGGACAAGGTCACCTGGGCGTTTTTCGCCGGTGGACTGCCGCTGCGGGTCGGTGCGGCGGTCATGTCGGCCGGAGTCACTCTCACCGCGACCAACATGGTTGGCATTCCCGATGATACCTATGCGCTCACCCAGTCCGAGCTGGCACTTCGCGATGAGAAATCACTGACCGCGATGAAGGTGACCGCCGAAGACATCAAGGAGTTCCAACTGAACGCGAGTCTCAGCACCACGCGTCGACACCGCATCGTCACTTCGCTGGAAGCCATGCCGAAAACCGCAGGCCGCGGACTGATGATTCGTCTCGCCAATTCCTGTGAAAATGCGGAGCAGGCGGACTTCCTCGTTTCCGCAATCGCGATCCTCGCCGAGCGCCAACGTTCCGGAGCTGCGGACTATGCTGCCGTGAAAATCATCGGCCGCCTGCCCGGTGCCTCCACCGCCAGTGGCACACTGGAAGTGCCCGCTCCTGTCGATCACGTGACCTGGACCGAGCAGGTCGCTGGCTTCGCCAACCGTGACGACCTCGGGGCCACGACAAAGGTCCTGGTCCACACCGGAATTCTTTCGCCTGCAGCCAAGGCCGGCATTGCCAGTGTGGGATGGACCCCCATGGGCATTGCTTATCCAACGAAGTAACAAGCTCGCTTTTTTTGTGACGAATCCGGCATTTCCCCATGAATCTTGCCGGCAGTCTGGGCAGTGAAGCCATTACATGAATCTCATGACTCGGCCTGCGCAAACGAAGCGAGTGAGAAACATCCGGCGAATCCTGTTCAGGCTGCTGTTGGCATTCATCGTGGGTTTTTTTGTGATATGCTGGATTGCTTCATCGCGTTTGATTTGTCCCCCAAGAAGGCCATTGCAGGACTATCACCGCGAAATTGTCGCAAACGCCGTCGAGCACGGGATGGTGATCCGGTCGTTCGTGGTCGAGACCGGGCCATGGAAAGGAACGCCGTGTCTGGTCTGTGAACCCAGCAATCATCCTGGGGCGGCGGCTAAAGGGAACCTCTTGCGAAAACAACTCGAAACTGAAGGCATCTGCCTCAAGCCGTGGGGGCGGATCATCGGCAACGTTGTCCTGCTTCACGGGCACACGGGAAGAAAAGAAGATCATCTGCCTGTCGCCGAGCGCCTTTGCGCGGTCGGGTTCCGCTGCATTCTCCCCGATCTACCGGGCCATGGCGACCATCCGTCACAGTATGCTTCGTTTGGTTTCCATGAGTCCACACTTCCGTCCGCCGCACTGGAAGCGGCTGCTTTAGCGATGAAGTTCGATTCACAACCCGCGTGTCTGATGGGCATATCACAAGGCGGTGCCATCGCGCTGCAAGCCGCTGCGGCGGACCAGACGAAATGGGCCGCTGTGGCCGAGCTGTCATCCTTTGCCGACCTCGAAGGCGTCATCGCCAACCAGGCCCGTCGCATCTTCGGCCCGCTGCATGCTCCGGCACGGTTTCTCGTCGGTCATCTGGTGAAATGGCGTGCGGGGTACGATCCCGTGCGCGTCCGGCCCGTTGATGCCGCGGCAAAACTTGACTCCATGCCTGTGTGCATCGGACATGGTGATATAGACACCTTTGTGCCGCCCGATCATGCAAAAAGACTGTTTGCAGCTACAAACACGGCCACCAAACAGTTCCTCTCTGTCCATGGTGCGGGACATCACGATGTTCTCGTTACCCCACAGCCGGTCTATGCAACGATCAGCAAATTCCTCGTGGATGCCGTGCAGAAGAGCGAGCGAACGAAGCAGGTGTCGCCCACGGACCCGCAGTGACCAGAAAAAACAACCAGTGCTCGCGATGCTGTTTTGTGCGCTGGTCGGGGGAGGCTTCGGGCATGATTTTGCTCGTGCAGACAGTGCGGTAGAATGCGTCCTTGTTGCTGATCCAGATCCGCTTCTTCCATCGCACCAACCCGCATTTGCTTTTCCTAACGATCAAACCCAAAAGGAAAATCCCTGACATCGGCCATCATCGGGCGGGATTGCCCAGTTCGACCACCAGATCATCAAAGAGTGCGTTGCCCCCTTTACGGCCGCTGCGGTCGAGGCTGATGTGGTCCAGTTTGCCGATCACGGCTGCTTCAATGATCTTCCGATCCTTGAAAGTCTTGTCGCCATCGCTGACCACGGCGACGAGTTCGACCCGGCCACCGTTCAATCGCTGCACCGTCAGGCTCATTCGCTGCTTCTTGCCACTCAGAGGATCAAACCCCATAGCGGTGTTCTGGGTGATCATCTCCTGGGTATCGACCCGCTGAAAGCGAAAACCACCGCCCTGAAAACCGGGGTGAAACAGGGCCCGCACGTTGCCGACGGAGACGCCGATGTGATAGGCTCCCTCACCGCCGACCTCGCCACCCAGCTTGGCTTCGATGCGGAACTTGTCCGGAAACGTTTCCTTGCCGTTCAGCGATTTTGCATCGAGCAACAAGCGCTGGTCGCCTTCGTTCTGATGGTTGCCCTTCATCACCAGCACGCCGTCGTGCACATGGCCGGTCATTCCCTCGTTGGCTTTGAAATGAAAGCGCCGGTATCCGTCCTTCATCGAGCCAAGCGGCTGATCGAAGAACTCGGCGAAAACCATTTCCGCCGGGGCGGGAATTTCCTTCTTCAGGCGCTCCCTGAGCAGGCTGGTCACGGCATGACGGACCAGGTCCTCCCTGGCCCAGCGGCAGCCTGGTTGCAGGATTTCCTGAATGGCAAGCACGCGTTGCCTCACCTCCGGTTCCGCAGACTCGGGCAGGCGTTGCAGCAATGGCAGCACTTTTTTTCCCATCAACACGATCTCGCGCTGGGCCTGTTCTCTGGTGGCATAGTCCTCCGCGCCGAGCCTGCCGATCGCGCCTTCCAAATGATCGGTCGATACATCAAGCTTTTTCGTCCAATCCTTGAGAGCGGCTGTCTCGCTCGAAATCCCTTCCGCCTTCAGCAAGTCCAGCCGCCAATCGGATTCTTCCGCAGCCGCCGCGAGGACGAAAAGGCCCAGCGCGGCAATTCCGGACAATGCCGACAACAATACACCCCAAGCCATGAGAGGGCGAATTCTAATTGCTAATGCAACGGCTGTCAATTTGTTTGAAATTTTGTTGGTTGAATTCGTTCGGGGTTAAAAAATTGTGGCGTTTTCTGGGGCGGTTGTTGAGTGCTTCTTGTGTTTCTTTGATTTGTTTTGCTGTGATGTC
>CAMAQB010000004.1 GCA_945860285.1 Akkermansia muciniphila | reverse complement strand
TGGTTCAAAGGCTTCTCCCATGACTTGTGGTTTCACCCCGAATTTTTCGCCATGGTAGCATGTGTAGCGGATATTTACCACGCGCCGCTCACCTGGCTCCACCGGCGGATCAATAGCTGCAAATGGAGTAAACCAGCTTTCGCCCTCCGCATCTTCTTGATTGCCGGGCCCTATCCATTCGACCACGTTGTCTTCGCTCACATACGATGGCGCTATTCCATTATCGTGCGGGAATTCTGCAATGTCATAGGTGACCTTAAAGTAAGAGCCAGTATGGGAAATCGGGATACGAAACCGGAAATTTGATAAACGCCTTATCAGCCGCCGCGGCTCCGCTGGGCTGATATTTACACAGGTAGTAAAATTCAGAAACGTAGTTTCAGACGAGTAGTTTAGACCCCTATCCAGATCAGTTGCGCTGAAATCATCATCCGCTAAAGCACTTGATAAAAAATCATCAGCGGCGCTAGACAACTCACCCCATGGGTCCGTGATTTTCTCCGAGTATGTGAGCCGCCAAGTTTCAAGCCATGTAACGCCACCCGCTCCCGAGCCAGTCCTGACCGCATCAAAATAGTATGTGCCATCACCGGCGACCTGATTTCTAGTAATCGGGTTAAGGGTGATTCCCGCGTTACCAGGGTCAACTTCACCAATATCCCATCCATCGGTCTCTACCAGATTCTGAGTGCAAGTATTGCCAATCGTGCGGCTGAATGTCGTTACATATTGTAGCGTGATACCACCTTGACTCGATCTGTGTTCATGGGAATCCTCAGTGATTACCTTGTAGATTGCTGATGTATATTGGCAATCGGGTATCGTCCATGGCCCGTAACTCGCGGGCAGCGTCACACCTTCGCCGCACAAGTTTACAGTGATCTGGATGCTGCGCGCGTCCACTAATGGCTCTGCGCAGATAGGCATGAGACAACAGCCACAGTAGCCTAGTTTCGTGTTCCAATCAGACAATGTTTCGATCATCCTCTTGTGTAAGTGAGGTTACCTGGGCAGAAGTTGATTGTCACATTGCCGCAACCGCACGGAATAAACGCATCTCCCGTGAAATGGCCAAGCGGCACGTGAAGCAGGCCACTTGGGGCTACGCCAGTCGGCATTACATTATCCGGAATAGATAATCCCATGCCCAGCCGGTGCGACCCTAGGATTGGCAATCTCTCAACGCCTGGCAGTAAAACATCATCCTCTGCGACTACTTCGCACTCGACCAACATCCAAAGCCAAGTGCCATTTGGACTTCCTAGGTCTATCTCAATATCGGCGATCACATCATTGGTTTCGCCACCCGTCAACACTCCCCCCGAGAGATAAGTAGTCGCGATCTCACCTTCCAACAACACGAACACATCACCAAATGGGCACGCCCCCCTGGAAATAAATACATCACTCCGCCATAAGTGCTGCACATCCTCCACCACACCCACCGCGCCCGCTCCCATTGTGAACGTCGCCAGTTGCACGGCTTGCTCATCCTCCTCTTTTACAATCTCCTCGCTGACTAGCTGCACTACAATCCGGCTATTACTACTGCAAAGCAAAACAATCTGATAATCGCCTGCTGCCATATCCGCCAAATCCATCGCTGGGGCCTCATCCGCATCAATCTTCACCTCGTTGAATAGCGGGTAATGCGGCTCAATCAGTGGCGTTAGTGATTGCTTTAAGGCCACCGTCCCCAGGCCGATCCGTAACTTCCCATGCGCGAACAGCGGCACGAACCGCCGCCCATGGCGACTACTAGCACCGCTGCTCACAGGCACGCCTCGAGTCGTCAGGTTCCGCCCCTCCCACAGTGCCACGATTGCCTGTTGCAGCGCCTCGATGCGCTCCGGACTCGCCAGCTGCGCCGGGCTCATCCCTCGTTTCACCGGAGTTAACTTGGATAAAAAATCACTCATCACCATTACGTAACGGTCAACCGCTAAGAAGTGGCTCCGTCAGGCTCATAGACTTCTGGAATCCAGCCGCCGCGGCCACTCAGCATCCACGACTTCCGTATGCTATAGACGCCCACTCGCTCAGAAAATTGCATTCCCACATAAAGCCAGTCGCAGCCCGCGAAGCTCGTAGCCCCTCCCTCCGGCGTATCGATTTTCCCTACACCACCCCCATCGGTCGGCTTCGTTCGGCTCGTCCACGACTTCACCCACTGCGTGCTGCTTGGCGATAAAAACCCCGTCATTCCCGCAAATCGATTCCGACTTCCATCAGGCTTTACCGCGATGAAACGGTGAAACAATCCTCGCTTATCATCCGCCGTCGGGGTGCCATCTTCATCCACAAACAATGCTCCGTTCAGCGGGGCGCTCGGCTTCCCTGCAATATGCGTTACGAATTTTTCATGAGTCTCGATCGGCTCCGTATTCGTATTCCGCTGCAGCTCATACACCGCCGTCGTATCGATCGCATCCGTGCCCACATAGCTGCAATCCACCAGCCACCGCCCAGGAGTCAGCGTGATATCACGATCCTCGCAATGCATCCAACTCACCCCAGGGTGCACACTTCCCACCGCAGGCAGCAATTCTGGGCGAGTCGCCGGCATACTAAAACGCAAGCGTCCCGTCCACAATCCATAACGGTCACTTTTCAGCTTGCCGCTATGCTCCAGCACTAGACCATTACTCCCATGAGCCAACATGCTCTACGCTCCCAGTCAACTGCGGCAGACCACTGAGGCGAGGCGGGTGAGGCGAGGCGGTTCATTGCGGCATCTGTGGAAATCACAGATGCTTAGCCACGATTGTTCTGTTGTCTAAGTATTCAAACATCTGTGACTACAGAAGTTTTCCCCTTATGAATAAAGGGTTTGCAAAATTATCATAAGAATTCTTTTTTAAATCGTTAAATTTGATTAATCTTCTTCTGAACGAATTATACTGTTGGGTAAAATATATGAAACGCAAACTTACGCCTATTGAAGAACTCTCCCACAGCACAGTGCGGATTGAGACTGACTATCCCGACGGAGGACGTGGCACGGGTTCTGGATTCTTTTACAGCTTCGCAATCGATGGAGGTCAACATGTGCCGGCCATAGTCACAAATCGACATGTTATCGATGGCGCTTCCAAGGGGCGATTTTTGATGACGCTTCAGGATTCAGAAGGCATGCCGGATTATGGAAGGCATGAGACGTTCGAATTTGACTCGTTTGATTCGAGGTGGATCAGACATCCTGACCCCAATATTGACTTAGCGATCATGCCGATCGCCCCACTTCTCCATCATGCTGAGAGCCGAGGCGTGAAGTTTTTCTACATTGGGTTTGATGATTCACTCCTGCCGACTCCAGCAGATGTTGAGGATTTTGTGGGGATTGAGTCGATTACCATGGTGGGCTATCCGAATGGCCTGTGGGATAGCACGAACAACTTACCAATCTTTCGCCGTGGTGTTTTGGCCTCCGCCTACGACAAAGACTGGAACGGCAAGAAGGAGTTTTTGATTGATGCTGCTTGTTTTCCGGGATCGAGTGGATCGCCAGTTCTCGTCTTTGATGCAGGGTCATATTTAAGACGCAATGAAATTGTCATGGGATCGCGTATCAAGTTGCTAGGCGTTCTTTACGCTGGGCCGCAACACACAGTTGAGGGTGATGTCCGAGTGGTGACAATTCCCGTCCACCAGAAGGCTGTGAGTATCGCAGGAATTCCCAACAATCTGGGTATTGTCCTTAAGGCTGAGTTACTGAAGGATTTCCACTCCATCTTCCAGCAGAATAAATAAGCCCAACAAGCCGCGTCATGACAACCACTACCAGTCGCCCTGTTTCGATGATTTTCCGTAATTACAATAATAACCCCGTGATCGATGCCCGCCGCTGCTGGTAGTGGTGCATGCGCTCATCGTTAGGCAGCGAATCCGGCCTTCGCGCCGACCAAGACGAGACACAGCGTCTGCTCACCAAGCATCCTCCACCGTCTTCACCGTATTATCGCGGATCTGCTCCAGCACCCGCGTCGCTTTTTCTAGCGCTCTCGCTTGTGGGTCATTTCCATACACCCCGCCACCGCCGCCGATCTGTGCCATGCTCCCCGCCACCACGGTTCCCTTTTGATCGAATAGCTTGTTAAGAATCCGCTCCCCCTGCTTTGACTTCATTTCATCTCTCGCCAAGGCCGAGGCTTCTCCCTTGCTAAATCCATCGGCGCGAAGAGCCTTTGCGCGCGCAGCCCGTGCCAGCTCGTCCTGCTTTGCCTGATCTTCCTTTAGCATCGCTTTCGCGCCATCATGATTGCCTTGCATCTTCAGCACCCGCGCCTGCACTCCCACCACACCGGATTGAACATCAGCACGCGTCGCTCTCTGGCTTTCCTTTTCATTACGCTTCCGTGCGTCTTCTTCCATTTTTTGCTGCTCCGTAAATGCAGCCATCCGCAGCTTTACATATTCTTCCTGATTTCCCTTGCCGCCGATCTCCTTTGAGTCCCGCTCCGCCGCAGCTTGCTCCGCCGCCTTTTCACGCCGCGCTATTTCATCACGCAGATTTTTCGCGCCCTTCGCGTCACCCTTCAACTGCGCCTCTGCCATCGCCCGCTGCAATTTACCGAGCACCATTCCCTGCACCATGATCTCGCGCTTTTCCTTCGACTCTTTCTTCAGAGCCTCGGCCTTAGCATTGAGACTCTCGCTCTCCCGATCATACGCTTGCGCACCGATCAGGTTACTTTGTTTTTTCAGCTCCAGCTTTTCCCTTTCGATCTCTAATAATTTCGCTTCGCGCTCATCACCCCTTAAGCGAATACTGTCCACCGCCGCCTCACCATCCAGTCGTGCGCGCATCACATCATACGCTAATTTTTTTGTTTCCGCCGCCGCCTTGATTTTGCGATCGGTGGAGATATCCTCGCTCCGCCGGGTTTCCAGTTCACTCACTTTATCCACACCTTCTTTGCGATTGCCCGCGCCCCAGCCTATCACTCCCGCCTGGCCAGCTACGCCATTCGCCACCGCCGCCCGTTGAAGTGCTATATCCAGGCTCTCTTTCGCAGCGGCCAGACCATCTTTTTCCGCATTAGCGACAGCGACATTCGCATCCTCCACCTCTTTCGCCGCTTCCATCATTTGGTCATACGCCGCGATTTTTGCATTCAGCGCCATTTGCTCACTGCCACTATTGAGCTGTGCAGACAACTCCGCGCCCCCGCCTTGTTGATTCATGCGGATTCCTACAAGCTCGGCTTCTAACTCTGCTTTTTTCGCGCGCTGCTTTTTATGGCGGTCCTGAGTTTCACCCGCCGTTTCCCATCCTTTGCCATGATTTGCCAACCCCTCATTCAGCACCGCCATCTCCCGCATGATCTGCTGCTCACGAAGCAAGTTCTCCTGACCGGCCACCACCGCCGCATCCGCCCGCTTCTCGGCGGCCGCTTCCAGTTGTTCTAATTCAATCGCCGCACGCCTTCTCTCCTCGATCACCGCCAGCCTTTTTTCTGCAATCGCCAACGCTTGCTCCGGCCCTCTCTCTGAAAATATATCTTCACCCGATCGATCTGCTGCCACGCTATCCGCCCGGTTTTCCGCATCGCGGCCATATTGGTTTTCTGATTTTTCAACTATGCCGCTTTTTCCGCGAATTCCTTCCAGCTGTTTTCGTAATTTATCAATCCGCTCATTTGCTAGCGACTTCATCTTGGCATCATCAGCCCCCTCCAGTGCCGCATACGCTTTCCCGAGTTCTCCGATCGCCGCGGCCTCCTGACGGCGCAGATCGATCTTCGTGCGGATCTCCCTCGATTCGCGCGTCATCTTACTCATCAGCGCGTCCGTGCTTTTCGCATAATCATCCTGCTGCTTTTTCGCCGCCGCCGTTTGATCGCTAAAATGCTTGAGCGTTATTCCCACCGCGACCAATGCTGCTATAACCAAAAACAGGGGATTCGTCAGCATCGAAACTGCCAGCAACTTGAACTGCGCCCCCACAAACCGCAGCGCCATGCCCATGCCCTTAAACGATAGAGATGCCACCCGCGTCGCCGCCGTCACCCCATTCGTCGCCACGATGTTTCGCCCCGCTGCTCCCGCTGCCTGCATGTGCGCAGCAGCTTCCGCTCTCAGCCCCGCCGCATTCGCACGGATCGCCGCCAGCGCACTATTCTTCATCGAGGTCAGCTTTGCCATTACTCCCACGCTACTGCCTTGCACCGCATTCAGCATTACCTGCGATTGCGCCGCAGCCTTATTTCCCGCCGCCACTAATAAAATCTTGGCGATAAATCCCGCCATTGCCACCCCGCCCGTTAAAGCTAACGCACCAGCAAATCCGAGCAGACCCTTCACCAACCACGTGATCGTCGTGCCCAGCCCCTGGATAGTCGTCGCACTTTCCACCGCCTTGTTTTTCAAATTCGCCCACCAATTACTCAATTCGCCAAAGGCTTTCCCCATTTCTTCCGCCACTGGCTGAATCAGCTTCATCAGCGCAATGCTGCTCTTGATACCCGCCTTTTCCCCCTCCATGAAATTTTCGCTGAAGCCCGCTTGCAGACTCATCTTCGTGTCCTCAAACGTCGATTGTAGGCCCTCCAGCGATACGCTCATATCATCCATCGCGCCCTTATTTTTCGCCATCTCTGCCTGCACCATTCGCCAAATCGCCAACCCGCTCGTATTCGTCGCCTGCAAGCTCTCAATCTGATTCCGCGTTTGCCCCGTGATGATACCCATCTCCTGCAATCGCATGGCAGCTTCACCCACTGGCCGGCCACTCATCAGCCCGTCATACAGCCGTCCCGTATAACGTGCCGCCTCGGATAGTCCCACCCCCGCCACCGCCGCCGCATCACCGACTAACAACATGCCCTCGCGCCCTGACAATGCGCCCTTTGTCAGCGCTTCTAAAATTTTATTCGCCTCCGCCGTTTCCTCCAATCGGAAGGGTGTCCGCTCCGTGAACTCCATCAGCTCCTTCACCCGATCACGCGCTCGCTCCATGCTACCGAGCAATGGCCGGAACTGTAGCGTCATCCGCTCCAGCGTCGCCGCCGAGGACATACCCAGCTCCTTCCACGCGCTCACCAATCGCTTCGTCATCACCAAGAACGCCAGCGATGCTCCCACCCCCAGCTCCAGCGGCCCGAGAACTTTTGCCATAAATATAGAGCGCACCCCAGCCCACAACGCTTGCACCTTAGATCCACCCGACGCTAAAATTGCGATCGGCTCCAATAACGATCCCGTGAAATCCGCCCACTGGCTTTTTAATTTACCGATGCCGGAGCTTTGCACCACCACATTAGCGGTCGTCGTCGTTTGTTGATTCGCCATACCGTTACGTAACGGTCAACCCCTCAATCTGCCGCCTCCGCAGCCTCGGCCGCCTTTGCTGCCGCCGCTTCTTTGCGCTTCCGCTTTGCCTCCGCGATCACTGCGCGGATCGCCTCGCCATGCTCCGCCAGCCCCGCTTCAAATCTCTCATCATGCTCGGTCTTAATCCCCATGTCCACCCCTCGGTGCATGTAACACGCCGTGCAATACCACTCTGCTTCTCCTGGACTCAATGACCATACCGTATCCGGCGACCACCCGCCACTAGCACGCACCACCCCACACACCAGACTCAGCAGACCGGGCATAGCCTCGTAAGTCATGCCCGCCCCACCGCCATCACCATTCCGCTCCGGCGCGCAGCCGTGATCGCCCATGTATTCCAGCAGAGCGCCGTATTCTTTTGCCAAGTCGCCGCGCATGGCCCGCCATAAAAAACGCCATGCCTCCCACCATCTCGGCCCACGCCTGAGCAGCTTCTTCACCGCATCGTCCAGCCCCTCGTATGGCATAGAGCAAATTCGCACCCCCAGCTCCACCGCTGGCCAGTCCACTGTGCCGCCCACCACCGCACCGCATTCCAGCGTCTCCAGCCAAAACCTGTGCCGCAGTGTGAATCGTTTCAGCTTTCGACCGAACACTACATGCTCCGTGTGCGCAAACGCCTCATAAAACCGCTCTTTATTCGTCATACCGTTACGTAACGGTCAACGCGTCAAAAGAAAAAACGGCGAGAAGTTTCCCTCTCGCCGTTCCCACACTACAACAAAAAATCAATCAGCCAAACCAGTAACATTCAAATGAGACTTACCAGCCAGCTCGGCTTTGCAGTAGTCCTTATTGTTAAGGTCCAACTTACGACTCATGATGATAAAGTAACGTCCGGCGAACTCAAACGATGCGCCCTCCTCGAAAAGCTCCTGATCCACCAGATACCCGCTCAGAGTGAAATCCACTGTATCCGCACCCACCACCACGCTATCCACTTCGGCATCCTCGTTTTCCGCCTGTGCCGTGAATTCAGGAGTGAAGCTAAGACTTAAAGTTTGCGGCTTCACCCCGACCGCCGCCGCAATCGCCAACGCCGATGGATCGTTAAAACCAAAAATGTAATCGCCGTTCCCATGTTTTGTAAAAGCCATGCCTTTGTTGTCCTGTCAACCTAGGGGTGGGCAGAGGGGCGGCATCTATCCTTAGGTAGAAGTGTACCTAAGCCCAGAAAATCCTAGTAACTATCGTAAGCCAACGCAAAACATGCGCGCTACAGTGAACGCTCCGCTCTGATCTAGGAGGGCAGGGGCATCACACGCGCCCCGCGCCCGCCGTGATGAAAAAAACATCCGCATACACCTTTTCTCCACGTGGGCTGCTTACCTGCACTTCCTCGTGCCGGTGCAAATCGAATCCATACAACCGCACATTTCGGTCCATATCGCAGCTGTCCTTCACCGTCTCCTCCAGCGCTCTGTAAATATCCGCCACCGCCGAATGGTGCGCTGCTACAGACTCCCCGCCCTCGCGGTAAATATCTGTCACCACCACCACTCGCACTTCCCCGTGCCAGACATCCGCGCCGCCCACCACCTGCTCCAGCTCCTCTACGCGCACCACTGCAAACGGTGGCACCGCCGCCGCGTCTCGCCGCTGCGCATAGACCGGTATCGCTACGCGCCCTGCTAAATCATCTGCCCATGCTGCCGCTAATGCGTTTCTCATATATCTTTCAAAACCTTAGCCACCTCACCATTCCACTTGGCACCGCCCCAGCCCATCGCCCCGATGACTGCTTCTTGCCCCTCCGTTTCCGCGATCGGAGTTACCTCACCCGCTGCCACACTCAATTCTTTCTCCGACCGCCGCAAACGAATCGGCAAGCGATCCATCCACCCCCGCAGCCCATCCACAAAATTTACTTTCGCCCCAAACATCAAAGTTTTTTCGTGAATTGAATGATTGCCCGTCCGTATGCCTCTGCCACTTCCTTTTGCTTATTACGAAAAAACATCCACTCAATCTTGTTCGAGTGGAAAAACGGCTCCACCAGCACAGCCAGCCCTGGAGACTTTCTTAGAAACCCTGCACCATCACCCGTAGGCGTGTGCAGCGTGCCCCTGTCCTGCCGCGCACGCGAGCTGGGGAATGTCTTCTGCCACTCACTCGCAAATGCCACCGCCAGCCCCCTACACGCATTGTAGTGGAACTGGTGCCCATTCGCAGGCTCGGCATCCACGTCATTGTAATGCAGCTCCACGCAAATCAAGTTTTGCGGTTGCGCCTTATTGACCGCCGCCGCCATTGCCGCTTGCCGTGCCCCGTAGGATTTAAGCTCATGCACATACGCGAACACATCGAAGCCCTCCGCCTCAAGCATTTCCTTCAGGCTCTTTTGAACAATTAAATTATACGCCCGCTCACCCTCAGCACCGCCACCTGGCTCATGCCCTACCACCAGCGCGATTTGTTTCTTCATACGATTACCCAGCCGTCAACCGGCAGTAACCATAAAAAATAGTGGACGCGCAGAAGACTGAGTGACGACCGTTATGCAACGGTCAGAGCGTCTTGAAAATGCCCACTGCAAATGATATAAAAACAACAAAAAAATGCCCACCAAAATGCCCACCAAAATCCGAAATTATGCCCCCTAGTGCGAAATTGTTTTAAGCCAAGAACTCAAAAACCCACGCAAATCGTAGCTTTAACCAACCCAGCACAACTCATGCAAAAATAAAATTGAGAGAATGAAACTCTGCGGTCGATGACATGTGAATAGGAGAAAAATGGTGCGCGGTGCAGGTCTCGAACCTGCGACCCCCACCGTGTCGAGGTGGTGCTCTACCACTGAGCTAACCGCGCGGCTATTTCGTAGCGGGGGTGAAATTACAACGATCCGGGCTTTGCTGGCAATTCTTTTTTTTGGAATCCGCCGGTCTGCGGAAATCACGGTCCTCGTCGCCGGCATCCGGGGATTTTCCCTGCGCAGGAAATAGCGTTGCGAAATCGTAGTGAATGCGATAACAAAACCTGTGATTGCGAATGTACTAGCGGAACGATATGCCTCCGAGGGCATGCAGGCGATATGGTCGGCGGAAGGGCGGATTCTCCTGGAACGCGAGTTCTGGATTGCGGTGATGAAGGCACAAAATGAACTCGGCCTGAGGATTCCCTCCGAGGCGATTGCCGCCTACGAAAGTGTGAAATACCGGATCGATGTGGCATCGATCATGCAGCGCGAACGCATCACCCGCCACGACGTGAAGGCCCGCATCGAGGAGTTCAACCACCTCGCCGGTCACGAACATGTGCACAAAGGCATGACCTCGCGCGATCTAACGGAAAACGTGGAGCAATTGCAGGTCTTCAAGTCATTGTTGATGACCCGCGAGAAGTGCATCGCCACCCTGCATCGGCTCCGCAGGCATGCGGAGGAAAACCGGCACATCATCCTCACCGCGCGAACGCACAATGTCGCTGCACAACCGAGCACGATGGGCAAGCGCATCGCGATGTTCGGCGAGGAATTCCTGCATAGCGTGCTGCAACTGGAATCGACCATCGCCGGATACCACGTTCGCGGCTTGAAAGGCGCGGTTGGCACGCAGATGGATCAACTATCCCTGTTCGATGGCGATGCGAAAAAAGTGGCCGCGCTGGAAAATTCCATCACCTCCCATCTCGGCATGTCCGGCGTGTGGACGAACGTCGGCCAGGTCTATCCGCGCTCGCTGGATTTTCGCGTCGTTGCCACGCTCACCGACCTTGCTTCCGCCCCCTCGTCGTTCTGCAAAACCCTGCGGTTGATGGCGGGACATGAGACGGCGAGCGAGGGATTCGCGCCCGGACAGACCGGTTCGAGCGCGATGCCGCACAAGATGAATTCGCGCTCCTGCGAACGCGTGAACGGATTCCATGTAATCCTCAAGGGCTACCTTGCGATGGCGGCGGGACTCGCCGGCGACCAATGGAACGAAGGTGATGTCTCCTGCTCGGTGGTGCGACGAGTCATGCTGCCGGATTCATTTTTCGCGCTCGACGGCTTGTTCGAAACTTTTCTAACAATTCTCGATCAGATGGAAATTTATCCGGAAATGATCGCGGCGGAAACCGAACACTACCTGCCGTTCCTTATGACCACCACGGTGATGATGGAGGCGGTCAAAGCGGGAGTCGGCAGGGAAACCGCGCACAAGGCGATCAAGGAACACGCGCTGGCCACCGTGAGGGATTTGCGCAACGGAGCGATCGATCACAACAATTTGCTCGATCGCCTCGCCGCCGATTCCCGCATCGGCCTGTCGAGAGAATCGCTCGCATCGATCATGGAAAACGGCCGCCATGAAACCGGTGCAGCTGGAGAACAGGTCGGTTCGTTTTCCGCGCGGGTGAAATTGTTGGAAGAAAAATATCCACAGGCCGTGACCTACAGTCCGGGCGTCATTCTTTGATTCATGAATCCACCCGCAGCCATCGTTCTCCTCAGCGGCGGGATGGATTCCGTCACCGCGCTCTATCACGCACGGGCCGGAGGAATCGTCGGCATGGCGGTGAGTTTTGATTACGGTTCGAAACACAACCATCGCGAACTGGAATTCGCACGCTGGCACTGCCAGGAGCTGGGCATTCGTCACGAGCTGGTTCACCTGGATTTTTTCACCCGGCTTTTCCAAAGCAGCTTGTTGCAGGGAGGTGATGCGATTCCCGACGGCCATTATGCGGAAGCCAGCATGAAACAGACCGTCGTGCCCTTTCGCAATGGCATCATGCTCGCCATCGCCGCCGGGATTGCGGAAAACGAAGGAGCGGGCCGTCTGGTCATCGCCGCCCATGCCGGTGATCACGCTATTTATCCCGACTGCCGGGAATCATTCATGCAGGGCATGGCGCAGGCCGTTAATGAAGGGACCTACGCTCAGGTGAGGATCGAGCGACCGTTCATTCACATGGACAAGGCCGCCATCGCCGTCCGCGGCAACGAGTTGTGTGTGGACTTCCGGAAAACGTGGTCCTGTTACAAAGGAGGTCTGATCCACTGCGGCAGCTGCGGCACCTGCGTCGAACGCCGCGAGGCGTTTTTGCTGGCGGGACTCGCCGATCCCACCGAATACCTCGAAACCCCCGCATTGCCTGCACCGCCATGTTGATATCGGAAATTTTTCATTCGATCCAAGGCGAAGGATCGCTGGCGGGTGTGCCGAGCATTTTCATCCGCACCTCCGGCTGCAATCTGCGCTGTGTGTGGTGCGATACTCCTTATGCCTCCTGGAATCCCACGGGCGAAGAGATGTCGGTCGGACAGATCATCGAAAAAATTTCGCGTTTTCCGGCGAGTCATGTCGTTCTAACGGGTGGTGAACCGATGATCGCCAGAGAGATTGACACTCTCGCTGCGGAGCTTCATTCCCTCGGCATGCACATCACCATCGAAACCGCCGCGACGGTTATGCCCGGGGGAATTTCCTGCGACCTCGCATCGCTCAGCCCGAAACTCGCGCACTCCACTCCCGGTGTGGAGATTGCCGGCCCATGGTCGGAGCGGCATGAAAAAACCCGCTGGCAACCGGAGGTGATCCGCGCGTGGATCGAACACGGCGATTATCAATTGAAATTCGTGGTCAACGGCAGCAACGATGTGAACGAGATCATTCGCATGCTGGAAAAGGATCTCATCGAAGTTCCCGCGCACAAGATCCTGCTGATGCCCGAAGGCGTTGATTTGCAAAGTCTGCGCGACTCGGCATTGCGGGTCGCCGATCTCTGCAAGATCCACGGCTTCCGCTACACCCCGCGACTGCACATCGATCTTTACGGGAACACCAGAGGAACGTGAGCATCAGGGATCACAGGATCGGTGAGAACAATCGGGCGGCACGGCACGCGCATTTGAAATACCAGGGCTTGTCGGTGTAATCGCTGAGCAGGCTCGGATCGGATTGCGCGAAATCCCTTTCCAGCATTTCATGAACCTGGCGGGAAAATTCCGGGTCGGCGGTGATTCCGGTGATTTCGAAATTCAATCGAAACGAGCGGTTGTCGAGGTTGCCGGTGCCCACGGAGACATAATCGTCGCTGAGCACCACTTTTTGATGGAGGAAACCTTTTTTGTATCGATGGATTTTCACGCCGGCGGTCAGGATTTGTTCGTAATAGGAATAAGCGGCCCAGCCGACCAGACGGCTGTCGGATTTATCCGGGATCAGCAGTCGCACATCGACCCCTCGCAGCGCCGCAGCCTGGAGAGCGGAGGTGACTCCGTTGTCGGGCACGAAATACGGCGAGGCGATCCATAGTTTTTCCTTCGCATGATTGCAGGCGGCCACAATGAAAAGTTGCCAGGAGTCCATCGGGTCGGCGGGACCAGTCGGAAGAATCAGCAACTCCTGATCCTCCGCTTGCTCGGTTGTGTCAGGCACCGCAGCCGGCACGTCGCCGCAGGCCCAGAACCAGTCCTCGAAAAACACCAGTTGCACGGCGAGAACGGCGGGACCGGTCATGCGCATGTGGGTGTCGCGCCAGTAGCCGAGCTGCGGGTGCCAGCCGAGGTATTCATCGGCCACGTTCAGCCCGCCGATGTAGGCCTCCCTGCCATCGACCACCACGATTTTCCGGTGATTGCGGAAGTTGTATTGCAGGCGCGACCACCAGAATCGATTGATGCCGAAGGAATGGAAAACAACGCCGGCATCGCTCATCTCGCGGAGAAAGGTCCGCGGCAACTTGTTGGAACCCATTTCATCGAACAACAGCATGACCTTCACCCCTTCGCGCGCCTTGCGAACGAGGATCTGCTGCAAGGCATCGCCGATGGCATCGTGCTTCATGATGTAATAATTCACCAGCACATAGGACTTGGCCGACTCGATCGAGTGGAACAGGGCATCGAAGGTGGCGCTGCCCTCGTCAAACAGGTCGAGCCGGTTGCCCCGCAACAACGGCATGCCGGCGAGAGACACCGCGGTGGCAATGAACGGATCCGTTTCTTTGACAACAAAGCGCTGGATCACGGCGTAAAGGTCGGCGGCTTTCTGTCGAAGGCGCTCGTCGTGGGCCCGTCTCGCCCGCACATAGCCGGTGAAGCGGTCGCGACCGAGAAACCAGTAGAGAGGCACGGCGATGTAGGGGAAGGTGATCAGCGACATGATCCACGCGATCGACCCTTGCGAGGTGCGGGTTTTCATCAAGGCGTGCAGGGCATGCGCCACGCCGGCGATGTGAAACAGCGCGATGATCGCTCCGATGATTTCCGCCATGAGCAGCATGATGCTGCCACGGTATCACCCGCTTGGGAATGTGCCAGCAAAAGATCGAACGCGCGTGGTGCGAGTTTGCACTGTTCAAGGGGATCACGGCTGTTATGTTGCGCCTGCCATGCTTGCTGGTGCTCCTTTGAAAAATTTCGCTGACGATTCCTGGCTCGCGCCATGGCACCATGTTTTCGAACAACGCAGGCATCGCGTTGAAAACATCCGTGCGACTCTGGGCACCTCGTTGTCCAATTATTCGCAGGGGCACAAGTATTTCGGGCTTCATCGCAACGCCGATGGCTCCTGGGTTTATCGGGACTGGGCTCCGAACGCCACCGCCCTTGCTCTGGTGGGGGATTTTTCCTCATGGGAGGAACGGGCGGAATATTTTGCCAGTTCCACGGGCTACGGTTGCTGGGAACTGGTCTTGCCCGCCGGTTGGTTGAAACAAGGCGATCATTACCGCGTGCGGATGCATTGGCATGGCGGTCAGGGCGACCGACTGCCAGCCTGGGGTCGGCGCATCGTCCAGGATTCACAGTCCGGGCTGTTTTCCGCGCAGGTTTGGGAGGAACCCGAGTTTGTCTGGCAACACCAAGCCCCGGTGGCGAAGGCACCGCCGATGATTTATGAAGCACACGTCGGGATGTCGTCGGAACTCGGACGCATTTCCAATTGGGATGAATTCCGTGAGCACATGCTGCCGCGCATTGTCGGCGCGGGATACAACACGGTACAGCTCATGGCGGTACAAGAGCATCCCTACTATGGATCGTTCGGCTATCATGTGGGCTCATTTTTCGCGCCGTCATCGCGATTCGGCACGGCTGGTGAACTCAAGGCATTGGTCGATGCCGCCCACGGCATGGGCCTGCGGGTGATCATGGACCTTGTTCATTCCCATGCCGTGCGCAACGAGGTCGAGGGGATTTCCTTTTACGATGGCAGCATCTATCAGTTTTTTCACGATGGCGCCCGGGGATTCCACAACGCCTGGGATTCGCGCTGCTTCGATTACGCCAAAGCCCAGGTCAGGTCTTTTTTGTTGTCGAACATCCGCTACTGGCTGGAGGAGTTTCAATTCGACGGCTTCCGATTTGACGGTGTCACTTCGATGCTCTATCACGACCACGGTTTTGGAGCAGGTTTTGGCAGCTACGACGATTATTTCCACGGTCGCACCGATGACGACGCCGTGGATTACCTCACTTTGGCGACCTTGCTGATCGACGAATTCAAGCCATCGGCCATCGCGATTGCCGAGGATGTCAGCGGCATGCCCGGTTTGTGCGCGCCCCGCGAGCAAGGTGGATGTGGATTTCACTACCGCCTGGCGATGGGTGTGCCCGACATGTGGTTCAAACTCGCCGAGGACATTCGCGACGAAGACTGGAACATGGGTTGGATTTGGAGTGAACTGACCAACCGCCGGGCGGACGAGCGCATCATTGCGTATGTGGAAAGTCACGATCAGGCGATGGTTGGCGGGAAGTCGCTGTTGTTCGCGCTGGCGGGGGATGCCATCTATCATTCGATGCACGCCGGTTCACAGGACCTGCGCGCGGATCGGGCGGTGGCGATTCACAAAATGGCGCGGCTTGCCACCCTTGGAGCCGCCGGCCATGGCTATCTGAATTTCATGGGCAATGAATTCGGCCATCCCGAATGGATTGATTTTCCGCGGTCGGGCAATGATTGGTCCTACGATCACGCACGGCGCTTGTGGAGTCTCCGGGATCGGGAAGATCTGCGCTACAAGGGATTGGGCGACTTCGACGGCGCGATGTTGGCGTTGATGCGCGATTCACGATGGTTTGATTGTCCGCCCGTGCATCTGAGTGAGGACAACCACAACAAGACCCTGGCGTGGCGGCGCGGCGATCTGCTTTTTGTAATGAACTTCCACGGCCAGCAATCCCTGACCGAATGGACGGCTTGGGTCGAAAGCGGAGTCTGGCAGATGATTCTCGACACGGATTCCCATGAATACGGAGGTCACGGCCGGGTGGCTCTGAACCAGCGCTACACCGTGCGTTCCGAACACGCAAACCACGGAAAACTGATTGTTTATCTGCCGAGCAGAACCGGGTTGGTGTTGAAAAAAGTCTTTTAATCGTCGGACATGTTGGGAAAATCTCATTTTCTTGTGAAGCGCGCTGCTTTTTGCCTTGCACTGCATGGTCATTCCGCTAATTTTTCCGAGCACTCGCTTTGCTGCGGTGGCTCACAGCACAGAATCTGATCAAAATGAAACGAATCCATCTTTTCCTCGCATTTCTGCCTTTTGTGTTTCTGGTCAATTCCTGCTGCGCCAGCAAGTCCGTAGCGGCACCTCCCGCGCCGACCTATCAAGCGCCGGTGCGCTGAAGTTCTCCTTATCAACAAAAAACTATTACTACCACAATGACTCGAATCCTGTCACTTCTCGCGCTGGCCGCCGCGGTCCTGTTTTCCAATTCGTGCTGCATCTGCTGCACCAGCGACACGGAAGCGCCCAAGCTGAAACCCCTTCCTCCCTTCAAGGAGTTCGCTCCGGCACCGGAAGTGGATAACGCGAAATAACCCTTCGCATCTTTTCCATGCAGGCCTTCCTAGACAAGGGAGGTCTGCTTTTTTTTGCCATTGCCACTTGCCCGGCGGGCCTGCGGGGCAAGGACGAGGCCATTCAGAGGGAAATTTGCGCACCCAGCTCCACCACGCGCGAGGGCGGCAGCGAGAAATAGGCGGTCGCCGGTGTGGCATTGCGGGTCATCCAGGCGAAGATCGCCAGTCGAACCCTTTCCCACGCATTCAGGCTCTTGCCCACAGCATAGGTTTCACGCCCGAGAAAGAAGGTGGACTTCGACCCTTCGTATCTGATCCCGTTGGCCAAATGCTGCTTGAGCGCGGCCGGAACATTTGGCGTCTCGGAAAATCCGAAGCGCAAGTGCAGCAGGTAGAATCCCAAGCCCAGGGGGGTCATGTCGAATTTCTCGCCCTCGGCCGCGTGCGCGGAATCGAGTGTTTCCACATGCAGCAGCATGACGTGTTCATGCAGAACCTGGTTGTGCTTCAGGTTGTGCAGCAACGCCAGGGGGATGCCGCCGGTTTTGCCGCACATGTAGTAGGCCGTGCCCGACACGCGATGGATATCCTTGCGTCCGAGATCCTCAATCAGCATGGCGGCGGGAATCGAGGCTTTCTCCATTCGTTTGGCGAGTCGTTCCCGACCCCAGCGCCAGGTGGTCATGATGAACACGATCACAAAGGCCACGGCCAGCGGCATCCAGCCCCCGAGCAGGACCTTCGCTCCATTGGCGATCAGGAATGCGATGTCGATGATCACGAAAACCCCGGTGACCAGATTGCTCTTCCACGCAGGCCAGTTCCAAACGCTGCGCGATGCCTGGTAGAACAGCAGCGACGTGACAGCCATGGTGAGCGAAATGGCGATGCCATACGCCGCCGCGAGGTTCGAGGATTTTTGATAGTTGTAGATCAGGAAAAGACAGGCGAGCATCAGCAGCCAGTTGACGGGCGGAAGATAGACCTGTCCTTTTTCGGTGGCCGATGTGTAAAGCATGCGCAGTCGCGGCAGACAGCCCAGCTGGATCGCCTGGGAGGTCAGCGAAAAGGCGCCGGATATCAATGCCTGGCTGGCAATGATCGCGGCAGCCGTGGCCAGGATGGTCAGCGGAAGGATGCCGAGATCGCCGACGAGATTGTAAAAGGAATGCGCGCTTTCCGGATGAACTTGCATCAACGCCGCCTGGCCGAGATAGTTGAGCGCGAGTCCGGGGAAAACAACCCAGTACCACGCCTTGCGGATGGCGGATGCGGAAAAGTGCCCGAGATCTGCATAGAGTGCCTCACCACCGGTCACCGCCAGAAACACCGCGGCGAGAATCGGCATGGCGTGGATTGATTCATGAACGAGAAACATCAGCCCGTTGAGCGGATTGAGCGAATAGAGAATCGTCGGGCACTGGAATATCCACTTGATGCCCAAGGCACCGAGAGTGACAAACCACAGCAGAATGATCGGGCCGAACAGCACACCCACTTTTCCCGTGCCATGACGTTGGATGGCAAACAGTCCGACAATGATGCCGAGCGATATCGGCACCACGTATTGCTCGAGATGCGGTGCTTTGACAGTCAGGCCCTCCACAGCCGACAACACGGAGATGGCGGGCGTGATCATTCCGTCCGCGTAAATGAGCGCCGCTCCCAGCAGTCCCAAGGCGAACACCCACGGCCTGTCCACCAGACCCTGCACCGCCCGGCTGCCCCGCACCAATGCGGACAGCGCGAGAATCCCGCCCTCGCCCTTGTTGTCGAGCTTCAGAACCAATCCCACATACTTCATGCTGACGATCACGATCAGCGACCAAATGATCAAAGATGCCGCGCCGGAGAGGTTTTGCGCCTCGGGCGCGACGTGGTCCGCGAAACATTCGCGAAAGGCATAAAGAGGACTGGTGCCGATGTCGCCAAACACGATGCCCAGTGCTCCGAACGCGAGTTTCCATTGCGCAGGCTTCACGTCATTGTTTCCGTTGTGTCCCATATGTCTTCCGCAGGGCGGCCATGATCTCAGGTGATGGACGACTTGGCGAGCAAAAACTGCGTTGCATCCCGAGCACTCATTTCGGACAATTCGAATGTAATCTAACGAAAATAGAAAATGCTTCGATGTCTGTTGTCATTCCGTCGATGGCAGCTCACGCCTGACAAGAATTTTCTCCTGATGGATGCAGTTCCCCCGCGGGATTTGTTGTGGGTGCTTGCGACAGCACGACGTTTCATTGCTTTGTTTGGATCTCGCAGCGCTGGCAATTGATGGAATTTTGTTGACGGTTTACTGCTGTTGGCAACGTATGGAATCCGATACTGTCATCCGCATGAGGACAACGCTTCATTTTTTTCTGTTCACCATCGCCTGTCTTGCTGGCGCATTGCCCTTGCGCGGTCAGGCACCCGCTTCTCCGGTCAGGGCGGAATTCCACACCGTCAAGGCCTCGGCATTTGAGGAAAACATCGAGACCGTTGGTTCATTGCGGGCGAACGAGTCGGTGACGCTCATGGCCGAGTCGCCGCGCCGGCTTGCGAAAGTTCTATGCGAGGAAGGATTGGCGGTCAAAGCGGGCGATTTGTTGTTTCAGCTCGACGATGCGGAACTGCAAACCGAGTTGCGGGAAATCGAATCGCGCCTGGTTCTCGCGCTCACCAACAAACAACGCGCCGAAGGACTGCTGCCGAGCAAGGCGATCAGTCAACAGGAGGCGGATGTCGCCGCTGCCGAGTGGCGCGTGTTGGAGGCACAGAAAAACACCAAGCTTGTGCAGATTGCCAAAGCCCGAATCGTCGCGCCCTTTGCCGGACGTTTGGGAGTCCGCAAGGCCAGCGAAGGCTCGATGCTCTCAACCAGCCTGCCCCTGATCGATCTGCATGACCTGTCGGCAATGAAAATCGATTTTCCACTGCCCGAACGTTACGCGGGGATGATTCGCGAGAAACAAAGATTCACTTTCACCGTCGCAGGACTGGGCAAGGTGCATGAAGGTGTCATTACCGTGATCGAACCCGCCATTGATATGCAGACGCGCAGTTTGTTGATCCGCGGAGTTTGTAGCGAACCCGAGGGTTTGGTTCCGGGCGGGTTTGCGGATGTGAGCATTCCCCTCACGACCAATGCCTCGAACCTGCTCGTGCCCACGCAGGCGATTGTGCCCTCTCCGCGCGGCCACGGTGTTTATGTGGTCGCCGATGGCAAGGCGCAATTCAGGGAAGTTGTCATCGGAATCCGCACCGACGAGCAAGTGCAGATCCTGCGAGGTCTCGCTGAGGGCGATGTTGTCGCCACAACGAATCTGAACCGGCTCCGTGCCGGTGTACCCGTTTCCCTTGTCACCGCACCATGAGTTTGTCGGATGTATGCATACGACGTCCCGTGCTCGCGATCGTGATGTCGGTGATCATTGTGATCTTCGGGGCGGTGGGATTTCACTACCTCGGCGTTCGCGAATATCCTGCGGTGGATCCGCCGATCGTGACGGTGCAAACCACATACCCCGGGGCAAACCCCGATGTCGTCGCGGCCCAAATCACCGAGCCGTTGGAACAAGTGATCAACGGCATCTCCGGCATTCGCGCGCTCAGTTCGGAGTCACGCGAGGAGCGCAGCACGATCACCGTCGAATTCACCCTGGATTCCGATCTTGATGCCGCCACCAACGATGTGCGCGATCGCGTTTCCCGTGGCGCCCGCAATTTGCCGATCGATGCGAATCCACCGGTTGTGGAAAAGGCCGATGCCGATTCGATGCCGATCCTGTTCCTTTCGATGGAGAGCGAAAAGCGCGGGATTCTGGAAGTGAGCAACTTTGCCGACCGGGTGGTGCGCGAGCGGATGGAGACGATTCCCGGCGTTTCCTCGATCCGCATTTTCGGTGAAAAGCGCTATTCGATGCGCTTGTGGATGGATCCGATCAAAATGGCCGTTCATGAAATCACACCTCTCGATGTGCAGGACGCTCTCACCAAACAGAATGTCGATTTGCCGAGCGGTCGCATCGAAGGCGCGAAGAACGAATTGACTTTGCGCACGTTGGGACGGTTGAAAACGCCGCAGGAGTTCGAAGGTTTGATCATCAAACAGGTGAAAGGCCGGCAGATCCTGTTTCGCGACATCGGTTATGCCGAACTCGGACCTGAGGTCCTGCGCACGGGATTCAAGGGCAAGGGCAATTACAAAATCGGCGTCGCGATCATTCCGCAACCGAACACCAATGCCATCGCCATCGCCGATGAATTCTATCGACGCATGGAGCAGGTGAAGAAAGAATTGCCCGCCGACATCAAAGTGGAAATCGGTTATGATTTCACACGATTCGTTCGCAACAGCGTGAGCGAGGTCAAGGAAACGTTGATCATCGCCTTCGCGCTGGTGGCGTTGATCATTTTTGGTTTCCTGCGCGACTGGCGATCAACGATCATTCCGGTGATCGCCATTCCCGTCAGCATCATCGCGGGCTTTTTCATCATGTACGTGGCGGGGTTTTCGATCAACGTGCTGACCCTGGTGGCGATCGTATTGTCGATCGGCCTGGTCTGCGACGATGCCATCGTGGTATTGGAAAACATCTATGCCAAAATCGAAGCGGGCCTCTCGCCGCTTGAGGCCGCGCTACAGGGATCACGGGAGATCTACTTCGCGGTCATTTCGACGACCCTGGCATTGGTGGTGGTTTTTACTCCGCTGGTTTTCCTCTCAGGCCTGACCGGCCGGTTGTTCCGCGAATTCGGCATCACCATCGCAGGATGCGTCCTGGTTTCGGCCTTTGTCGCGTTGACCCTGTCGCCGATGATGTGTCGTTTTCTGTTGAAGCGCCACGGTGACCAGCCTCACTGGCTCTACCGCCGCACCGAGCCGTTTTTCCGCATGATCACCGCGGGATATCGCGGCATGCTGGCACCGTTTCTGCGCTGGCGTTGGCTCGCCGTGCCGATCCTGCTGGGCAGCGCCTTGTTGATTTGGCAAATGGCATTGATCCTGCCGCGCGAGTTGGCGCCTTTGGAGGATCGGGAAAACATTCGCGTGAATGTCACCGCGCCCGAGGGGTCGACGATGGAATACACCGAAAGCTGGATGGACAAAATCGATGCGTACGTCGCAGACAACGTGCCGGAAACCTACCGCAGCTTCAGCATTCTTGGCGGAGGCATGGGACGCACCGATGCCAATGCGGGGGTCCAGAACATCTATCTCACGGCTCCGGCCGACCGCAAACGCAGCCAGGCGCAGATTGCCGAGCAAGTCACCAAGGACATGGCGGATTTTACCGGAGTGCGCGCCTTTCCCACGCAACCACCAACCATCGGCGACCGTCGCGCCGGCCAACCTCTCGCCTATGTGTTGCAGGCACCAAGTCTCGAAGCGATGCTCAAGGTGCTGCCCGAGTTTCTCGATGCCGCCAACCAGAGCCCGAAGCTTCGCCAAATCGATGCCGATCTCAAAGTCAACCGGCCTGAAGGCATCATCTCGATCAATCGACAGCGTGCGGCGGAGTTGGGTGTTTCCGTGCAGGAAATCGCACGCACCATTGAGTATGCCTATTCTGGCAGGCGCTTCGGGTATTTCCTCAAGGATGGCAAGCAATACCAGGTGATCGCACAGATGCAACGGCAGGATCGCAACGAGCCGGGCGATTTGAAAAATCTCCATGTGCGCACGCCATCGGGCAACATGGTTTCCCTCGACAACTTGGTGACCTTTGCGGAATCTGCCAGCCCGACGGCGATCTTTCGCTTCAATCGTTCGGTTTCCGCAACCATCAGTGGCACTCCGGCAAAGGGCTACACCTTGGGAGATGGTCTCGATGAACTCGACCGCATCGCGGCGAAGGTGCTGCCGGAAAACTTCCGCACATCCCTGTCGGGACAGTCGCGCGATTTCGCAGACAGCTCGTCCTCGTTGATGTTCGCGTTTTTGATGGCCCTGTTGATCATCTATCTGGTCCTGGCCGCACAATTTGAAAGTTTACGCGATCCTTTCATCATCATTCTCACCGTGCCCCTGTCTCTGGCGGGCGCTTTGGTTTCGCTGCACTGGACGGGACAATCACTCAACGTCTTCAGTCAAATCGGCATCATCATGCTGATCGGCATCGTGACCAAAAACGGCATTCTGATTGTCGAATTCGCCAACCAGCGGCGCGATGCGGGATTATCGAAACTCGATGCGGTGCTCGAGGCATCGGTCAGCCGTTTCCGACCGATCCTGATGACCAGTCTCGCGACGATTTTCGGCATCCTGCCGATCGCCCTCTCCCTGGGCGGATCCGGTTCCTCGCGCCAGTCGCTGGGCATTGCGGTCGTCGGCGGCCTTTTGGTTTCCGGATTCCTGACTTTGTTTGTGGTGCCTGCGGTGTATGCGTTGTTCTCGCGGCAACAGCCTGCGGGACGCAGGCGCTCCCCGTGAAGATTTCCCCGCCTGAAAGGCATCAAAGGGCAGTGAAGGCTCTCCGAGCATTCCGGTGGGGGGCGGTGGCATCACGGACTGACGCAAGCTACCTTCACCCCACGCTTTCGTTCGCAAATCGCGTCGGTGAGTCGGGAAGATTGATCCTAAAGTTCGCAGTTGGAATTGCAGAATTTCTCTTAAAGCCTTGTAGAACATGGGCTAGAGAGGAAATACGATTCGTTTTTCGTTTCACCTAATGGGTGAAAGCGTGGCAAAAATTTAATTTGCATGTTGGTAACGCTGCATCAATGGTTTGAAGACGAAATCAATCGCATTTGAGCCTATTTTAGCGTTGTAACTGCGGTTTCTAGGTTCATTTGAATTTCCACATGCTGATTCCAAACAGCGCAACAAGCACAAGCCGCGCAACGATTTTTCGAAATTCACTTGACCGGATTGTTTGACGGGAAATAGCGTCGGTCATCCGATTGATGACGACACGCGTATTACTCACCACTTGCAGTTTTCAGGACACTCCGGGTCCGCACCATGAGTTGTTGATCTCCCAGGGATACGACGTGATCCGTGCCCGCGGTCCGCTCAGCGAGGCGAAAATGCTGGATCTGGCCGGGGAGTTCGATGCCTTTCTCTGTGGCGATGATGCGATCACCCGCGCGGTGTTGGAAAAGTCGGCACCACGGCTCAAGGTGATTTCCAAGTATGGCATCGGCCTCGACAAGATCGACCTCGCCACCACCAAAGAGATGAATATTCCGGTGATGTTCACTCCGGGGGTCAACCACACCACGGTGGCGGAACATACCTTTTGTCTTTTGCTGGCGCTGTTGAAAAACCTGATTCCCAGTGTCGATGCCACGCGTCGGGGCGAATGGCTGCGCCTCACCGGCCATGAACTTTACGCGAAAAAAATCGGTGTCATCGGTCTCGGCCGCATCGGTCAGGAGGTGATCATCCGCGCCAAAGCCTTCGGCATGGAAGTGCACGGCTATGGTCATTTCTGGCCAGATTCGTTTTGCGAACAACACAACGTGATCCGTCACGAGTCGATCAATTCGATTTTTTCCGCGTGCGACATCATCAGCCCGCATACCAAACTTTCGGCGGATAGCAGGCACCTCATCAACCGCGAGCGCCTCGCGCTGCTGCCTGACGGGGCGGTGATCGTGAACACCGGTCGCGGGGAACTCGCGGATGCCGCGGCGATCCTCGAAGCGTTGGATTCCGGTCGTCTCGCCGGCTATGCCACCGATGTCATGGAGCAGGAACCACCGGCGACCGACGACCCTCTGCTCCGCCATCCCAAGGCGATCGTCACAGCGCATGTCGGCTCGCGCACATACGAAAGCGTGCCGCGTCAGGCTCTGAAGGCCCTGAACAACCTTGTCAACTTCCTCAATGGCTCGGGCGACGTGTTCTGCGCCAACGGCGTGGTGCCATCGGCCGAATGATTTTTCTCCCTGAAATCCATCATCTACTATGAGCTTAGTAATCAAATCCGCCGCAGAGTGTGCCTACGACGTCATTGCTCTTGGTGAGATCATGCTGCGCCTCGATCCCGGCGACGGTCGCGTCCGCACCACACGGCAGTTCCAGTGCTGGGAAGGCGGCGGTGAATACAACGTCGCCCGCGGCATGCGCCGCTGCTTCGGCAAACGCGCCGCAGTGGTCACCGCGTTTGCGGAAAACGATGTCGGACGGCTGATCGAAGACTTCATCCTCCAGGGCGGAGTCGACACCCGTTTTGTCCAGTGGAAAAAATTCGACGGCATCGGCCGTGATGTGCGCAATGGACTGAATTTCACCGAGCGCGGTTTCGGCGTGCGTGGAGCCAAGGGCACGAGTGACCGCGGCAACACCGCCGCCAGCCAGCTCAAACCGGGCGACATCGACTGGGATGAAATTTTCGGCAACTGCGGCACCCGCTGGTTTCACACCGGGGGAATTTTTGCCGCGCTCTCCGAAACCACCGCCGCCGTGGTGCTGGAGGCCTGCAAGAAAGCAAAGCAATACGGCACCATCGTTTCGTACGACCTGAATTACCGCCCGAGCCTGTGGAAATCCATCGGCGGTCAGGCGAAAGCACAACAGGTCAATCGTGAAATCGCCCGCTACGTGGACGTGATGATCGGCAACGAAGAGGATTTCACCGCCTGCCTCGGCTTCGAGGTGGCGGGTGTGAGCGAGCACATCACCGGCATCAACGTCGATCATTTCAAGCAAATGATCGAACGGGTGGTCGGCGAGTTCCCCAACTTCCATGTTGTCGCCACCACGTTGCGCGATGTGCATAGCGCGACCATCAACGACTGGGCTGCCGTCTGCTGGCACGACGGTCAATTTTTCGAATCGATCCAGCGGCCGCGGATGGAAATCTTCGACCGCGTCGGCGGCGGCGATTCCTTTGCCAGCGGTCTGGCATACGGTTTCATGGAATTCAACGACGCGGGATTGGCGGTTGATTACGGCGCGGCCCACGGCGCGCTGGCGATGACCACCCCGGGCGACACCTCGATGGCGACCCTCGATGAAGTGAAGAAGCTGGTCGATGGCGGGTCCGCCCGTGTTGACCGCTGAAATGTTTCAGTGGTTGGATGATGGCGCGCAGATCAGCAGGCAGTCCTCGAGATGGGGTTGGATGCTGTGCAGCAGCGGATCCTCCAGGTTATGGAAACGCGGACCAAAGCGTTCTTCGACGCGGTGCAGCGTGAAGTCCAGATCGATGCGCAGAGCATCTCCTGGCGTTCCGAGAACGACTGCAATCAACAGCGCGTTTCTGCCTTCGCGGACAACAGCGCGACGACCTTCGGGAAGATCGTAGAACAACCGCATCGTGCCCTCCTTGTCGAGCGCGCCATCGGCGAGGCGGCGCACCGTGGCATGCACGCGTTTCGCCGATGCATGGCGTGCCGGATCCGAACTGGCGAAGGAAATCATCGATAGATTGATTTTTTCTAACAAATAAACCTCCTCGACGCGGAATCGGCGGGTTTTTTCAAAATGAATCTCCTCGTAGGTGCGGCTGCTGAACAAGGCGGCCAAACGCCAGCCGACGCGGTCTAGGAAACCCGGTTCTCGAAACGGGGATTGTGTGGGGCTGTGCTCGGCCAGCGCGCGGCGGATGGTCGCCCGCAACAGCGGTTCGAGATAGGTGTCGATGCCAGCGCCCGATTGATAGAGCGAACGCTGCCCGGAGCACTCGACCAAGGGACGCAAGACATCGAGCAATTCCTTGTCGGTGTAGTCAAGACGCGCATGTTCGCGCTCCAACGGTGGCAGCACCGTGCGGGGCGCGGGGGCAGAAACAGGAGCCGGTTCGTGAATGGCGAAAGGAGAATCAACCGGCGTGCTTGGCAACTCCTCGAAAGCAGGCGTCGGGGAGAGGTGGTTGGGGAACGAAGGGAAAGCGGTAGCCATTGATGTCGCCATTGCGAAGGAGTCGGACAACGGCTGTTGCAGCAACGGGATGTCCGGCAAATCTGAACCCCAGTTCGATTGGCCAGTTGGAAACGGCTCCGCGGCAACACTCATCAGCTCAGGAAGTGATGCCATGACCGGAAGGGCCGCGAGAGCGGGTTCATCGGGAAAAACGCGGGCCGCGTCGACCAGCAAAAGCGGAAAGCGCGATTCTTTGCTCGTATCGGGCAATATCGGCAGGTCTTGATTGGGGAATGAAGGAAGGTTCGAGCTCATCACGTGGTTGAGGGGGGGGGCGGTGGAGAGGGATCCGAGTGACGCGGCCGACTCGGTCAGAGCCCGGGCCGCTTGGGCGATCTGCGACAACCGCGTCTGATGAGTATGCTCGTTCTGTTGGTTCTGGATTTCCATGACCTGCAGTTTCTGCTGGAACTGCCCGACGAAATCTTTCAGTCCTTCGAGTTGTTTTTGCTGCGCCGCCAGGCTTTGCTGGCAATCGTTTCGTATGGATTCCCAATCAAGCAGGGCTTGTTGTTGGCAAATCGCCGCTTTTTGCTGGTGATCGGTCATCGATTGACGAAGTTGCTGCAACTCCTGGCGCATCTGTTGGATCAACCAGTTTTCCCGTTTTTCGAGAAAATCCTCCAGATTTTTTTGCCATTGTTCCAGCCAGTTACCGACGCGTTGTTCGATGTCCCCGCCGCTTTCGGGTTGCGGACGATTCTCGTTTCGCAACAGCGCCGCTTGCTGGATCTGTTCAGCCAGACAGTGAACTTCGCTGCGGCGGTTCGCCATCTCGCTGGCGATTTCCCGACGGATCTGATCCACCTGGCGCTGCATGTGGTCACGGGCTGCCTCGAATTGCGCTTCGAGATGCTCGATCCGCGGAAAAACGTCCGGGCTCGAAAGCTGCGGGCTGTCGGCAAAGCGTTCGAGGCGGTCCAGCCGCTGTTCGACGCGGGCAAGCTGTCGGCCGACAATGATCTCTCTCATGCGCTCGACTTGAGCGGACGGATTGCAGGATGAAAGGGATGATGGATCTGACATGACGGGGCGCGGGCATCCTGAACGTGAGTCAAACGCCTCAGGTGAGTGGTTGAGATAGTAAGTTTAAACTAACAAATTGTAAACAACATCTTTGATTCTTCGCTTTTCGGTAAAATGAGAGCATCCCAAGCAAAAACTCAAAAGCCCGCGAAACTGCACAAGACAAGCGCGGGGAGCTGTGATATATATAAGCGGATGAGCGAAGCGGAAAAACAACCCGAGAACGACGAAGCGCTGGCCGCCATCTTTGCCAAGACCCGCAAGAGCCTGATCGCGCGGCTCGACAACTGGGAGGACCAGCAAACCTGGGACGAGTTTTACAAGACCTATTGGAAATTGATCTATGCGGTGGCGATCAAAGCGGGATTGCGCTCCGATGAGGCATTCGACTGTGTTCAGGAAACGATTCTGTCGATCGCCAAGCAGAGCAAGAAAAAGCTCTACGACCCCGCGCAGGGATCCTTCAAATCGTGGTTGATGAACATGACGCGTTGGCGCATCAACGACCAGTTCCGCAAGCGCAAAAAGGACACGGCGATGAGCGGAGGCGACTGGGATGACGAGCGTAAGACCGCGGTGATTGATCGCTACGAGGACCCCAACGGCGTGCCGCTCGACCGCGTATGGGATGCCGAATGGCGCCGCAACCTGGCCGATGCGGCGCTGACCCGGGTGAAGGCCCAGGTGTCGCCGAAGCAGTACCAGATTTTTGACTACTATGTTCTTCGTGAATGGGAGGCTGGCAAGGTGCAAAAACACCTCGGTGTCAGCATGGCCCAGGTCTATCTGGCAAAACACCGGGTGGGCTCGGTGCTGAAAAGGGAACTGGAAAAGCTCAAGCACGATGACGAGTAAGCAGCGGCCGCTTCCAGCGATTCCCGATCACGAGGTGCTTCGCAAGATCGGTGGCGGCGCCTATGGCGAAGTCTGGCTCGCCCGCGGTGTGACCGGTGCGATGCGCGCGGTCAAGGTGGTTTGGCGAGAGGACTTCGAGGACGAACGCACTTTTGAAAGGGAGTTCGAGGGCATTCTGCGCTTCGAGCCGATCTCGCGCGACCACCCGGGCCTGGTGAACGTGCTGCATGTCGGACGAAGCCCCGACCGCCATTCGTTCTACTACTATGTGATGGAGTTGGGCGACGACATCCACCGCGGTCGCGACATTCATCCGGTGGAGTACGAACCCCGCACGCTGCGGGCCGACAGCAAGGACACCAAGGCGAAATTGTTTCCCGTTGATCAGTGTCTCGAAGTCGGACTGCGGCTCGCCGAGGCGCTCGGACATCTGCACGAAAAAGGTCTGGCGCACCGCGATGTGAAACCATCGAACGTGATCTTCGTCGGCGGCAAAGCGAAGCTGGCCGACATTGGCCTGGTGGCGGCCCGCGACCAGCGCACCTTTGTCGGCACCGAAGGTTTCGTTCCCCCCGAAGGCCCGGGATCGGCCCAGGCGGATGTGTATTCACTGGGCAAGGTTTTATATGAAATCGCCACCGGCAAGGATCGTTTGGATTTCCCCGAACTGCCCGATGAGCTGCCCACGGGTCAGGATCGCAAGAAATGGCTGGCTCTCAACCGGGTGATCTGCGATGTCTGCGAACCGCACATCTCCAAGCGGCAGGTCAGCACGGCGGCGGAGCTGGCCGATGCACTGCGGCGGATCCAGCGCGGCAAGCGTAGGCGCAGAAGCCGCGGTTCTTATGTCACGATGACCCTGTTGATGCTGCTCGCCGGCAGCGGATTCCTCGGATGGAAGTTTTTGGAAAAGGACATGATGTTGTCGTGGGTCAACGCCCTGTTCCGCAAAACCGAGAGCGTTCAGCCGCTCGCCCCGCAGATGGGGCAGATCAAGATTGTCAGCGATCCCGAGGGTGCCACGGTCTTTGACGGCGAGGGCCGCTATCTTGGTGAAACGCAAACCAGCGTGCTCGCGTATCCGGTGGGCACGCCACTGAAATTCACGCTGCGCAAAAGTGGCTACCAGGAATTGCAAATCGAACACCTGGTGAAAAACACCGCCGAGCCGGATCTGATCGGCGGCAGCATGAAAATCTTTTCCCCGCCGATCCAGGGGGAACCGTGGCAGGATCACCTGGGCATCCGCTATCTGCCCGATGAGGAACTCCACGTTTCACAGAATTTCCTCTCAGAACGCGATTGGAAACTGTTCACGTCGGCGGAGAAGCGACCCGCCGGTGCCGGCGCGGTCATCTCGATCAGCGAAAACGGCAAACCATCGAAAGTGGTGTTGACCACCGCCGCAGAGGCGGAACTTTTCTGCCGCTGGCACCAGCGCGGCGCGACGCCGTCCTATCTCACACCCGATCAGGAAATTCTCCCACGCATGGAGAAAGCCTATGAAAATCCGGCCATCAATGCGGATATGCGCGCCAAAGGTCTGGCACCGTTTCGAATTGTCGTGAGAGACGTCCCCTACGGCTCCCTCCGTGTGGTCAGCGTGCCCGAGGATGTAGAAATCTACGTGAATGAGGTTTCGCGCGGACGAATCAACGGAGCGACGCTGATCCAGAAAATCCGTCCGGGTGCGGTGGAGCTGATGTTTCTGCTCGATGGCTACAAACCGCAAACAAAGCACCTGACTCTGGAAAACGGTCAGAGTGTCGATCTGAAGATCGAACTGCAACCGAACCAGGGCGTGGTTTTCGGACGGCCGTGGGAAAATGCGCTGGGAATGAAATTCTTGCCGCTGGGAGATGACCTGATGGTGAGTGCCTACGAGACGCGCATTGAGGACTATGCGTTGTATGTCAAGGAAAGCGGCGGTCCGGCACCGCCCCCGGCCCCTTTCAGCCAGGATCCGAACCATCCGGTGGTCAATATCAAGCGCGACAATGCCGTGCGCTTTTGCGAATGGCTCACCCAGCGCGAACGCAAGGACGAGCGCATCCAGTTTTCGCATGAATACCGGCTGCCGACCGACCGCGAATGGTCGCTGATGGCGGGACTCGACAATGAAAAAGGCAATACGCCGGGGCAGCGCGACAGCCAGCGTCTCTCCGTCTGGCCCTGGGGCAAGACCTGGCCGCCACCCGCAGGGTCTGGCAACTTCGCGGATGAATACACACTGAAGGCGGGAAAGATCAGCCCGGACCAGGGAATCCGCGGCTATAGCGATGGCTATGAAAGCACCTCGCCGGTCGGTTCGTTCGCCCCGAACATCTACGGCATTTTCGACCTCGCGGGAAACGCCCACGAATGGGTGTCGGATGACTACGACAGCCTGAAACTGTACGGCGTCGTCCGCGGCGGTGGCTGGAACACTTACTCGGAACACCACCTTTCGATTGCCTTTCGCCACGCCATTCTGCTCTCCAGCAAACCCGACAACATCTGCGGTTTCCGTGTCGTTCTGTCCAAGGTCAACAAAGAAAACACCACTACACAAATCCAATCACCATGATCGAAATCCGCATCAATTATGAAGGGGAACTGCACTGCTCCGCTCTCCATGTCCCCTCGGGAAATACTCTCGTCACCGACGCACCGGTGGACAACAACGGACGCGGTGAGGCCTTTTCGCCCACCGATCTCGTCGCCACCGCCCTCGGTTGTTGCATGGCCACGGTAATGGGGATCGTTGCCCAGCGCAAGCAGTGCGACCTGACGGGCCTGCGCATTGTCGTGCACAAGGAGATGTCGTTAGACACTCCGCGCCGCATCGTCAGCCTCCCGGTTGCGATCACCATGCCGATCGACGAGGATCACCCGGTTGCCGCGTTGCTTCAGGCCGCCGTCCACAGCTGCCCGGTCCACCACAGCATCCACCCGGACATCCGCGTGGATGTCACCTGGGACTGGCGGAAACAAAATTCCTGAGCTGCGAAGTTCCCTGATAATCAGGGCTTTTCGTCTTTTTCAGCCCCTGAAAGGCACTTTTTTGTTCAATCGAACATCTTTTTTATTGACTCGCCGTCAATTTCTGGGAAATTGTCCCCCGTCAACCACTCTAATATCATGGCAGCGAAATCAACTACCTCAGACACCGGGGCCGATAAAATGGCCGAAGCACGCAAAAGGAATCTCGACGCGGCAATCTCCCACATTCAGAAGGAATTCGGCGAAGCCGCGATCATGCGCATGGGCGATGACCGCCGCATGGATGTAGAAGTGATCCCCACGGGGAATCTATTGATCGATCGCGCACTCGGAGTCGGCGGCTTCCCCCGCGGTCGAATCGTCGAGGTGTTCGGACCGGAATCTTCGGGAAAAACAACCCTGACTCTCACTCTGATCGCCCAGGCGCAAAAGCGCGGCGGCCTGGCGGCTTTCATCGACGTGGAACACGCGCTCGATCCACAATACGCCCGCCGCCTCGGCGTGAATCTCGATGACCTGCTGGTCTCCCAGCCATCTTCGGGTGAAGAAGCCCTGCAAATCTGCGAGGCGTTGGTTCGTTCGAATGCGATCGACGTGGTGGTACTCGACTCGGTGGCGGCCCTGGTCACCAAACAGGAACTCGATGGCGAGATCGGCGATTCGACCGTTGGTGCCCAGGCGCGCCTGATGAGTGCGGCGATGCGCAAGCTCACCAGCTTCATTTCCAAAGCGCGCACGGTCTGTGTGTTCACCAACCAGATCCGCGAGAAAATCGGCGTGATGTTCGGCAGCCCGGAGACAACTCCCGGCGGTCGTGCATTGAAATTCTTCTCGTCGGTACGCGTCGACATCCGCCGACTCGGCCAGATCAAAGGCACCGATGGTTCGGTGATCGGCAGCCGCACCAAGATCAAGTGCGTGAAAAACAAAGTCGCGCCGCCCTTCGCCGAAGCGGAGTTCGACATCATGTTCAATGAGGGCATTTCCTCCACAGGATCGTTGCTCGACCTCGCCTTGGAAATGGAGATCGTACAAAAGCGCGGCAGCTGGTTCAGCTACAACGGCACGCAACTCGCCCAGGGTCGCGATGCCGCGAAGGAACTTCTAAAGAACGACCCCGCGCTCTATGCTGATCTCGAAGCCAGCGTGCTCGCCAAGCTCAACGAGCCAGCCGTTCCGGCAAAATGACCGCGCCACTGATCCATCAACTCCTCAGGCGAAGGGAAAACACAATACGCCAAAGGGAACATTACTCATCGTTGAAACTTCCCTCGATATGGACCAGCTCAAGCGTGGGAGAAGTCGGGATCTGAACATCGAGCCACGCAGGAGCTTGTCGCGCAGGATTGCGGATGTCGCGCTCAGCCTCTCAGTGTTTGGGATTCGTTAGCCTCGGTCACATCCCCTTGCACGCGTCGGCGGTAGGCCTGGGCGGCGTGGACGATTTGTGTGGCCAAGTCCGCCTCCGGTTTGGCAAAGGGGGGGACGAACCAGGGGAAACTGCCGAGCAGGTCGGTGACCACGGCGACCTCGCCATCGCAGGTTGATTCGCCGCAGCCGATGCCGATGGTGGGAATCGCCACGGCTGCGGTGATTTCCACGGCGACAGCGGGAATGATCGACTCCAGCACGATGGCGCAGACACCGGCATTTTCCAGAGCGCGGGCATCCTCGAACAAAGTGGTTGCGGCTTCCTTGGTGCGGCCCTGCTTGCGGTAGCCTCCCAGTTCGTTGACGCGCTGTGGCAGCATGCCGATGTGGCCGATCACGGCAATGCCGGCAGTGGTGATGGCATGGATTTTTTCCCACTGCTCGCTGCCGCCTTCGAGTTTCACGGCATCGGCACCCTCTTCCATCAACTGTCGGGCCGATGCCAAGGCTTTCTCGGGAGTGTCGTAGCTGTGGATCGGCAGGTCGGCAAGAATCAGCGCATCGGGTCGGGCCCGGGCCACGGCGGCGGTGTGATGCCGCATGTGGGCCAGGGTGACGTGCGTGGTGTCGGGAAATCCCAGCACGACCATGCCAAGGGAGTCGCCGACCAACAAAACATCGATGCCCGCCTGATCGAGCAGTCGGGCAGTGGGGAAATCGTAGGCTGTCAGCGCGCAGATCGGAATTCCGCCCTTGCGCTGTCGCAGTGCTGCGGCCTTCTCATTGGCATTCATGGCTCGGATCATGCGGTGATCGTCAGAGATGGGCAAGAAAAAGCCGCAGCCATTCATGATGGCTGCGGCGGGTTCAAAAGGTTTGACGAATTATTTCTCTTCTTCCGCAGGCTCGGCGGCTTTGGCGGCGTCCTCAGCAGCCTTGGCCGTGGCATCCGAAACATCCTTGGCCACATCCGCAGCACCCTTAGTGGCAGCAGCAGCAGCGTCCTTGGTGGCTTCAGTCACTTTACCGGCTGCATCTTTGGCAGCTTCGGTCGTCGCCGCAGCAGCGCTCTTTGCGGCTTCTTCTGTTTTTTTAGCGGCATCTTCAGCAGGCTTGCAAGACACAGCGATCAAAGAGAAAGCTGCGACAATCGTCATGGTGGTCATTTTCATATTTGTGGAATGTTAGTTGGAATTTCGCAAGCTTGCTTGCGTTCGAGAGTTAGAATGGCATCTTTTTGCAGGTTGGTCAAAGCCAGAGTTGAGTTTTTTTTGCTCCTGTGTCAGTCTGGGCCATGGAAACCTCCCTGGTCATGTGCCCCGCCTGTGGCGAGTACTTCGAAGTTGCCGGCCCCGGTCTGGCGGAAATTCCCGCCGAATGGGACTACGACTGCGAAATCTGCTGTCGGCCGATGGTGATCCTTTTCGACGAGGACGGCGCACAAGCCAGAGGATTGGCGGAGTAATGGTGGCATTTGTTCTTGTCACGCTGATCGAGCACGCAAAGTGCGCATTTTGTAGTTGTGCCCGGACTGTGTTTTGCTAATTCTGGCGCTCGTATGGAACTACTTGTCGCAACCCTTTGTGATTCGGCCTTGGAAAACCAGGGGAAATTGAATGTGATTGGAGCCTTTGACGCAATTGTCGCGCAAAATTTTCCCGCCCGTTTCTCCTTCAGCCTCGCGCTGCGCTTCTGCTTCACGGCTGCGGATCACGGCTCGCACAAGTTTTCGATCATGCTCGTCGATGACTCCGAAACAGCACCGGCCCAGGCAAAAGAGGAGTCGGACATGCAGGTGAACATGCCCGATGGCGCGACGGCCTTTTCGACGCAGAATCTGATTACGCCCCTGCAGGGCACGGTGGCCAAAGCCGGCGTTTATCACTTCGACATCCGTTTTGACGGTCGGGTGCTGGTCCGCGTGCCGCTGCGCGTGCTTCATCAGAACGAGGTCAGCCAGCCCGCTTGATGCGTTAGCGCGTCTGTCGGCATTCACCAAATCCACTTGCGCCGGCGCAAAAATTGTATTAATAATCCAAACAACTTTGAATTGTTTTGGTTGTTGAATCGGCTCCGGCCGTTTTGAAATGTGACGCCGGGAATGCACGAAGAGCAAATGAAAACTTTCCAATTCCAAGCGAAGCGAACCGGGCTGCGCGGGTTGATTGCCGTGACATCATCTCTGCTTGTGGCAGTTCCCGATCCGAGCCATGCAATTGTCAGCAGTTTCGGAGGAACCAATATTCTCAACGGAGTTTGGATCAATGAGGCGATTGGTGCCGATGTTTTTTACGACCAGGGTTTTGGCGGTCAGCGGGCGATCGTCGCCAATATCGAAGCGGGCACGATTTGGTCGGGCCATCAAAGTTTGAGCGGACGCATCGCTCAGACAATCTACAATCCATCGATCATCGGCACGCAACTCGGCCAGGCCGACTGGCATGCGACGATGGTCGGTCAGACGATCGGCGGCAGTGGTTTGTATACCTACCAAGTGGGAATCGCTCCGCTGGCGACAATGTGGTCGGGGGCGATCGCGACATCGTGGAGCGCGGCTCCGTTTGTTCAATACACCGGTTCCTTTTCGAACACCGACAACAGTTTCCTCTACGCATATCGCACGGCGACGCAGACCGGTATTTCCGGACAAAATGCGGACGTGATCAACAGCAGTTGGGTGTATGGGGATTCTGCGGGCAGTGCCGAGGAAACGATTGCCATCGATGCCTTGTTGAGCGCCCATCAGGTGGTGGGGGTTTTTTCCGCAGGGAATTCGGGCCCCGGGAGTGATTCCGTCGGCGGTCCCGGCACGGGTTACAACGGCATCACCGTGGCGGCGCTGACGAATTCCGCGCAGCATCTGGCCTATGACACGGTCGCTGATTTTTCCAGCCGCGCGCCGAGTGCCGCATACAATCCGCAAAGCGGCATCACCACGCCGGGCCTGCGGGCCACAGTCGACATTGCGGCCCCCGGCGACAATCTTACGTTGGCATTTTATGGTGGAAGGACAGGCGGCCATGTGGCGGGCACCGATCCGACCGGTGGCAGTGGTGACTACTACATTGGCGACATGTCCGGCACCAGTTTTTCCGCGCCGATTGTGGCGGGAGCGGCCGCGCTGCTGGTCGATGCCGGAAAGGCATTCGGGATTGCGGAAATGACCCATCCGCTGGTCATCAAGTCCGTTTTGATGGCGGGTGCGACACCGACGATTGGCTGGAACAACGGACAGTTTCTCGATGGAACCGTCACCCGCACACTGCAGGCATTGGATTATGCGAGCGGCGCGGGTGCCCTCGATCTGAGGAACAGCCACGACATTTACCTCGGCAGCAGCCAGTTGCTGGCCCCATCCATATACATGACCGACGGTCAGACGACTCTCGGAGTTGCCGGTGGCGGCGGTTCGGGTGCGGTGGCGAATTCCGGCTGGGATCTCGGCACGATCCAAGCGGGGGCGAACATCTACACGCTCGCGCAGACTCTCGCTGCGGGAAGTGAAATGTCGGCGGTGCTGACCTGGTATGCGCAACGGGGGCTCGGTGTGGACTTGTCCAGAGCGGAGGACGTGGCACTGAGCAATTTATCTCTGGAAATCTGGAGGCTCGATGCCGTCAATGGCGATCAACTCATCGGACGCTCGGAGTCGCCCTTCGGCACGGTCGAACATCTGCGCATGACTCTTGCGGAGGCCGGAAATTACCAGTTCCGCGTGGTATGGGACGGGCAGAATTACAACACCGCCGCCCAACCGGTGTTCGCAACCGACTACGGGCTGGCCTGGTCAATCGCTTCGATCCCGGAACCACAATCGCTGCTGTCGATTTGTCTGGCAGCATTTTTGCTGGTGAGGCGGCATCGCGCGGTATGTTGAGCGCTGGCTGAAATATCCCAGGGCGTGGCAACGTAGAGCTGCGGCAATCCATACTCAACTCATTCATTCATGAAACGCCGACATCTTCTAACACTCGCCCCCGCCGTTCTCGCAGCCGGAGCCAACAGCACTTTTGGCAAGGCTATCGATCCCGCCACCCAGACCACGGCGGGCTTCACGATTTCCGTCCAGTGCTGGTCGCTCAAGAATTTCACGTTGTTCGAGGCGATTGAAAAAGCAGCCGCTGCCGGCGCGCAGGGCGTGGAGGTTTTCGAGGGCCAGTCGCTGAGTCCGGAGCAAAAGAACATCAAGGTCGGTGTAAACATGCCTGCGGAATCGATCACGGCGCTGCTCGAACACGCGAAAAAACACAGTATCGCGGTCGTCAATTTCGGCGTGGTGGACATCCCCAACAACGAGGCGGCAGCACGGAAGTTTTTCGAATTCGGCAAGGCCCTCGGTGTGTATGGCATCACCACCGAGTCACTCGGCGCGCTCGATTTGTTGGAAAAACTGAGCCAGGAATATGACATGAAAGTCTGTTTTCACAATCATCCGAAACCCACTCCGCTTTGGAATCCCGACACGGTATTCAATGCCCTCAAGGGTCGTCATGCCAACATCGGCTATTGCGCCGACCTCGGTCACTGGGCTTCGTCAGGGTTGAATCCTCTTGATGTCATCAAGAAAATCGCGCCCCATGTGCATTCGTTTCACATGAAGGATCGCGCCAGCCTCACCGGGCCGACCCATGATCAGGAGTTCGGCACCGGGCTCGTCGATCTTGTTGCCATTCTCGACGAGGTGCGCAAGCACGGCTTCAAGGGCAACGTGTCGATCGAGTACGAGCACAATTGGGCCGACAACCTTCCCGACATTTCGCAGTGCGCGGGATTCCTGCGCGGTTACGCGAAGTCCCGCGCCTGAGTTGTTAGATTTCCGGCGTCACGTCCACCGCGACGAGGATTTTCTGATTGCCCGCGCCAAGGGTCACGCCGCGCAGCGGGCTGACATCGCTGAAGTCGCGTCCCCATGCAAGGGTGATGTGTCGGGTGGATGGCATGATGTCGTTGGTGGGATCGACATCGATCCAGCCGAGTGCCTCGCCGCACCACACCGAAAGCCAGGCATGGGAGGCATCGGCACCGATGAGTTTTTGCTTGCCCTGCGGCGGCAGGGTTTCGAGGTAGCCGCTCACGTAGCGGGCCGGCAGGCCAATGCTGCGCAGGCATCCGATCATCACGTGGGCATAGTCCTGACAGACTCCGCGTTTTTTTTCCCATGCTTCCTCCATCAGAGTGGCGACATTGGTGGCCATGGGGTCGAAGGTGAATTCCGTGAAAATCCTGTGGTTGAGATGCAGCACGCCCGAAAGTACTGGGCAGTTGGCGGGAAAGCTCGTGAGCGCGTAGTTTCGCAGGGTCTCATTGGTTCTGACCAGTGGCGAGGAGCAGGCGAACTCGCCGGCGGGGGATGCATTGTTCCAGTGCAATGAGTTGCAGGCATCGCGGATCAATTCCCAGCAAGGCGTGTTTTTTCTGTCCGGTGACGGATACGTTTCCAGTTCCACGAGGCTTTTGGAAATGACCTCCAGTTCCTCATGGGAGCCCTCGATTTCGAAATACATCGTCGCGTTGCCAAATGCATCCTGCCTGACATAGCGTTGCAGCGGTTCGGGATGGATGGTCATTTCATGCCACGGACAGTTCTGATAGGGCAGCCGCCGCGGTATCAATTTCGCATGATAATGACACACGCTGACCGGGCTGTCATACTGGCATATCGTGCTGTGAATGATTTGATATTTCATGACTGCCGCGAACGCCGCTTGGTGTGACTGAAGTAATGCTCGGTGAGCTGGTTGGAGAATTTCTCCAGTTCGTTAGAAAGGGTTTCGCAGAGCTTCGATAAGATTTCCCTTGTCGAGGTGTTGGGCTCCATCGCCATCAGATCGATCTCTCCGAGCATGCCGCGCATTTTCTCGACTTCCTCCACGGCTTTTTCAGCACCGTGAACCGACGAGCCCTTGGGCAGCAGCAGCACTTGCCGGTACATGGCCTCCAACTGGAAGGAGAGCGAGCGAGGGTTCGCTGCGTTCAGCATCAGCAGGTCAAGAACAAACAACAGCTTGGGTCGTGCGAAATGATGCCGCCGGTAGGTCATGGAACTGTCGAAGATCTCCAGCATCGGTCCGAGCACGCTGTCGTCCCCGGCAGAGATGACAATCGCAGCGCGATTGTAAACGGCACTCGCCATGCCGCGTTCGATGCGTCGTCCGATCTCCAAAAACCGCCAGCCATGTCCCTGCACCATGTTCTCGCTCTGCATGCCGCTGAAGGTCGCCATGTCGAGGATGATGCGGTTGAGTTTGGCAATCATGTCTGTCGCGGAATGGCATTGCGACGGGGCGGATGATTCGTTGAACAGGTAGTTGAACAAACGCCAGGTGTCGTCGGACAACCGGTCGCGCGCCGCCGCCGCATTGAAACGCAGCCGGTCGGAGAGAAAGGCCACGCTGCCCTTGCGCGCGGGGTTTTCCAACAGGTCGTGGATCTCTTGCTGGATGGCGGTCGCCTTTCTTGTTTCGTCGTGCGGGAAGTCGGTCAATTCAACTTCCCTGGCAAGCCGCAGGCCCAGGGCAAGTTCGCGCGACTGGTCCTTGATGCCTTCGCCACCAAGCCGCTGACACAACATCCGCAGCATGCGCGAGGTTTGCTCCATCCTCTCGGCGTAGCGGCCCAGCCAGAACAGATGATCCGCCATGCGGCTCGGCACGGCTCCGGGCAGCCGGGCCACACGCAGCACCTCCGGTTGCGCACCGAGCAGGGTTTTTTGATCCACTTCGCCCGCTGCGATCACCCACACATCCTTGCTGATGGCGCCGGCTTCGATCGACACCAGGAATCCCTCTTTTTGCGGGCTCACCCGTCCGAGTGCGCCGGGCATAACGTGGCATTCCTGCCGGGAACTGCACGAAAATGTCCGCAGCACAAACGAGCGCGGTTGCAGACCGGAGCCCGTCCACATCGGTGCGCTCGACAGCGTTTGCATTTCCTGAGCCACCCATTCCTCTGGCTGGGCGCGGATCGCCGCGATCAGTTTCGTTAGATCGGCGTCATCGAGATTCGCCGCCGCCTGCGAAGGCCGGTCCGCCCCGCAGTAGGCGCGCTTGAACACCCAGCGGCGCGGGTTGGCCAGAACCATCTCGCGCTCTCTTTGTTGGCCGCACCACCAGGTCGGCACGGCGGGAATGAGCAATTCCTCGCCCAACAGGTTGCGGCAAAGCCCCGATAAAAACGGCAGCCAGGCCGGTGCTTCAAGCACTCCGGTGCCAATGCCGTTGGCGATGCTGACCTTGCCATTGCGCCAGGCTTCCAGCAATCCGGGCACTCCGGTCCAGGCATCGGCATCCAGTTCCAACGAGTCACAAAATCGATCTTCCATCCGCCGGATCAGCACATCGACCTGGCGCAGGCCCTCGAGGGTTTTGAGATAGAGGCGGGTGTCGCGCACGGTGAGGTCCGCTCCTTCGACCAGCGAGAATCCCAGATAGCGGGCCTTGAAGGCATGTTCGAAATAACCGCGGTCCTGAGGACCCGGAGTGACCATCACCACATTCGGCTGCGAGCGATTGGCTGGCGACAGTTCACGCATGATGTCGCGCTCGCGTTCGAAAAACGACGCCAGCCGCTGCACCCGGCATTCCTTGAATTCTCGCGGAAAAATTTGCGAAAGCACGATGCGGTTTTCGAGAGAATAGCCGAGGCCGTTGGGCATCTGGCAGCGATCAGCCAGCACCTGCCAGGACCCGCTAGGTCCGCGAATCAGATCCGTGGCAATGGTGAATAACATGCGGTCGGACGGCGGAATGTCCTGGATCTGTCGCAAGTAACCGGGGTTTGCGTGCAACAGCCGCGGCGGAAGCCAGCCGAGGTACAACATGCGCTGCGGACCATAAATGTCCCGGATCATGGCGTGAAACAGCCGCGTGCGTTGCTGCAATCCTTTTTCGATACCGGCAAAATCCTCGGTCGCCAGCAGCACCGGCATCGCATCGAGGGACCACGGTCGGCCCGCCGCACCGGTGTCTTGAAAGGCGTTGTACGTCGCCCCGTGATCGTGCAACAACCGTGCAACCGTGCCGCTGTGATTTTGCATTCCCTGCACTCCAAGTTCGGAGAGCATGGCGTGGAATTTCTGCCAGTGCGCCCGCACCACGCCGTTGGCTTCAAACATTTCATCCCACACTCCGGGGATCGGCCGATAGGAAAACGGCGGGTCGGGCGCGCCTGCGGATGTCATGGTCGAAACCATGCCCGGTGCTTGTTGGCGCTGCGACATTTCCATGGGTTGGTATGGTAGAGAAATGTGGATGATTCGCGGCTGCCGCGCAATTCTATTTCGATGAAATTCCCGTGCGCAGGTCGAGCGTGAAAGGCAATACGGGATTGCGCGGCTCGACAATCGGCTCCATTCTTCCAGGGGTGTGGCCGAAGGCGAAGAAGCGCGCCATGCGGCGGCTTTCGGCTTCGGCGGCATTGACCGGGAATCGCTCGTGACTGAGGCCGCCCTGATGGGTCACGTGATACACACAACCGCCCATGCTGCGCTGCGTCCAGGTGTCGATGAGGTCGAATGTCAGCGGCGCGTGTACGCCGATCATCGGCTGCAGGCAGCTTGGCGGCTGCCAGGCGCGGTAACGCACGCCGGCGACGTATTCACCCGCGGTGCCGGTCGGCTGCATCGGCATTGGTCGTCCGTTGCAGGTGATGACATAGCGGCGGTCAACCCAGCCGGTGACTTTCACTTGCATGCGTTCCAGAGAGCTGTCGACGTAGCGCGCGGTGCCTCCGGCGCTGGCTTCTTCGCCGAGCACGTGCCATGGCTCGAGCGCGGTGCGCAGTTCGACTTCCATGCCGTGTTGGGCGAAACTGCCGATCAGCGGGAAACGGAATTCGCTGTGCGGAGCGAACCATTCGGGTTTCATTTCATAACCTTCGCGTTGCAGGTCTTCGATCACATCGCGGAAATCCTGCCAGACGAAATGCGGCAGCATGAAGCGGTCGTGCAGTTCGGTGCCCCAGCGCACCAGCGGCAGGTGGTTCGGGGCTTTCCAGAAACGCGCCACCGCGGTGCGGATCAGCAACTGCTGGGCGAGGCTCATGCGCTCGTGAGGCGGCATTTCAAAGGATCGCAGCTCGACCAGGCCGAGCCGTCCGCTGCTGCTGTCGGGCGAAAACAATTTGTCGATGCAGAATTCGGCGCGGTGGGTGTTGCCGGTGAGGTCGGTCAAAATATGGCGGAACACGCGGTCGACCAGCCACGGCGGCACGCGGCCGTGGTCGGGAATCTGCGCGAAGGCAATTTCGAGTTCATACAAAGCGTCGTCGCGCGCTTCATCGACCCGCGGATGCTGGCTGGTGGGGCCGATGAACAATCCGCTGAACAGATAGCTCAACGAGGGATGGTTGTGCCAGAAACCTAACAGGGAGCGCAGCAGGTCGGGTCGACGCAGGAATGGGGAGTCGGACGGGATTTCACCGCCGAGAACGATGTGGTTGCCACCGCCGGTGCCGGCATGACGGCCATCGAGCAGGAATTTTTCCGTGCCCAGCCGGCATTGACGCGCCTGATCGTAAAGCATGGTGGTGTTGTCGGCCAGTTCTTTCCAGCTCGCCGCGGGTTGCAGGTTGACCTCGATCACGCCGGGGTCGGGTGTGACTTTGAAATACTGCAGGCGCGGATCGAAGGGCGGTTGCTCACCTTCGATGATCACCGGAATTTTGAGGGTTCGGGCGGTTTCTTCAATCGCTCCGGCCAGTTCGAGAAATTCCTCCGCGGATTGCACCGGCGGCAGGAAAAGATGCAGACGACCGTTGCGGGGTTCGAAGCACATGGCGCGGCGCACGACCCATGGTGCGGATTCTCCTTTCAGCGGCAGGCGGTCTGTGGCGGACGGCAGCGTGCGACCGATACGTTCCCGCCATTTCTCAAGTGTTTCGCCGGGTTTGTAGGCTTGGGTAGGGGATGGGGCCGGGTTTGCGCTGGTCCGCTGCTGTGCCTGGCGCAGCGGTTGTTTCGCGGGCAGCGCCGTGCGCGGCGACATCGGATCATCGGGCACGTGGAAGGGGAATTCCTCCTCCTTCACCCAGGGCAGTGAATCGAGCGGCAGCCGGTAGCCCATCGGCGAATCGCCGGGAACCAGAAACATGTGCTCGTCGCGCAGGAACCAGCGGCCGCTGCGCCACTCGATTTTCCCTTCGTTCACAACGGCCTGCAAGGGCAGGGCAAAGCCCACGGTTTTGCCGAGACCGTCGTGGAAAATGCGCGCCAGCCGCTCGCGTTCGAGTGGGTCTTTGAGGTTGCTCGACAGCGGGTCGACGTTTCCCGGCAGGCGTTTTTCCCGCCAGAGGTAGTAGTAAACATCCTCGTACGCGGGCAGCAGCAAAGCGGGGTCAACATCCAACAATCCGGAGAGGTGCTGCGCGAATTTTCGGGCTTCGTTTTCGCCGTGTCCATAGTCCTTGGTTTCGTCGGCGATCAAGGAAACGTCGTGCCAGATCGGCTCGCCGTCCTTGCGCCACCAGCAACCCAGTGCCCAGCGCGGCAACGGTTCACCGGGATACCATTTGCCCTGGCCGTAGTGCAGGAATCCTCCGGTGGAGAATTTTTCGCGCAGGCGTTTGACAAGCTGTCCGGCGAGAAGGCGTTTGGTCGGACCCATCGCGGCGGTGTTCCATTCGTCGCCGTCCATGTCATCGATGCTGACAAATGTCGGCTCGCCACCCATGGTCAGGCGCAGATCGTTTTTCTTGAGTTCTTCATCGACTTTCCGACCAAGCCTGTCTATCGCCAGCCATTGTTCGTCGGTGTAGGGCAGAGTCACCCGCGGGGTTTCCTTGACCCGCACCACTTCCATGTCGAAGGAAAATTCGCATTCGCAGGGGTCGATGGCACCGGTGATCGGCGAAGCACTCGAAGGCTCGGGCGTGGCGGCCAATGGAATGTGGCCTTCGCTGGCAAACAATCCCGATGTCGGATCGAGCCCCACCCAGCCGGCGCCGGGCAGGAAAATTTCGCACCAGGCGTGCAGGTCGGTGAAGTCCTGCTCCGGTCCACTCGGTCCGTCGAGGGATTTTTGATCGGCTTTCAACTGGATCAGGTAGCCGCTGACAAAGCGCGAGGCATAGCCGAGATGGCGCAGGATCTGGCACATCAACCAGGCCGAGTCGCGGCAGGAGCCGCTGCTTTTTTCCAGGGTCTCCTCCGGTGTCTGCACGCCGGGTTCCAGGCGGATGCAGTACTTGATGTCGCGGTTCAATCGCGCATTCAACGCGACCAGGAAATCAATGGTGCGGTATCCGGGAGTTTTCGCTTCTTCGCCCTTGGCCGCCGGCTTGGCATTCATCTTCGCCAGCATGCTGTTTTTGTGGATCTCGCCGCTGATCTTTTCCACATACAACGACAACAACGGCGTGAGCGGCAATTTCTTGCGGAATGGTTCCAGCTCGTGGGTCAGTGAGGGGTCGTAGGAAAACGGCACGTGCTCGACCTGCGGTTCGAGAAAGAAATCAAAGGGATTGAACACGGCCATCTCGACGACCAGATCCACCTCGACCCGAAACTCCGATGTTTTTTCCGGAAAAACCAGTCGCGCCATGAAGTTCGACTGCGGATCCTGCTGCCAGTTGAGGAAATGTTCTCCCGGGCTGACGCGCAGCGAGTAGGCGATCACCTTGCTGCGCGAATGCGGCGCCGGACGCAACCGGATCGTTTGCGGACCAAGGGAAATTTCCTTGTCGTATCGATAGTGCGTGACGTGGTGCAGTGAAACGTGAATCGGCATGGGCGGGAGGATGCAGTACTTGCGCTTGCAAAGCAATGCCCATGCCAAGGAGGGGAATGTCCATGAAAAATTTTCACGGGTTTTTTTCGAATGGGAAGGGGCGTGATTGTGATTGCGCAATGTTGCGGTGGGATCTCCGCTTGTTCTGCTCCTGAACCATCGACGCGTCCATTCGGCAACTTCATTGGCTCATCACGACAACAACAATGCACCGACAATGCCTGCCTGCTGATCGAGGGCAGGCCGCCTGATGCGGCTGGCGTAGGTCTCAAAATAACCGTTGCCGAGTTCGTCAAGCAGGGCCGCTACCCTGTCGTGCAGACCTTCTTGTTGAGAAACGCCCCCGCCTAACAGGATTATTTCCGGTGTCAACAATGTGCAGGCGGAATAAATCCCCTGCGCCAGATACCAGGCCTCCATTTCCCATGCGGCGTGATGCAACGGCAACAGATTGCCCGCCAGGCCCCAACGTTGTTCCATGGCGGGACCGCTTGCCAAACCTTCGAGACAGTCCCGATGAAACGGGCATGCTCCGACAAAAGAATCATCGCGATGTCGCGGCACACGCAGGTGACCGAATTCCGGGTGCAAGGTGCCGTAGACGAGGTTTCCTTCGCAAAATATCCCCGCACCGATGCCGGTGCCCACTGTGACATAGATGACATTGCGCATGCCGCGGGCCGCGCCGCATTGCAATTCACCAAGCAACGCGGCATTGACATCGGTATCGATGCAAAGTAAGGATTCAGGAAACCGCTCCCGGAAAAAATTCGCAAGGGAAAAACCCTGCCAGGCTGTTTTCGGAGTGCGCAGCAATGTGCCGAAATCGCATGCATGCCCCTGCAGTCGGATCGGACCGAACGCGGCGATGCCGATTTTCACAAGCGGCCCCCGCTGACGCCACCAATCTGCGGCAATGGTCAGGGTTTCCTCCGGATTCGTGGTGGCATAGCGGAATTCCTCCATCACAGCGCCATCAGCCGTGCCGATCGCGACGACGGTTTTCGTGCCGCCGAGTTCCAAACCACCGACGCGAACGTTCATGGCAGGGCTGCCGCCGCGGCGCGACGCCGCCTGCCGAGCGACGTGACTTTTTTCCATAGCCAGCTGGTGATCACGACGCTTGCGATCACGAGAATGATGAAGACCACCAGAGCGACGAGTGGGGCTGCGGCAATCAGTCCCATGCCGCCCAATACCAGTCCATCTTCGGCAAGGCTGGCGACGCTGTTCGACACCGGTTCCGGCGATGCATTCAAAACCAGCCGGGTGCTCGCCTTGGTGCTGTGCGTGGCGAGGGCGGCACCACCCGCCAGCAGGGCCGCGATCACGGTCATCGCGGGATCCATGTGACCCAAAGCGGTCAACGCCAGAAAAATCCCCCCGGCAGGTCTCACCACCGTGTGCACCGCATCCCAGGTGCTGTCCACCCAGGGCACCTTGTCGGCGAAAAATTCAATCATGAAAAGGGCGGCGGCAACACCCATCACCCACGGATTGCCGAGCACGGCAAGATTTTCGTAGGGACCTGAGAGAACGATCCAGTGAAACCGCAGTGCCAGACCCGCGACCAACACGGTCAGATAGAGATTGAGACCCGCCAGAGTGGCCAGTCCCAGAGCGACGCCGAGCTGATCAAGAATTTGCATGCCGGCATTGTACCATATCCGCGTGATGCGTCGATGGCAAAAAAGCGGCTACTTCCGCGGAAGAGAGTCGATCTCGATGTGTTTCCTGCCCGCGCTCCATCCCCGCGGAGCATAAAGAACCCCAGGCAAGCGCAGGATCGTGGCGAGAGCAAACTCCGAACGCTCCATTTCCAATGCCGCATTTCCGGATTCATCAAAAACAACGCGCTGGGGTTTTGCGCTGTCGACTGTGCCGTCAGCTGTGAAAAACCACAGCTCGCCGAGGTCGCGCGCCGAACGGGTGTTGCCCTTTGCCGCATTGACATGGAGCAAAATCTTGTCCTTCTCCACTTGGAAAGAGGTCTCCCAGGCATCGTCCTTGACGGGAACCATGGCGAGGTACTTCGCGAAGATCGGCTGCATGATGTCATCGATGGCCGTGGATTGGCCCACATGAACCGAGTGGGAAAACGGCACTGCCAGCCCGGGGTGGCAGGTTTTGCTGCAACACATCCAGGTCACTTTGGCCTTCAATTCGTAGTCGCCGGCGGGCAGGACAGCGGGGGCGGTGAGCGGAATCATCAGCAAGGTCTCATCGTGGTAACCCTGTGCGGGATAAGGCCCCATCGCTACTTTCTGCGGTGCCGGCCAGCGGATTTCCCCGGCGACGAAACCGTCGGGAAGCTCCCATTTCACCGAGGTCGCGAGGCCGACGATGCCCGGGTGTTTCCAGTAGCTGTGATAGCCCTCCGGATGCCGCAACAGGAACCCGGCCTGAAAGGTTTGACCGGGCACGATAGTTTTGACATCGAGTTTCATCTCCACCCGCAGGGGATTCTCCCCTTCCGCTGCTTGCAGCGAAAACGACAGCAGAAAAACCCATCGCCGGAGAAACAAAAGGATCATATCCCGATGATACGTGGCGTTGTCCGGCCAACTTGCCGACGCGCTAACATATTTGCAATTCCTCGCACTTCTCCCTTGACGGCCCCCCCTTCATCCGGTCTGATGGGGCTCGTTCCTTAAGATATACGAAATATGAAACATTTGTCATCCGGTCACCCGAAACGCGCTTTCCCCTCCTCCGCGAATGCGACAATGTTTCTTTCCGCGCTCCTGTTTTGCGCACCGATGACCGGAATGGCACAGATGCTTGATTTCGAGGGAAAAAACATCACCAGCGTGGAAATCCGCTATCGTGGCAGCAAAACCGTTGACGAAGCCGCGATCCGCAGCCGGCTCAGCACCCAAGCCGGGCAAAAATACAGCACGGAAAAGCTCGATGCCGACATCAAGAAGCTATACGAATCCGGTCAGGTCGATGACGTGCGCTGGCTTGCCGAAACGTCGGGCAGCGGCGTGAAGTTGATCGCCGAAGTGGCCACCCGCCCCGCGCTCGAAGCGGTGGGCTTTGTCGGCAACAACATTTTCAGCGAAAAGAAGCTCGCCAAGGAATCGAAATTGAAACCCGGCGGCGCGTTGAGCGACGAAGAGATTCTGGCCGCGCGTCGCAACATCGAAGCCTACTACCAGGGCTACGGATACCCGGACGTGACGGTCAGCCACAAAATGCAACCCGGCGAAAACGGTGGGGCCGCGCTGATTTTCATCATCGATGAGGGAGTGAAAAACGAAGTGCGCGACATCCGCTTCGAGGGCAACGGCAGCATCAAGGCCGCCGACTTGAAAAAGGTGATGAAGACCAAGGAAAAGGGCATCTTTTCGTTCATCACCAAGTCGGGCCGCGTCGAGGGCAACCAACTGGATGAGGACTTGGAAGAGGTTCTCGATTACTACCGCAACAAAGGCTACCTGCGCGTCTCCAGCACCGGAATCCAGCGTGTGCCCACCGGCGACGGCAAGATGGACCTGGTCATTCCGATCAACGAAGGCGGCAAGTACTCCGTTCACGGCGTGGGCTTCGGCAAGATGAGCGTCTTTCGTCCCGATGAACTCTATCCCGCACTGACCCTGGTCGGCGGCAATCCCTACTCGGCCAAGAAAATGCGTGCCGACATCGACATGATTCGCAGCTACTACGGGTCTCGTGGATACGCAGATGCCACCGTGGTTCCGGACATCGACAACGCCTCGGGCAACTCGGTGCAAATCACCTATCGCATCACCGAAGGCGGTCGTTACCGCGTCGGCCGCGTCAACATCAGCGGCAATACCAAGTCGAAGGACAAGGTGATCCGCCGCGAGGTTCCGCTCAAACCCGGCGACTGGTTCAACTCGGTCGATGTCGAGACCACCCGCACCCGCTTGCGCAACCTGAACTATTTCAACGACGCCCAGGTCAGCACCGCTCCAGGTGGCAGCGGCTATCGCGATTTGAACATTCTGGTCGACGAGAAAAAAACCGGCTCGCTCGGTTTCGGGGTCGGATTCAGTTCGATCGACAACATCGTTGGTTATGTCACTGTGGAGCAAACCAACTTCGACCTGCTCAACCCTTGGCACTTCACCGGTGGCGGCCAGCGCTTCAATGCCAGCCTGCGCGCGGGTGCCGAGCGACGCGACTTCACCATGTCACTGGTGGAACCGTGGTTCCTCGACCGCAAACTCTCGCTGGGTGGCGAAGTTTTCTACAGAAACGCTCTTTTTTTCAGCGACTTCTACAGCCAGACGAACATGGGCGCCGCCATTTTCCTGCGCCAGCCGCTGGGTGAAAGGGCGTATGTGAAGGGTGAATACCGCATCGAAAGTATCGAACTGGATGCCGAATCCGGACCGGATGCCTTGTATTTCCAAGGATTGGATGACAGCTACCTGCGCAGTTCGATCGGTGTAAATTACGTATACGACAGTCGCGACAGCAACCAGACGCCGCGCGAGGGACACAAGGTCGATGTCGGCCTCAACTACGCGGGTGTCGGTGGCGATGTGAATACGATCACCTTCAGCGCCTCGGGATCCAAGTACTGGAATCTCGCCTGGGACACCATTCTTTCGGTGAATGCCGAGATCGGCATGGTTGACAGCACCAGTGATGATGAAGTGCCGATTTTCGACCGCCAGTTCCTCGGCGGTGCCCGCACCCTGCGCGGCTTTGAATTCCGCGATGTCGGACCGCGCGATGCCACATCGAAGGAAGTCATCGGTGGCAACTCGATGGGATGGCTGTCTTTGGAATACACCGTGCCGCTTTTCGAACAGGTCCGCGGCGCGGTTTTCTACGATGCGGGTTTTGTCAATGCGGACGCTTATGATTTTGACACCTCGAATCTCCACACCGACGCAGGTCTCGGCTTGCGCCTGAACCTGCCTTTTGGTCCGCTGGCGTTCGACTACGCCGTGCCTCTGGAATCTCCCGATCCGGAATCAGACAAGGGAGGCCAGTTCCAATTTTACCTCGACTACAAGTTCTGACCATCCTGCGATTCGCCATCGTTCATGAGCCATCCCACGATCATGACCCGGTGTGGCGAAGAGATCCTTCCCTACCTCGATGCGGTGGCCCATCTGCGCATCGAGGTTTTTCGTGAGTATCCGTATTTGTATGAGGGCAGCCTTGAGTCAGAGGAGGAATATTTAACAGCCTACGCACGATGTCCGCAAAGCATCTTCGTGCTGGCGCAGGATGACGGGGAAACCGTCGGAATATCGACGGGACTGCCGCTTGCCCATGCCGACAGCTCATTTCAAAAACCGTTTCTTGAAGCGCAACTGAATCTGCATGACATCTTTTATCTTGGCGAATCGGTGCTGAGAAAAGACTACCGCGGTCAGGGTATTGGCCACGCGTTCTTTGACAAAAGAGAGGCGCATGCCCGCCAGCTCGGCTGTTCGCAGGCGACATTTTGCGCGGTTGTGCGTCCGTCCGATCACCCGCTGAAGCCCAAGGTTTACTTTGACAATCACGCGCTCTGGCACAAGCGTGGTTACGAACTCTGTGAGTTGCAGGCCACCCTTTCTTGGAAGCAGGTGGACAGCGGCTTGGAGCAGGAGAACAAGTTGCAATTTTGGATCAAGCGCGATCTGAGCGCATTACCCGCCCTGCGGCAAACACCGCCGATTTGACTTGCGCAGCCAATCGCGCTTCCCTAAGAACTCCCGCACATGAATCCTTCGATGCACGCCTATGAACACCTGACCCTTTACCATACCGGCATTGTGCTGGGTCTGGTACTCGCGGTGATTCATTCGCTGCTGTTGTTCCGGGCGGAACAAAGCAAGCGGTTCCTGATCAAGTTCCCGCGCAATCAGAAAATCGGCCAAGTCATTCTCGGTCTGGGCATGCTGCTGTTCTGGTTGCTGATCGCCCCCGAGGGCAAAGGCTGGATCAGCTCGCTCGCCATGGACATGACGGAATTCAATGCCATCAAACCCATCCTGCGGCTGCTGATGCCGGTGTTGTTCGTGCTCGTAGCACTTTCGATCACCGAATTTCTATCGGTACGCGCCCTCGGTCTGCTCGGTCTGTTGATCGCCCAACCACTGCTCAGCGCTGCATTCCTCAAGGATCCCACCAGCCGGCTGCTGGTTCCGCTCTGGACCTACGGATTGATCGTCTTTTCCCTGTTTTGGGTCGGCATGCCATACACCTTCCGCGATGCGGTGAGCTGGGTGACCGCCAAACAATCGCGCTGGAATGCGTGCTGCGCCGCCGGCATCGCCTATGGCCTCGCCATCCTCGCCTGCGCCCTGTTGTTTTGGAAAGGATTTTAACAATAGGAATAAAAATAAGAATTATTCTTGATATCGAAAAAAGTCGGGCTAGCTTTCGCCATCCGACATGGTCCACAACGCAGAAAACATTTCCGAAAACGACGAAATTCCCGCAGTGATCAAGGGCTTGCGGATGACACGTCAGCGTCGCGAGGTTTACAAAACGTTGATGGCGGACCGGGTTCATCCCACCGCACAGGATGTATTCGTCGTGGTTAAAGACCGGTTGCCACAAATATCCCTGGCGACGGTGTACAACTGCCTCGAGGCGCTGACCCAGCACGGCATCATCAAACAGGTGCATTTTGACCGCGAGCCCTGCCGGTATTGCCCGAACCTTCACGACCACGGTCATTTCCACGATCAGAAAAGCGGCCGAATTGTCGATGTCACCTTCAAGCCCGGCGTGTGCCTCGGCGATTTCCTTGAGATCCCCGAAGGTGCCGTAATCAACCATGTCGAACTGACCCTGCGCGGCTCCATTCATTGATCCTTTTTCCCAACGTCACCGATTTTATGTCATTGCTCATCGAAAATCTGCACGCCTCGCTGGAGGACGGCACGCCGATCCTCAAAGGGGTCAATCTGGAAATCCCCGCGGGAGAGGTCCATGCCATCATGGGCCCCAATGGCTCGGGCAAATCCACGCTGTCCAAGGTCATCGCCGGTCACGAAGCCTACAAAGTCACCGCCGGATCGGTGACCATGGATGGCGTTGATGTGCTGGAATTGGACATCGATCAACGCTCGCGCGCGGGCCTTTTTCTCGCTTTCCAATATCCGGCGGAAGTCCCGGGCGTTTCGAATGCCAATTTCATCCGCGCCGCCCTGCAGGCCCGCTTGCCGAAGGGCGAGGAACTCGATGCCGTGGCCTACTACAAGAACCTCTACGCCAAAATGGATTTGCTGGAGATCGATCGCAAGTTCACCGCCCGTTCGGTTAATGAAGGGTTTTCCGGCGGTGAAAAAAAACGCAATGAGATCCTGCAGTTGATGATGCTCGACCCGACGTATGTGATTCTCGACGAAACGGATTCCGGTCTCGACATCGATGCCTTGAAAATCGTCGCCAAGGGTGTCAACGCCATGCGCTCGGCCCATCGTGGCTTCCTGCTGATCACCCACTACCAGCGCTTGCTGGACTACATCGCCCCCGATCAAGTTCACGTCATGGCAGCCGGTCAGATTGTTCGCTCGGGCGGAGCGGACCTCGCTCTCGAACTCGAGGAAAACGGCTACGACTTCCTCAAAGAACTGGCTCCGGCGTGACCGCCATTCAGCCGATCCATTTCAATACTTCACACCATGTCCCTTGAACTACTTCCCGACACCCTCGACACCGATACGGTCGAAGCCGTGAACATCGACCGCTCGATCGGCGATTTCACCTTTCCCGAGCGCAACAAGTTCGATGCCGGTCGCGGGCTAACTGAAAAAACCATCGATTACATCAGCGACGTGAAGAACGACCCGCAATGGGTGCGTGAATTCCGTCACCGGGCCTTGAAGGTGTTTCGCGACAAACCCATGCCCACCAACTGGGCGACCCATGATCTTGACAACATCGACTTTGACCAGATCCGCTACTATCTTTCGGATGGAGAAAAGCCGAAACGCTCATGGGACGACGTTCCCGCGGATGTGTTGGAGACATTTGAGCGACTCGGCATTCCGCAACAGGAGCGCGCCTTTCTTGCCGGCGTGGAGGCACAGTTCGACTCCGAGGCCGCCTATTCGAACGTCAAGGAGGAACTCACCAAACAAGGTGTGATCTTCGTCAACTCGTCGGAAGGCCTGAAAGAGCACGAGGAAATTTTCCGTCCCTGGTTTGGCAAGGTGATACCCACCGGCGACAACAAGTTCTCGGCGCTGAACTCGGCGGTTTTTTCGGGCGGTTCTTTCATTTACATCCCCAAGGGCCTGAAACTCAAGCAACCGCTGCAGGCCTATTTCCGCATCAACTCGGAAAGCTTCGGGCAATTCGAGCGCACGCTGATCATCGCCGACGAGGGCGCGGAGTTGATGTACATGGAAGGTTGCACCGCGCCGAAATTCGAGACCGCCACACTGCACTCGGCGGTGGTGGAACTCGTCGCCCTCAAGGGTGCGAAAATCCAATACGTGACCGTGCAAAACTGGTCGTCGAATGTTTTCAACCTGGTCACCAAACGCGGACTTGCGATGGAGGACGCGGAGGTGCGCTGGATCGATTGCAACATCGGTTCGCGACTGACGATGAAATACCCGGGGGTCATCATGAAAGGCCGCAGGGCCCGCGGCGAGGTGATTTCCATCGCGCTTGCCAACACCGGTCAGCATCAGGACACCGGTGCCAAGATGATCCATGCGGCGGATGAAACGACCTCGAATGTGGTTTCGAAATCCATTTCCGTGGGCACCGGGCGCGCCACCTATCGCGGCCAGGTGTTCATTCCGAAACATCTGAAGGGCTGCAAGAACAACACCGAGTGCGATGCCCTGTTGATCAACAACAAGTCGCGCACCGACACGTATCCCGCGATCACCGTGAAGGGCAACCAGCATGCCACACAGCACGAGGCCAGTGTCAGCCAAGTGTCGCGCGAAATGCTGTTCTACATGATGCAGCGCGGCATCAGCGAGGGCGCTGCGATGTCCCTTGCCGTCAATGGCTTCATCAACGACCTCGTCCGCGAATTCCCCATGGAATACAGCGTCGAACTCAAGCGCCTCATCGATCTCGAAATGGAAGGCAGTGTCGGTTGATCCCGCAAAACCACCCGCGCATTACTTTCAATCTCTTCATTGTCCCGCATGCCTACCGCGATTTCCCTACCTTCCATCCTCGCCACCCGGCGACCGACACCCGCGATTTTTCCCGAATGGTTCGCACGGCGCCAGCAATCGGCCTGGGAAAAATTCCTGTCCCTGCCCGCACCAAAACGCGGTGATGAAAACTGGCGCTTTTCGTCGATGGGTGAGCTGGACTTTTCCTCCCATACCTTTCCGGCCAGCGAACTCTCGTGCCATGTCGATGAATTGATCGCTCCCTCGCAGGGCACCGCGCAATCATCGGCGAAGATGGTTTTTTGCAACGACGAAATCATCCACCGTCGGGCAGATCTTCCCGCCGCGGTGATCTTCCTGCCACTCGCGGAGGCGCTGATTCTGCACCCCGAACTGGTGGAAGCCCATTTCATGCGCCGCGAGTCGCAACTGGGGTCGGCGAAATTCTCCGCCCTGCATGCGGCACAGCTCCGCAACGGAACTTTCCTTTATGTGCCGGATGACATCGCCATCGAGCACCCGATCGAGATCCACCACTGGCTTCACGGGGAGAATACCGCATCGTTTCCCCACACCCTGGTCATTACCGGTAAGAACGCAAAAGTCCGGGTGATCGAAACATTCCAATCGGTCACGAGCGACCAGCACGGTCTGGCCATCGCGGTCAACGACTTGATTGCCGGAGCAAATTCCACGCTCAGCCACACCACCATCCAGGCTCTGAACCCTTCCAGCAAAATCATTACCATCAACGAAAGCACGGTTGCTGCCGGAGCCAACGCCACATATTTTCTGCTCAGCGTCGGCGCTTCATGGTCGCGCTCGGAGTCGCTCTCGCGCCTCGAGGGGGAAGCCGCCCGATCCAACATACTCGCGGTATCGGCATCGGGCGGAGACCAGGAATACGACCAACGCACTTTCCAGCACCACGTGAAACCGGGAGCATTCTCGGACTTGCTCTACAAAAATGTTCTCCATGATGAATCGCGCACGATTTTTTCCGGCCTGATTTTTGTGGATGAAGGCGCGCACCGCACCGATGCCTATCAAACCTGCCGCAACCTGCTGATGTCGGATGCCGCCGAGGCCAATTCCATGCCCGGTCTGGAAATCAATGCCGACGACGTGAAATGCAGCCATGGCAGTACCAGCTCCCAGATCAGCGAGGATGAAATTTTCTATCTGCGCGCCAGGGGCATTCATCCGGATGCCGCGCGACAGCTCATCGCCCGCGGTTTCTGCGCCGATGCCGTCAGCCGGCTGGAGCACGAAGCCACCGAGGCGATGGTGCTGGGATTCCTCGATGGGAAATTTTCTCTTCTTTCGACCGGAAGGTGACAGGAGATCGAAGTCAATCTTCCTTGGCATCTCCCAACCATGCTCCGGTATCTTTATCGATCCTATCACCAGAGTGAGGCGCTGAAACATTTCCTGATGCGCAGAATACTGCCCGCCGGATGGGGGGTGATCATCGCCGCGGTGGTCAGCGCGACAATGCTGATGGGCAGTCCGATTCGCCCGCTCTATCAATTTTTCGCCCTCCCCGTGGGACTGGCTGCGCTGACCTTGATCTGGGCCTGGTCGCGACGAGCGAGGCTGAGCGCCGTGCGCCAGGTGCCACCGCATGCCTCGGCTGGAACGCCTTTTCATTATCATATCACGCTCATCAATGAGGGAGGAGATGTACCCGATTGCAAGCTCATGGAATCGCCCGCAGACCCGCGTCCTGACCGGGAAAGTTTCCTGCACGAACGGGAACCTGCGGAGGCTCAGCGCAACACGTTTGACCGGTTGTTCGCCTATCACCGCTGGCAGTGGCTGGTGGAAAGAAACAAATCGTTCGATCAGGGTGTCGGCAGCGCGGTCATCACCGTCCCGGCAGCGGGCGGGAGCCGTGTGAACATGGTGCTGACACCGCGCAGACGAGGAATGATCGAGCTCGATGACTTGCGCGTGTTGTTGCCCGATCCTCTCCACTTTTTCCAGCGTGCCCGCAAGGTGGCTGCCGCCCCCGCACATGTGGCTGTGTTGCCGCGGCGCTATCGTCTTCCCGCACTCAACCTGCCGGGTTCGGCGCATTATCAAGCAGGCGACGATGCCGCGTCGCGTCAAAACGGCAACACGGGGGAGTTCACCGCGTTGCGCGAATACCGCAGCGGCGACCCGCCGCGGCTGATCCATTGGAAATCATGGGCCAAGACCGGCAGACCGATTATCAAAGAGGTCGAGGACATGCGTTTTCCCCGTTACGCCCTGATCCTCGATACCTTCGCTGCGGCAGGACGCAATCAGGCATTCGAGGAAGCGGTGTCCGTGGCCGCCTCCTTTGTAGCGGCGATCGATGGCGAGGATGCAATGCTCGACTTGATCTTGTTGGGGGGCCACAACAAAGTCATTACCGCGGGAAAAGGACTGGCGGATTCAGTGAAACTTCTCGAAGCACTCGCGGCAGTGACAATCACCCCGGTGGAAGATTTTTCGTCTCTCGCGCGGCTGGCAAGCGCTCACAGTGCCGAGCTGGCGGCGTGCATCTGCGTCTTCACGGGATGGTCGGACAGTCGCGCGGAATTCTTGCGAATCCTGAAAAAAAACGAAATCGACCTGCTGGCGCTTGCAGTCGTCGAACAGGAAGATCTTGCGATACTGCCGCCGGAAATAACGGCCTTGCGGAGCACGCGCATGCAGGAAGACCTGCTGAGATGCGGTGTTATGACTCCGATCAACGTTCGTTGATCGGCGACACCTTGCTCAATTCCTTGGGCCCGGTATAGAGTGTCAACGGGCGATACAAGCGGTTGTCGCGCAGCTGTTCAAGAACCTGGGCGGTCCAGCCGGACATGCGGGCAATGGCGAAAATCGGCGTGAACAAATCGGTGGGTATGTTCAGCGAATGATAGACGGTGGCGGAGTAGAAATCGACATTCGCATTCAGCCCCTTGCCTTCGCGCATGATTTCCGCGATGCGCTCGGACATCTGGATCCACTTCGGCTCACCGAGTTCCGCAGTGAGTTCGATCGCCAGCTTCCGCAAATGCGGGGCGCGCGGATCGAGCACCTTGTAAACCCTGTGACCGATGCCCATGATTTTTTCCTTGCGCGCCAGTTTTCCCTCCACATAGGCATCCACCCGCGAAAGCTCGCCGATTTCCTCCAGCATGTGAATCACCCCCTCGTTGGCCCCGCCGTGAAGCGGACCTTTGAGAGTGCCGATGGCGGAAGTGACGGCGGAATAAAAATCCGACAGGGTGGCCACGGTCACACGCGCCGAGAAGGTCGAAGCGTTCATGCCGTGGTCCGCGTGCAGGGTGTAGGCCACATCGAGGATGTTCGCCATTTTTTGCGAAGGAACTTCGCCATTGATCAGATAAAGGAAATGAGCCGCTTCGGCAAGATCGGTGCGGATCGGGGGAAGTTCCAGCCCCTGGCGAAAGCGGTGAAATGCGGCGACGATTACCGGCGTTTTAGCCACCAGCGACAGGGCGATTTTCGCGTCAAGCGCCAGGTCCGGATCACCGGTCTTTGCCCGTTTGTCGTAGATGCCGAGCATCGAAACCGCCGTGCGCACCACATCCATCGGATTGGCGTCTTTCGGTGTGGACTTCAGAAAATCAATCACCCCCCGGGGCAGCTCGCGGTCCGTGCGCAGTTCCTTCTCCAACTCGCCCAATTCCGCCCGATTCGGCAGATGACCGTGATGAAGCAAATGCGTGACTTCCTCGAAGGTGCAATGCTCGACCAAATCATCGATGCTGTAGCCAAGATAACTCAAGCGACCCTCGGCACCCTCGACATTCGAAAGTGCGGACTCATTGGCGATCACGCCTTCCAGACCTTTTGCGTAAATACTCATGTTTGGAAAAAAATTATGTGGAAAAGAAAGCGTTTGCCGTTGCACTAAGCAAGGGAGAAACACGCAGAAAGGAAAAAAGCTGGAAGTTTGCCATTTTTGCGGATTTCTGCATAATTCCCGCCAGATGAGCAGTACTGCCACTTTATTGATCGAAACCTCAACCCCGCAAGGAAGCATTGGACTTTTCGACGGGCAGTGGCACGAGGAAAGCTTCTTCAGCGAGCGCTGCCACAATTGTGACATTTTCGATCCGTTGGAGCAGATCACAGCGGCACTTGTGCCCGGCGACATCGGTGCCATCATCGTCGGCACCGGACCCGGCAGTTACAGCGGCACCCGGGTGGGCATCGCCGTCGCCCAGGGACTCGCCATCGCACACAACTGCCCGATGATCGGACTGCCCTCGTTTCTTGCCACCGTGCCGGCGAGGGAACGATCCCGGTGCCTGGCGATTGGCGATGCCCGCCGCGGCGACTGGTGGTGGGCGGAGATCACCGCAGGCAAAAGTTCGGGCGACCCCGTGATGGGCGGTTTGGAGGAAATGCGTGCGATGATCGCACATTCCGAACCCTGCGTGTTTTCCCTTGATGAAATCGATCCCGCAACCTTCGCCAGAACCATCGCCCGGGAAACCCCCAGCGCTGGCCGATTGTGGCAATGCTGGCGCGCGCTGGACGAGGAGGAGAAATCCTTCCACGCCAGCAGGCCCGTGCAGCCGGTCTACCTCAAACCACCCCATGTCACCAAGGCAAAAGCCGGACATCCCTTGCAACGCGGTCGTTAGAAAACCACGTGGTTTACATCCGTGCCAATTGAACTAGACTCAGAGAATACCTCGCAATCCATCATGAGACATCTCCTGCTCCATCTGCTGCTTCTCCTCCCCTGTCACCTTTCCGCCGCTCCGGCGGACCGACCGCTGAACATTCTGATCCTTCAAGCCGATGACTGGCGCTTCGACACCCTGGGCTGCGCGGGCAACCCGGTTGTGAAGACACCCCGGCTCGATCAACTCGCCAAGGAAGGCACTCGATTCACCCACGCCTGCGTGACCACTTCGATCTGCGGCGTCAGCCGCGCCTCGCTGATGACCGGCCAATGGATGTCGCGCCACGGCAATGTCGCCATGAATCCGTTCAAGACACCCTGGGCCGAAACCTATCCGGGATTGCTGAGGCGCCATGGATATTACGTCGGACACATCGGCAAGTGGCACAACGGCGCGTTTCCGAAAGAGAATTACGACTTCGGTCGCGCCTACAGCGGAACCCACTGGATGACCGGGCCGGACGGGGTGAAAATCCACGTCACACAGAAGAATCAGAACGACGCCCTGGAGTTTCTTGGCAGCAGACCGACCGATAAACCATTCTGCCTGACCCTGGCCTTTTTCGCCACCCACGCGGAGGACGGCAACCCCTTGCAGTATCTGCCCCAACCGCAAAGCATGGAACTCTACAAGGATACCGCCATTCCCATTCCCAAAACCGCAACCGACGAAGCGTATCACAAACTGCCGCCCTTTCTGATCAGTGAGAAAAACGAAAGCCGCCACCGCTGGCACTGGCGTTTCGACACCCCGGAGAAATACCAGAGCATGATGAAGAATTACTACCGACTGGCGAGTGAAGTTGATGCGACTTGCGGTCGGGTGCTCGACGAGCTGAAAAAACAAAACATGTTGGAAAACACAATGGTGATTTTCACCGGCGACAATGGTTACTTTCACGGCGAGCATGGCTTGGCCGACAAATGGTACCCCTACGAGGAGAGCATCCGCGTACCCCTGATCGTCCGCGACCCACGTCTGCCGAAAACCAAAGCGGGCGGCACCAACGATGATTTTGCGCTGAATGTCGACATCGCCCCGACCGTTCTCGCGGCCGCGGGCATTGCCGCGCCGCCGCGAATGCAGGGTCAGAATCTGTCGCCGCTCTACCTTGCCTTGAAAAAACCCGTGTGGCGCAGCGAATTCTTCTATGAACACGGAACCCACCAGAGCAAGGACTTCATCCCGGCCTCGGAGGCACTTGTTAGAAAAGACATGAAATACCTCTATTGGCCGGATTTCAACGTGGAACAACTCTTCGACCTCGTCAACGATCCCCTGGAGGAAAATGACATCATCGGTGATCCGAAGAGGGCGAGGATCCTGACCGAGATGCGCGCCCGCTTTGCCGAATTGAAAACGGCCGCGCGCTGAGTGGCTTATTTCTTCTCAACAATCCAGATGTTGCGGTAGCGCACCGGATTGCCATGATCCTGCAAGTGCAGCGGACCAGGCTCGGGGCCCTCGCCCAACGGCGAGGCGGTGGTCGCATGGGGAAGTTCGATGCCCTTGTGGATCAATACGCCATTGTGCTTCACAACCGCTGTCGCATTCGCTGTTTTCTTGCCAGACGCATCAAAGGTGGCGGCGGTGAAATCGATGTCGTAAGTCTGCCAGGCAAGCGGCGGATAGGCCATGTTGAAATCAGGCGTCTTGATCTTGTAGAAGCCGCCGCACTCGTCGGTCTCGCCTTCGAGCCCGAAACTGTCGAGCATCTGGCACTCATAGCGGCTTTGCAAATAACAACCGCTGTTGCCGCGGCCCTGTCCGCGGGCCTCGGGCATGAAGGGAATCTTGAATTCAACATGCAACTGGAAGCTCTGGAACTTCTGCTTGGTGTTGATTCCCTGACAAAGCATGTCGCCATCCAGCACTCCTTTGTCAAAAGCATCGCCGTTTTTTCCGTCGAAAAGGACCACGGCACCTTTCGGAGCCGCAGCACCGAGAGTCGGGCTCTTGCGCTCCACTTTGCTCAAGCTGCCGTTTTTAAAAACCATCTTGCCGTCCTTCAACGTGGCACTCATGTCGGGCAGGGTGACTTTTTCCGCGTCCGCCTTGCCTTTGATGCGGGTGGCTTTGTCGCCACTGAAACCGTCGCCGGGCAATCCACCCGGGTAGTAAACCACCGCGAACTTGCCCGCCCCCTCGGCGACCAACTGCACCCCAACCTTGGCATCGCCGAGTTTGCCGGTGTATTCACCCTGGATCAAAAAATCGGAACTTTCCGCAGTGGCTTTGGCGGGATCGGTCCAGACGCTGTCCTTGCCCTCCACGGCAATCGGGGACAGGGATAAAACAAACAACGAGGCGACAAGAGTTTTGCGGTTCATGGTTCCATACATACTCGGGCATTCGCAGGCTTTTTTCACCAATTTCAGCCGATCATCGCCATTCGTTCGGCACGCATTGTCATAATAGGGGTTGTATCGGTCTCGAAACCTGCGCTATGAATGGTGGGCACAACCATGAAAATTCCAGTCGTTGATCCAGTGAGCATCATCAAGTCAGCCGTCGCAGCCCTCGCTGTCGCGTATGCGGGCATCGTGCCATGCCATTCCGCCGAGAAACCGAATGTGCTGATCGTTCTCGCCGACGACCTCGGCTACTCGGACCTCTCCTGCTACGGCGGTGAAATCGCCACACCCAACCTCGACAAAATCGCCGCGGCGGGCGTGCGTTTTTCCAAGTGTTACAATTCCGCGCGCTGCTGTCCCACCCGCGCCTCGCTGATGACCGGACTGCATCCCCACGAGGCGGGCATCGGCTCCTTCACCCAACCCAAACCTTCACCTGGTCTTGGACCCGCCTACACCGGACACCTGCTCGACAACAATATCACCATCGCCGAGCTGCTCAAGTCGGCCGGCTACACGACATGGATTACAGGCAAGTGGCACATGGGAACCCCGGGCCCCATCGAACGGGGGTTCGATCAGTACTATGGATATCGTAATTTCAATTCCTACGCCGAGGATCAATGGAGCCCCGCGGGGTATGTCAGGCTTCCCCAGGGGACTCCCGCCGAGTTGTCGCCCGCGACATTCTATGCCACCGATGTCTTCACCGACTATGCGCTGGAGTTTCTCAAACAGGCACGGGGTGCGAAGAAGCCGTGGTTTCTCTACCTCGCGCATTCCTCGCCGCACTTCCCGGTGCAGGCACCACGGAAGACGATGGAAAAATACCTCGAAATCTATCGAAAGGGCTGGGACGTGTTGCGCGCGGAACGACTGGAGCGCATGAAAAAATCAGGACTGATCCCAGCATCAACCGCCCTGCCACCGCTCTCACAGGTGCCGGTGGAACCAGAGGAAATCGCCAACGGCTATTCGGGCAAACCCAACCCCGGGTGGGCGACACTGCCCGCGGACCGACGCGAGGACCTGGCCCATCGCATGGCCGTCTTCGCGGCGATGGTCGAACACATTGACACCGGCATCGGCCGCATCATGGCGGATCTGGAAAAAAACGGCGAACTCGCCAATACGATGATCGTTTTCACCAGCGACAACGGTGCCTGTTACGAATGGGGGCCATTCGGGTTCGATGGACCATCGCGAGCGGGCAAAACGACCCTCCACACCGGGGCCGCTCTGGATGCCATGGGTCAGAAGGGTTCGGACCACGCCTACGGCTCCGGATGGGCCAACCTGTGCAACACGCCGCTCAACATGTACAAACATTTTTGTCACGAGGGCGGCATCAGTTCACCGCTGCTGATCCAATGGCCCGCCGGTTTCAAGCCGCGCGCCGGTTGGATCACCAGCCCGGCCCATGTCATGGACCTGCTGCCCACGATCGCCGCGGCGGCTGACATCCCCTACCCTGCCAAAAGAAATGACCTTGCCCTCCTGCCTTTGTCCGGCGTGTCCCTGCTCCCCGCGATTCATGGCCAGTCCGTGCCGGAGCGGATCATCCCGACCGAACATCAGGGCGCCCGCGGCCTGCGCAAGGGCGACTGGAAAATCGTCTGGGGCAAACGCCAGCCGGAACCGGTCACGTGGGAACTCTACAATCTCGCCGATGATCCCTGCGAACAAAACGATCTTGCCGCGTCGAATCCAAAAAAATGCGAGGAACTGAAATTGTTGTGGACCGAGTGGGCCAAAAGTGCCGGCGTTCACTTCAAACCCTGACAAGTGCTGAAACGATGATTGTGATACGCCAATCAATCCTTCTGGTGCTCTACATCACCGGCACCTTTCTCGCTGCTTCTGCTGAAGCCGCAACGCCGTGCAAGGTGCTGTTCATCATCGCCGACGACTGCTCCGCCAATTTCGGCAACACCTACGGCGGCAAATGGATCAAAACTCCGAACATCGACAAGCTGGCCGCGGAGGGGTTGGTTTTTGACAACGTTTACACCCCGACCGCCAAGTGCGCGCCGTCGCGCGCGGCCATCCTGACCGGCCGCTATCCATGGCAACTCGAGGATGCCGCCAACCATCAACCGTTGTTCCCGCCGAAGTTCATGGCCTTCACCGAAGCGCTCGCACAATCGGGCGTGGTCTGCGGCAGTACCGGAAAAACATGGGGGCCGGGCATGGCGATAACAACCGAGGGCAAGCCACGCAATTTTTCCCTTGGGGCCGGCGCGGGCAAATCCCCAGGTGAGGCTCTGGCCACATTTCTCACATCCCGCGCCCGCGACAAACCGTTCTTTTTCTGGTTCGGCAGTCACCATCCACACCGACCCTACAAAGAGGGAGCCGGAATCGCCGCAGGCAAAAAGCTCGAAGATATCGGCCACGTGCCAGCCTATTGGCCCGATTGCGAAACCGTGCGCGGCGACATGCTCGACTACGCGGTTGAAGTCGAGGCCTTCGATGATCAAGTGGGGTCGTTGATCGCGGCTCTGGAGCAAAGCGGGCACCGGAAGGACACCATGGTCATTGTCACTTCCGACCACGGCATGCCCTTTCCGCGTGTGAAGGGTCATACCTTCCCGGATGCTCATCGCGTGCCCTTCGTTGTCAGCCATCCCTCTGGAAAATTGGGGTCGCCACGCCGCATCGGTGATTTCATCAACTTCATCGACCTGGCACCCACCCTGCTCGAACTCTTCGCACTGGATGGAGCCGCCAAGGGCATGTCGCCGCTCAGCGGTCGGAGTTTCACCGATCTCCTGCGCGGCGAAGCGAAATCCGTTAGATCATTTGTGATTGTCGGCCGCGAGCGCAACGACACAAACGTTCGCCCCGGTTCGCACTCGGGCCTCGGCTACCCGGTGCGGGCGATCCGCGAAGGGGAATTCTTTTACGTGCTCAATTTCACCCCCGAACGCTGGCCCTGCGGAGACCCCGAAAGCAATTTCATGGACAGCGACAACGGACCCACGAAGTCGTGGATCGTGAACCTCGACCATGACAGCATCGCCTGGCAGCAGGCCTTCGGCAAACGTCCGCAGCAGATGTTGTTTCAAGTCAGCAAAGATCAGGACTGCATGACCAATCTTGCCGACGATCCGAAATTTTCCAACAAAACAACCGCCCTGCGGGAAAAGCTAATGGCGGAATTGAAAACACAAAACGACCCCCGCGCGCTGGGCCACGGCGAGGTGTTTGATGCGTACGAATCACCCAATTCCCGACCCCGCAGACTCCGCAAATGAATCCCCACCGCGTATGTCACCATCGATCATGAAATCAACCATCCGACATTTTTCTCTCTGCATCATCCTGTCGTGCCACGCCTTCGCGGCAGCAGATGATAAACCGAACATCGTTTACATCATCTCCGACGATGTGGGCTATGGCGACCTCGGTTGCTACGGCGCCACCGAGGTGAAAACACCCCACCTCGACCAGTTGGCCAGCGGCGGCAGGCGTTTCACCGATGCCCATTCGACGGCGACGGTCTGCACTCCCACCCGCTACGCCTTGTTGACGGGGCGATACGCATGGCGTCAGCCAGGAACCGGCATCGCCCGCGGGGACGAACCTGCGCTGATCAAACCAGGCACCACGACGGTGGCATCGATGCTCAAGCAGGCAGGATACAAAACCGCTGTCATCGGCAAATGGCACTTGGGCCTCGGTAATCCTCCAAGCACCGACTTCAACAAGAAACTCGCTCCCGGCCCGCTGGAACTGGGATTCGACCAGGCATTCGTGATTCCCGCCACCGGAGATCGTGTGCCCTGCGTTTTTGTCGAAAACCATGACGTTTACAGGTACGATCCCGCCGACCCGATCGAGGTCAGCTTTGGCAAAAAAATCGGCTCCGATCCGACGGGGACCGACCCCGGGGTGAAGCTGAAAATCCAGGGAGGCCCGGGCCACAAGGACAGCGTGATCAACGGCATCCCCCGCATCGGTTTCATGACCGGCGGCATGGCTGCACGATGGGTCGACGAAGACATCGCCGACACGATCACCGCCCGGGCCACCGGCTTCATCGAAGCGAACAAGTCCGCTCCTTTTTTCCTGCTGTTCGCCACCCATGACATTCACGAACCGATGGTTCCTCACCCACGCTTCCGGGGCACCAGCACCTGCGGCTGGCGCGGCGATGTCATTCATCAGCTCGACTGGAGCGTCGGTCGGATTTTGGAAACTCTCGAGCGTCTCAACCTTAGCGAAAAAACGCTGGTCATTTTTACCAGCGACAATGGTGGACAGATTAAAGACACGTACGACGACGGCACAAACGCCCTGCACGGTCGACAGAAGCCTAACGGAATCCTGCGCGGGACAAAGGGAAATCTCTATGAAGGCGGACATCGGGTTCCCTTCATCGCCAGCTGGCCGGGTCATATCCCGACGGGCAGCACATCGGATCAACTGATCAGCCACATCGATACCCTTGCAACTCTCGCCGCGCTCACCAGTCAAAAACTCCCCACAGGTGCGGTGTCCGACAGCCTCAATGTGTTGCCGGCGCTGCTCGAGGAAAAACCAGGGCCAGCACTGCACGACCATCTGGTTCTGCAAAACAATGGCCCTTCGCCTCTGGCCCTGCGTCAGGGAAACTGGGTGTTGATTGAAAAAGGCGGTGGCAAAAAATCAATTCAGCCGGCAGTGGGCACAGCGGACAACTCATTCGAGTTATACGATCTGACTAGCGACATCGCCCAAAAGAACAACCGGGCTGGAAGCGAACCCGAACGGGTCAAAATGATGGCCGAGCTACTTGCGAAAATACGTCAACAACCCTGAACCAAATGTCAATTTTTTCGCTTTTTCATCTCCAAAAGGTTCCAAAAATCGAAATTTTACATCTTGATCAAGTAATACCCGATGACCGAAAAAGCCCCACCAAAATGCCGAATGCCTTCCATTGACAAGCTTTGCCGAGCGAAACGCCAGACCGAAAACTGCGATTCTCTCAACGCTTTTTTTAAAAAATATCAAGATAAGTTAAATTTTTACTTGCCAAAGGTTAAGTATTTAATACAATGCGCGCCATGAAGACTTTCACCCTTCTACATGGAATCATCGCACTATTCGCCACCTCCATCGCTGGTGCTACTACCCACGTAGTAAAATCGGGCGACAATCTCTATCGCATCGCCCTGACATACAATGTCAGCCTGAACGCTTTGCAGCAGGCCAATCCCGGAGTCAATGCCCAGTCCCTGAATGTGGGGCGGCAGATTACAATCCCGACGAAAAACACACCCGCAGCCAAACAGTCGTCTCCAAAACCGGAAACCCGGCCGCTGGCCAGCGGTACCTATACCGTAGCGGCGGGCGACAACTTGAGCAAGATAGCCCGCAGCCAGGGGACCACGGTGTCGGCCTTGCAGGCGGCGAACCCCAAACTTGATGCCACAGCCCTGCGCGTCGGCCAGAAAATCAACCTCGGTGGCAAAACCTCCGCAGCCGTGGCAAAAGCACCAGCAGCCAAAACGCCAGCACCGTCCATGGCGAGCGCGACTTCTGAACGTTCGACATCCAACCGCACGGAAACCAAGGAAAAATCCAGCACGCCGACAGCCAACAAAAACGCCGTCGCATCATCGACAGTCGCGAAGGAACCGCTCGCGCGGCAAACTGCAAAAAGTAAGGAAATGGCGAGTGTGGAAAAGACACCCGCCAACTCTCCTGCCGCCAGCCTGACAGCGGACAGTACCCAACCGATTTCCCATCAGAAAAAAACCGAAACGGCGGCGAGTTCGTATGTTTTGATCAAAACCACCCGCGAGCAAACGCTGGCGGAAGTGGCCGCCGAGCACGCCACCACACCGGAAAAACTCAATGCGTTGAACGGTTGGAGTTTCAGCCCACAAACCCTTCTTGCCGTTGATTCAGAGCTCTACGTTCCCGCCCAGCCATAAGCAGATCACACGAGACAAACGGCAGCACCATCCGCCTGGAGACGTCCTCTCCAGGCGGATTTCTAACCTTTTCAAGATTGGATCATATTATTTCAGTGGCCCTTTGTAAACATGGCTGCCGTTCTGCTGAAGGATGTGGATTTGGCAAAAAGACTTGTGCCGGCCGATGCCCATGCTGTGGTAGTTTTGTGTAAACATGATTTGCTTCGCGAAGGGGATCATCTCCTTCATTGTGCTTCCTTAGCAAAGTGATGGTGCCTTCGCGAGGCTTTTCATAATCAATGACCCCGGAGAATCCCATGCGCCCTGACCTCAAAACAACGCCCGAAAATCAGCCGTGAAAAAGTGGGCGAGAACTTTTGATTCGCTCGGATTCTGTTAGCCCTGAGATGCCTTCACACCCGTAGTCGCAGGTCGCGGGCGCTCCACAGGGTGTCGGCTGCTCCTGCCGCGTCCCTGGGGTCACGTCCCTGGGGTCAGTAGTATCAGATCGAATCAAGAGTTATTTTCAACTTTTTTTACGGCTTATTTTTGGGCGTGATTTTCCTGGTCAGGCCGCTTGGGCATTTTGACCGAGCTGGTTCTGGACCTTTGCTGGTGTTGGCTTGCGGGACTGGTTGACGGTGACGGGAGCGGGTGGTGGCAGGCACCGGTTGCGGATCGTTTGCTGATCTGCTTCGCCCCACTTGCCTGGCGGACTTGTGTCCTCGACATCCTAGCAGTCATTCGCTTCGAGCAGTCGCACGGCTTCGGTGTCTTTCACCAATGATCGGGTGCTCATCAGCCAGATGGCACCGGCCAGCAGCATCACCACCGAGACGAGTATGAAACTGGTATTCCAGTTGCCTCCCGAGCGGTCGGTGATCCAGCCCATCAGCGGCGGGGCGGGCACATCGCCGAGGGCGTGGATGACGAAAATATTCGCGGCAAATGCCGAGGCGCGCATGGCCGGTGGGGTGACATTCGCGAGGGCGGTATTGGAGGGACCGATGTTCATGAACAAAAAGAAAACCGCAAGGAGTATGCATCCCCATGCATAGGGGAAAGGCACCCAGAGCATCGCCAGGGTCGCCGGGAAGCCGAGCAGCATTCCGGTTCCGGAGACGAGGAAATACGAACTTTTATACCGTTTTTGCAGCTTGTCGCCCAGCCAGCCGCCGAAGAGTGTCGAAACCAATCCTCCGACCGCCAATATCGCACCGAATGCCACGCCAGCCTGGGCTTCGGGAATTCCGCGTTGCTCGGATAGGTAGGTTGGTGCCCAGACCGAAAGCCCGCCGATGGCAAAGGTCATCGCTGCTTGCGCAAGGAAATTGGCCATCAGCGAGGGGATGCGCAGCAAGCTGAGGTAGTCGGCGGCCTGTGGTTTTGCCGTCGTGCCGAATTTTGCGTTGCGCGGATCGGTCATGCGCATGCTCAGGAATGCCAGCAGCAGTCCGGGCGGCACCACGAGGAAAAACGCCCAACGCCAGTGCTCGATCATCATTCCGCCGAAGGCATAACCGAGCGCGCTGCCGACCGGAATCGCCATGAAGAACCAGGCGAGCACCTGTCCGCGTTTTTCTATCGGATAGAGATCGCTGAGGATCGTCGGTGCCGCAGGGCCATAACCGGCTTCGCCAACGCCCAGAAAAATGCGCGTGCAAATCAGCGCGGTGAAACTCATTGCCAGCCCCGTTGCGCCACAGGCCAGAGTCCAGACAAAAACGCTGAGTCCGATGATCAGCCAGCGCGAGTAGCGGTCGGCCAGCCAGCCGCAGATCGGTGCAACCACCATGTAACTGAGGATGAACGCGGTGGTCAGCAGGCCTGAAATGCCGTTTGCATTGGGATCGCCGGGCAGGAACTCGCGCTTCAACGCCGGGGTGATCGAGGCAATGATGTAGCGGTCGGCATAACACAGCATGTTGAGCAAGAGCAGCAGGGTGAGGGCTCTGCGGGCGCCACTCGGGCTGCTACTAGCGGGCGATAAGCCGGTAGAGGAGGCGGCGATGGGATGATTCATGTCATTTCAAACAGTTGTTAATGCACTGCCATACCTAACCTGCGCGAACGGTTTGCCAAGATTATTCGGTGCAGCTATAGTCGCCTTGATCATAATGTGGGCCGCTGTTGTTTGGCATTTCAAAACGGGTGGGCAGCTAAGAAACAGGCTGGAAGCCTGTTTGCCGAGACCACCGCTTGGCGGGACAGGCAGGCGAGGACGCCTGTCTTCCCAGGATGGGTAGTGAAGGAACAGGCTGGAAGCCTGTTTGCCGAGACCACCGCTTGGCGGGACAGGCAGGCGAGGACGCCTGTCTTCCCAGGATGGGTAGTGAAGGAACAGGCTGGAAGCCTGTTTGCCGAGACAGGCGAGGACGCCTGTCTTCCCAGGATGGCAGGCGAAGAAACAGGCTGGAAGCCTGTTTGCCTAGACAGGCTGGAAGCCTGTCTTCCCAATTATGATGACGCTCAGTATAGTTGGTTGCATTCGAGGGAATCGATCATGCTCAGGAAAAATTGATCGCGTCCATGTCGAAGGTGGCGATCACATCCTCGGGCAGGCTTGTTTTTTGCAGAACGGCCTGCACGTGTTTTGTTAGAGGCCGCGCCTGCGGGCAGCGCAGGGTGATTTGGAAGCGGAATTGCCCGTGCGACCGGGTGAGCGGACTGGGCAATGCCTCGCCGATTTGCAAACCCGGCGGTGGGTTTTCCGAAAGTCGGCGGTGCAGGGTTTGCAGGGTGAATTCGGCTCGTCGTTCATGGGTGGAACGCACGGTGAGGACGGCGCAGCGACCGAAAGGAGGAAAGTGAAACTCCCGGCGGAACTCGAGTTCCTGTTCGCTGAAGCCATCGAAATCGTGACGTCGGGCGAATTGAATCGCCGGTGCGTGCGGAGTGCAGGTTTGCACGATCACCTCGCCCTCGAGTTCGCCGCGTCCGGCCCGACCCGCGACCTGGGTGATCAATTGAAATGTGCGTTCGGCCGCCCGGAAATCCGGCACGTGCAGGCCGATATCGGCGTTGAGAATTCCCACCAGCGTCACATTGGGAAAGTGCAGGCCCTTGGCGATCATCTGGGTGCCGATCAGGATATCGAGTTTCTTCGACTTGAACGCATTCAAGGTGTCGCGCAGGGTGTTTTTTTTGCGCATGGCATCGGCATCGATGCGGGCGAATTTCGCCTTGGGCAGAATCATTCCGAGCACATCCTCGACCTTTTGCGTGCCATAGCCATGCAGCGAGATTGCGGGGTCCTTGCATTCCGGGCACTTGCGCGGGACGATCGACTGATAGCCGCAGATGTGGCACATCAGTCGTTCCTCGGTGCGGTGATACGTAAGTGCGACCGCGCAATGCGGGCACTGGCAGGTATGACCGCAGGCCGGGCATTGCAGCGAACGGGCGAAACCGCGGCGGTTGAGAAAGAGGATCGACTGCTCATTGCGTTCGATCCGCAATTCAAGGGCCTGGCGGAGTTTGTCGGAAAAAATCGCGTGGGCGTTTTTCTGTTTCTGTTTTTCCAACCGCATGTCGAGCACCCGGACCAGTGGCATCGAATGCGAGTCCGCACGATTGTTGAGCCTGCACAGTTGATATTTCCCTTGCTGGGTGTTGTGAAACGATTCCAACGAAGGTGTGGCGGAACCGAGGACAATCGCGCATTTTTCAATGTGGGCGCGCAGCACCGCGACATCGCGTCCATGATAGCGAGGCGCGGTGTCTTGCTTGTAGGAGTTGTCGTGTTCTTCGTCCACCAGGATCAGGCCGAGATGGGGCAGGGGGGCGAAGACGGCGGAACGGGCACCGATGACAATGCTGGCTTTACCGGTGCGGATGCGATGCCATTCGTCGAATCGTTCGCCCTGGGACAAATGCGAATGCAACACCGCGACCTGGTCGATGAGACTGGCGAAGCGGGCTTTGAAACGTCGAACGGTTTGCGGAGTCAGGGAGATTTCCGGAACAAGCACGAGCACGGTTTTCTGTTGCGACAACGCGTAGCGGGCCGCCTGCAGATAGACCTCGGTTTTTCCTGAACCGGTGACGCCGAGCAACAGCAGCGGTTTTTCGGGATGGTCAATGATTTTGCATACGGCAGCGAGAGCCGCATGTTGCTCATCGTTGAGCTTGAGTGGAAAGGACTCGATGATTTCCTCCTGCATGTCCGCATCCGGTTCGCGGCGGATTTCCTCATCGACAACTCCGAGCCAGCCGGCTTTTTCAAGAGCCTTCACAGAGGCATGTGCGCCCGAGCCGAACTCCGCGATCATCATTTTCTGATCCGGAGCGGATTGCAGCGAGATCAGGATGGTTTGTTGTCGGGGCGCTTTTTTACCAATTGCTAGAATGTCCTCTGCGGAAGGTATCCGCAACAGGCACGCCATTTTCTGGGATTTGGCAGAGTTCGTTTCGGAGCGCACCGCCTCCGGCAGCAGGGAACGAATGACCGATTCCATGCTGGAGCCGTAGTATTGGGCGATCCACGACGCCAGTTCCAACAGCTCTTTTGTTAGAAGCGGCTGGGGATCGATCAGCGAGGTGAGCGGTCGCAAAGCGAAACCTAGATCGGTTGATGCGGCCACCGACAGCACCGTGCCGGTCGCATTTCGATTGCGCAAGGGAACGCGCACCCGGCAGCCGGCAACGACGGGCACATCATCGGCAAAGGAATAATCAAAGACCAACTCGGACGGGCCGTCGATCAATACGCGGGCTTGGGGCACGGCGTAAGGGTAGCGTTCGATCCACTATGCGGCAAGAATTATGAGGCAAAGCCTTGCAGAACGACCCGTGAGTCAAGATATTCGATCGGGCCGGGTTCTCGGTCTAACAGCCTGGTGGCGATGTCGTGAATCATTTTGCCGTGGGACTCGGGGGAAAATGCCGTCAGCAGGTCAGGGGAGATCGTGCACTCGCGTTGATGCAAAACGTTCGTCAACCAATCCGCGGCGGGAATTTGACGACCCCTTATTTCAATCAGGATCGACTCCGGGTTTTCGCGGGCCCGGGCAATGACTTGTGTATGCTGTTCCGTGGTCATTTTGGCGAAGTCGGCATCAGGTTGATCCGTTGGAAAAATCCGCTCGTACAAGTGCGGATGAATGATTCCGTGGGATTCGAGATCGATTTGAATGTGGGGGATGACCCGGCCAAACAGCGGACGATTCCAGGCAATGGATTCGAGAAATGTCATGCCGAACCCCTCCTTGACCGATGTGCTGATGATGTGTGTGCAATCGGTGACGCATTCGTCGAGCGTCAGTTTGTTGTTGGTCGCCCTGATCCCGAGCCGAACGGGCAGATCGAATTGATTGATGCAATTCCGCCAGTGCTCGTGGTTCCCCGCGTTGCGGGTTTTCGCCGGCAAAAGTGTTGTTGCAAATTGCGCGCCATCTCCCGCGATGGCAGCCCAAAGGCACAACTCGCCGAGGTTTTTCCGATCAATCGGCCGACATGGATATAGCACCAACGGGGTAGTGCGGATTGAGGGCGGATGGGGTGTCGCACGCAGCGGATTGGGCAGGATCGACACTTCGTCCGGAGCCAGCCCGGCCTGCATCAGCATGTTGCGGTCCCGCTGCGACAGCACGCAGTATTGAATTCTCGACGATCGCGGATAGAGCCGGGAAGGGTCGATCAAAGCGCGATAGTTTTCCGGTCTTTCGTCTTCGGCAAAGTCGTGGATATGCAGGATCAGGCGCTCGTTTTTTTCCGCCAACAATGCCACACATTCCGTCCAGGCGGGATGGCATCCGAGTGTCGGATTGTGAATGTGCCAGACAAGGGGTTGCGGCAAACCAGCAACTTGCTTCGCGATGATCTCGAGAAGTTGTGGTCCGCTGACCGCTGGATCACAAGGGTAGTCGAGCAGCGGAACTGAGATGCACGATGCGTCGGTGGGACCCGTCTCCGAACTGAGCAGCGCGTGCGCCAGTCCCTGCTTCCTGAGATAACGGGCTTGCTCGATGACAACCCCGGTGACACCGCCCGGGCGCAGATGGTGATGGACGATCAGGTGAGTCATGGTCAATGGCGGTTCACGGATTTTTCTGATTTGGCATTTGGTTCTTTGTCAATTCCTGCTACCAATCCTTGCGCATGGATTCCGAGCAGGCAAGAAAAGTATTGGGACTCAATCCGGACGAGGACTGGAAGGCCTTGATGCCCGCATTTCTGGAGGCCCGCAAGGGTATGGCGGAGCTGGTGAGAAAGGCGCCCACGGAGTCGATGGAGGCCCGCTATCAGGAGGGCTTGATGGAGTTCGACAAGGCCCTGGCCTTTTTCAGGGAGCTTGAGGAAACGAAAGTTGCCCAGGAAAGCGGAGTTCCGGAAGTTCCGCAAGACGCGCAATCGGATTCCGCAAGCGAATCCATCAATGCAGGGTCGTTCAGACAGGATGTGGAGGCTGTCCCGCGCGGCAACCGAGTTGCGGGCTTGCTTGTGCTTGTTGCTCTGTTTCTAACAGCTTTGTATTTCGGTTGGCGCGAGTGGCGTTATCATCAACATGATGCCCGGCAGTTGATGTTGGCTTCGTACGAAGCGCAGGCGGCCGACCACGTGGCGAAACGACGTTGGGATGAGGCCCTCCGCCTTTACGAGCGGATTGAAAAGATCGCGCCGTCCAGTCCCGTCGTGCTGATGGGGAAACGCAGCATCGAAAGCGGAATGATCGAGGAGCAGGGGCAATTCCTGGGCTACTGGTCGGGTGTGGCGATTTCGGCCTTTGAAGCGGGACGTTGGGACGAGTCCGCAGATGCCATCGCCAAGGTTTTGGAAAAACGCCCCGGAGATGGGGAGATGCTGGAACTTTCCGATAAACTGCGTCTGTTGAAATCGGCCAGTCAACGCGAAGCCCTGTTGAAAAAGTCGCAGGAGGCCCTTCGTGCAAACCAGTGGGATGAAGCCATCAAGGCGGCTGATCAATTGCTGGGCATCGAACCAACGAATGAAGAGGCCTCGCGAGTCAGAAAAACGGCGGACGACGGAAAAGAAAGCGAGCTTGTCAACGCCACCAAAGCGGCCGGGCTTTTTGAAAGCGCGAAATTACTCGACAAAGGAAACTTCAACAGTGAATTGCTGGAAATGATTCGCGAGGCAAAGGCGCTGGCTCCGAACCATCCCGGCATTTCCGCACTCTATGAAAAGGTGTCGTCATATACCAGAACCCTGCGGGTGCCTGTGGATTTCGAAAGCCTGGAACTGGCATTGGCACAGGCAAAATCACAGGATCGGATCGTCCTGGACAACGGTGAATACCCCGGTCCGGTCAGCATTGATGCGGCGGTGACGCTCGAAGCGGCGGGTGAACATGTTGTGGTCTCCTGTCCGGCGGACCGCGGTCCTGCCATGACTTTCAACGCGGGCTCGACGGGTGCGAAGGTGACTGGAATTCAATTCAAGCATTCGTCATTGATTCTCGACCCCGAGCGCTTTTCCACCGTGCTGGTCCGCGGCGCAGCGGTCGAGTTCAACCAATGTTCCTTCAGTCGCGCGGCGGGGCACGGTCTTGCCATCATTGCGGGAGGGGATGTGAAGGCGGCTAAGTGCCGGTTCGTCGAAAACGGCTGGTACGGGCTTCATGCCACGGACGACGGAACCAAAGTGCGCATTGTTGATTCCGTGGCCAGCGGCAATTTCCAGCATGGCATCGACATCTGGAAGCAGGCTTCCGCCATTTTGGAGAAAAACGTGTGCGAGGAAAACTGTCTGAACGGAATCCTGATCGACACCGCGGCTGACGTGACCATTCAAAACAATCAATTGCGCGGCAACCGCGAGTATGGGGTTTTTCTGAGACAGGCGGGTGGCGGATTGGCGACGGGCAATCAGATCAACTCCAACATGATGGGTGGGGCGGTGCTGGCCGCGGCTGCAAAAAACGTGGCGTTTCACGAGAATGCTTTTGAAAAAAACACCCCACCGTCCCTGCGATTGACCAAGGGAATGTCGGAATCGAATTTCCGGAACAACGTGTTCAAGTCGCAGACCGTAGATGAGGCGATTCGTGCTGACATCCCTCAGGAATAATTTTCGCACCTGTTCAGCGGAGTTTCTTGACCTTTCTGCCGACTTGAAGAAAATCACCGGCCGATGAGTGATCCAGTCGATTTTCGCAAATATTCCAGTCCGATGTTAGATGGTCCTGATCGTGCGCCGAGTCGCGCGATGCTCTATGCGGTCGGTTTTGAAAAAGACGATTTTGCCAAGCCGCAAATCGGTGTGGCCTCGACATGGAGCGAAGTGACGCCCTGCAATGTTCACATCGACAAACTGGCCCGCGAAAGCGCGAATGGGGTCGATGCCGCCGGCGGAAAATCACTGGTGTTCAATACGATCACGATATCCGACGGCATTTCCATGGGAACCGAGGGCATGAAATACAGCCTGGTTTCCCGCGAGGTGATCGCCGATTCGATTGAAACCGTGGTCGGTTGCGAAGGCATGGATGGTTTTGTCGCGATCGGTGGCTGCGATAAAAACATGCCGGGCTGCGTGATGGCGATGGCCCGCATGAACCGTCCGGCGGTCTTTTGCTACGGCGGCACGATCTTGCCGGGGTGCGCGACGATAAAAGGAGAACACAAGGACCTTGATATCGTCTCGGTTTTTGAAGCCGTGGGCAAACACGCGGGCGGCGAGTACAACGATGATGAGTTGGAAACGGTGGAAAAGTGCGCCATTCCAGGACCCGGGTCCTGCGGTGGCATGTACACCGCGAATACCATGGCTTGCGCGATCGAGGCGCTGGGCATGAGTCTGCCGAACAGTTCCTCGCAGACCGCGGTCGGCGACGACAAAATGCGCGATTGTTTCGACGCCGGTGCCGCCGTGCTCAACATGATTCGACAAGGCATCAAACCGCGCGACATCATGACCAAGCAGGCATTTGAAAACGCCATCACGGTGTTGATCGCTTTGGGCGGCTCCACCAATGCCTGCCTGCACATCCCGGCCATGGCGCATGCGGCGGGCGTGGACATCACCCTCGACGACTTCGCCCGCATCGGTGCCAGGGTGCCGGTTCTGGCAGATCTGAAACCCAGCGGCAAGTACGTCATGGCCGACTTCGTGCGCATCGGCGGGGCGCTGCCGTTGATGAAAATGCTACTCGATGCCGGATTGCTTCACGGCGACTGCCTGACCGTGACCGGTCGAACGATGCGTGAGAACCTTGAGAAATTCTCCCAACCCTACCCGGCGGACCAGCAGATCATTCGTCCGTTCGACAACCCGATCAAAAAAGACAGCCACTTGCGGATTCTTCGCGGCAACCTTGCCCAGGACGGCGCGGTGGCCAAAATCTCCGGCAAAGAGGGCGAAGTATTCACTGGCAAAGCGCGCGTTTTCGAATCGGAGGACACAGCCATGAAAGCCATCCTGGCACGGCAAATTCAAAAAGGGGATGTCATTGTTATTCGCATGGAAGGACCGAAAGGCGGGCCGGGAATGCGGGAAATGCTCGGCCCAACGAGCGCGGTCATGGGCATCGGGCTTGGCAAGGATGTCGCCCTGATCACCGATGGCCGCTTCTCCGGTGGCAGTCACGGTTTTGTGGTCGGGCACATCACGCCCGAAGCCTTTGTCGGCGGAAACATCGCGCTGTTGCAGGACGGCGACGAAATCGTCATCGATGCCACCAGCAGCCGGATCGATGTGAAACTTTCCGATGAAGAGCTTGCGTCCCGACGTGCCGACTGGGTGCAGCCGGAGCCGCGTTATCGCAGGGGCGTTCTCGCCAAATACGCCAAACTGGTCACCAGCGCCTCCGAGGGTGCGGTAACAGACAAGGGGCTGTAAAGGTCGTTGCCGGGCCGGGCGAAATGGATAATTTTCGGCAATGGCAAAAATTATCTTGCCATCTTTGGTCCTTTGCAATAGAGTCGCCGCCCCTTGACGGGGCGTAGCTCAGCCTGGTAGAGCGCCTGCTTTGGGAGCAGGAAGTCGTCAGTTCGAATCTGGCCGCCCCGACCAACATTTCTTGCAAATTGTCCTTGCGTAACAGCAAACATTTTTGCAACTTAGCCATCGCCTTGCGGCTGTAAAGCAGGGCATTACAATCCGATTTAGCTCAGCGGTAGAGCGGATGGCTGTTAACCATTAGGTCCTAGGTTCGAATCCTAGAATCGGAGCCAATAAAGGCCTTGATCCATAAGGGATTGAGGCCTTTTCCTTTGGTTAGACATGGCGGGTGTGAACAAAAAGTGTGAACACTTTATTGTAAATCCTATATTCTACAAGGCCTCTCGGGTGCATGCGCTGAATTTCCCTTGATACTGCTTGGTTTGCGGTGATTGCTTCCAGACGCAAAAAAGCCTGCCCCCACCGTGGGGACAGGCCTGTGAACATCCGCATAGCAGAAATTTTTACACTTGGACAAGTTCGCCCCTGCGGTGATATGGCGCGGCTTGCTTCTGAGCTGCCACTACAAGCGGGTGAGTGTCGATCTGAGACTCAAGGTCGGCCCTTGCCTGTCGGGTCGCATCGGCAACTTGTTGAT